>LS998015.1:1296086-1670666 GCA_900498245.1 Candidatus Zixiibacteriota bacterium
CTCCGAAACCAGAAATCGGCTTCATCATACACTCCGACAACATTATTCAATCGGCTCAGAAAAAGATACGCCTCAAGATGAGGATCTTTATAAAAGATGCCGTGTTGCATAGCTTCGACGGCCTTATTTTCATAGACTTTTTTTTGTCCCGGCAAAAGCGCCATCGCTCCGGCCGTGCTCCAACCGATAAAAATCAGCAAAATTAGCCCGAATGCAGTTGCTTTGATCTTGGGGCTACTGATTCGATCCAGTAGGGCCGCGGCTTCAATTCCCCCTATAATCATTATTAGAGGCAGTACCAGATAAATGTGCCGATAAGCGATTTCCTGTGATCGCGCCGGGATCAACATGTGAGTCGCCAGCACGAGTAATATGATAAAGAGCACCTTTCGACTTGACCGAAGTACCATAAACCCGGCCGCGATGATGAACCAATAAAGAAATAGGGAAGCCCACCCAGTCTGCATAAAGTATTCAGAACTGAAAACGGACCCCACTTTTCCGGCCATGAAATAGGTGCGATTTATCTCATAAAAATTGATATAGGATATAAAGGGTTTTCCATATGTCAATAAATCCAGCCCCCCCACAAGTATGAGACCTGATAGAATTCCGGCAACAAATCGTATGATTTTTATTTTTTCCAACTTCCATGAAGCTATGACCCCCAAAAACAGGACTCCGGGCAGATAATTGATTCTAATCGCCCCCGCCATTAAAATTAACACTCCTGTAAAAAACAACTTTACCGCGTTGTCGTGATCAAATGAGAGGGCCATCCCCGCCAGGAAAAATGTTGTCGCCCATACTTCGCCTAATGGCCTGATGGAAAAATAGGCGATTTCAAACCAGGCCGCACAAAAAAAGGCCGCCCATAACCCGGCACGACCGGAATGCAATCGTTTGCCGATTTTATATGCTGCCAGGATCGCTATCAAAGATATTAGGCCCAATTCAATTTTAACTCCCGGCACATAAATTGGCGGCGAAGCGATGCCAAGGACTCTGAAAGGATAAAGGAGAATCGCCGTTAGACCGGGAACCAGCCAGGAGCGAGCGTCGTGCCGAAATTCCCAAGGGATAATTCCATATCCGAAAACCAGCCGATGGGCTTGCTCCAAAATCTGAAAGTTCTCGTCAGGATGATTCAATTGATCAGAATAAAGCCCCAGAGCCGCCCGCATAATAAATGCGGCAATTAATATAAAAAGCAGAATCGTCTTTTCACTTTTGACTGTCGCCCGATTGGCCATATTGCGAGGAAAGATAGCATTTAACCGGAAGAAGAGAAACTATTTTTTGCCGGACTAAATCTTCATTTCAGAATCTTATTAGATTCCTTATGGTCTGATATATATATTTTATCTTAAGGACCCGATCACGATCTTTTCCTGAAATTTCCTCAATTCTGATTTTGGCAAAATTCCCGTCGGCTGTCTTAACCAAGTAACTTTCTCCGGCCAGAATCGGAATTCTTTCTTCGGAGGGAATATCAATGTCAAATTTTTGGTACTGATAAATATCTGTCGTCTTTCCCAAAGAATAGAATTTCGACTTTCGTAGGAATCCGTTAAGGCGGCTGGGCGATGCCAGAAAGGCGAAACCGTCTTTTTCGAAAAAGTACAGGTCGTTGGCGCTGGCATCGGCACGGACACTTTCTCCTCTGGCAAAAGAAAATCCGTCATTCAAATCGGAATAACGGAAAGCCAGTGTAAATTCACCCTCGGGGCGGCAAATAGCGCCTACCTGATTGGAAAATCCCGACATCATGCCGTCAGGGAAGACGGTCCGCACCAGGAAATAGTAGTCGGCTCCGTTCCGGAGATTATTTATCGTTATGGTTTCAAATCCCCTCTCCGGATTGGTATCGCCGGGATACGGTTCTGCATTGTACGGTTTGAGTCTCTCGCCGGCATTGGACTGCAAATCCTTCTGCTTGAGAGAATCCTCGAGCAGATAAATGTTGTAACCCGATAAAATCACCCCGCGCGGGCAATTTGTCTCCCATTTCAGGAGAACCTGCTGATTCCCCGGACGAACCACCAAATTTTCCGGAGTACAGGGAGGAGGGGCTGTTTCCTCTTTGCCCGGCAGTTCCTTCATTGGGGCCGGACCGCATTGAATTAATATCAATGACAAAAGTATGAGTAATAGTAATTTTTTCATAGCACCACTAATTCCGTTTGCCTCGGGCAGAGGAACTTACCACCCTTTTCCGTGACCGCCAGATCCTCTTCCAGACCGACATATCCTATCCCCTCCAATTCTATCCCTAACTCAACCGTAAAGATATTGCCTTCTTCCAGCGGGATGGTCGGTGTGCGGCCGTACCGTTTCCATTTCGGCCCTACTATCGAAGCCCCGTCATGCACCGATCGCCCCAACTGGTGCCCCAGAGCGTGCTGGTACTCCGGATATCCGTCGGCGCGAAGCATTTTCCGGGCGACAGTATCGATTTGAAATCCTTTGGCGCCCGGCCGATAGAGTTTCGATGTCTCATCAATTATCTCCCGAACTTTGTTGAAGGCCTTTATGAGAATTTCCGGCGCACCCGTTTCGCCGGGCCTTCTAATATAAGCCAGTCGCTGAATATCGGAGCAATAATCATCCAGTTTCGCGCCGAAATCGACATGCAGTAAATCGCCCCCTTCCAGAACGGCCGCGGACGGCCCCCCGTGTCCCGGATTTGATTTGGCCCCGGCATTGACTATTGTTTCGAAGGAATTGATCGCCCCCAGTTTGCGCATATTGCCGTCGATAATATCAGCGATCTGAATTTCGGTCAAGCCTGCTTTTATGTCCTTTAATGATTGTCTCCAGCAGTCGGCCGCCAGGAAAGCGGCTGCGGATAGCCGTTCGATTTCCTCTCTGGTCTTTCGCCCGCGCAGCAGCGCCATCAGGTTCTCCGAGGATACGAAGCGGCGCGCATACGCCGTTCCCTCAAGATATTCTTTTAAAAGCAAGAACATTCCATGCGTCAGGCCATCGGCGGCATCGTCATTTTGTGAAAAATTGAGAGCAATCTTCCGGGGATCGATTTTTTTTATAATTTTCCGGATTTCTTTGCCGCAATCTTCAACATAGGGCTGAACCTTTTTGAATCGGCCGGCCCGTTCAAAATTGGCCGTGTCGTAACTTCCGACCAAAGCGATCGTGTCCCCATCCCGGGTAAAGAAGAACGCGGATTGCCAGACAACTTTATGTCCCACTACCAGCGATAATGACGGATCGGCCATCATATCCGATTCCCGGCAGAAAATTAGCCACAGATCGATATCCAGTTCATTCAGTATTTCGACGGTCTGCTCAATTTTGGTCTTTATCAAATCCATATATGTCCTAAAAATCCTCTTCCGATTTCTTGCTATTTTGTCTACTGCCGTCGGGTAGAGCCGCCGGCTGCAATTCATCACTCGATTCCGCCGGATGTCTTTGCCGGTACAACTGATCGATCTGCTGAAGCGGCCGCTCCAGTTGATTGCGGCGAGTGGTCACCAGATTGTTGAAAACACCGTGAAGGTCATCGATTTTTTTCCCCATCTTATCCATTTCCGTCACATAGTTGTTCCACTGCTTGTAAAACGCTGTCATCAACTCCAAAATCCTGTTGGCTGATCTCTCCAGGTTGAAATTGTCTATCGACTGACGGATCACCGCCAGCATGGCGTAAAGCGTCCAGGGGGAGCAAACAATCACCCGGGATCGCAAGGCGTCATCCATGAAATTGCCGTCCTGTTCCATGATAAAAGTATAGGCCTGCTCGAGGGGGATGAAAACAATGGCGTAATCGAGCGTATCGGCGTCCGTGTTGATATAGTCACGTGTCGTCACCTGCTTCACCATGGTCCGGGCATCTTTGAGAAACTGGGTTTTGTATCCCTGACGCGACGGCTCATTGGTTTCCTCTATATAACGGCGGAAATTATCAAGCGGGAACTTGACATCCATGTTGATAATTTTTTTATTCGGCAAAAGAAAAGTGAAATCGGGGCGTCCCGGGGCGATCGCCATCCCTTTCTGCTGATGATAATTAATTCCTTCCTGCATTCCAATCATTTGAAGAATATCTTCGGCAATCTTCTGCCCCCAAATTCCCCGCTGGCGCGGGTCGGCCAGAATACGGCTCAAATTCTGGGTGATTTCCTGCAGGCGAGCCGTCTGCTGGGAATGGTTCTCCAGTCCCTTGCTGATGGCGCCGAATTTTAGATCGCGGTCCTTTTCAAAAGCCGTGATCATTTCCTGCACTTTGCCCATTTCCAATTTCATTTGCTGCAGGGTGTTGTCGATCAACTCTTTCTTGCCGTTCAGTTCCCTGACATTGCCCTCTGTCTCTTTCGAAAGGAGTTCTTTGGCCCATTTCAGGAATTGCTCGGAATTTTTCGAAATGGCCTCGAGCGACGCCCGGCTGAATGAGTCTTCCATCTTGGCCAGGACATTATTTTCAATTCGTCGGGAGAAAATTCGTACCACCACAAAAGTCGAAAGGGCAATTGAAACTACGGCCGTTATTATAATGAGCAGGATTTCCATGTCAGTAACGAGTAATATCGACCCGGGTAATATTGTTGATGTTCTGTCCCAAAAACTGTTGTGCAATCTGCGAGAAACGGTCGGGGACATCCGAAACATAAAATTTGTGAATCACTTCCTGTCCTTCGGGTCGAAGGAGATTCTTGGCCGCGAGAACGGCGGCCGCCTCGCGAGCGGTTTCTTCGGCGGAATCGACCAGGCGCACAGCCGGCCCCATAACTTTGCCGATGACCCGCTTCAGAAGGGGATAGTGGGTGCATCCCAATACCAGGGTATCGATATTGACATCAATCAACGTCTGAAGATAATCATGGGCAATCAAACCGGTGGCATCCCGGTCTATATATCCTTCTTCGACAAGCGGCACGAAAAGCGGGCAAGCCAGCGAAAAGACCTTGATTTTGATATCTTTCGATCCGATCGATTTTGCGTAACTGTCAGAACTTATTGTCGCCACTGTTCCGATAATGCCGACCCGGCTGTTGCGGCTGTAACTTACCGCCGCCTTTGAACCCGGTTCAATTACGCCCAGAATGTCTATATCAAACTCCTTCCGCACCGTATCCAGCGCCACCGCCGAGGCGGTATTACAGGCGGCNACGATGAATTTGACATGATGCTCCAGGAGAAAACGGATGTCCTGGCGCGTAAACTGCGTTATTATTTCCTTGGATCGACCGCCGTAAGGCGACCGTCCGACATCACCAAAATAAACCAGATTTTCTTCCGGCAACATCTTCATGATTTCCGCGACAACCGTGAGTCCCCCCACTCCCGAATCGAAAATCCCTATCGGCCGGTCCCGCAAATTATCAGAATTCATTTGGCACTCTCATATTTATCTCTGAAATTTTTGAGTCCCTCATATATCGCCTCGGCCACTTTTTCCCGGAAGTTTTTGCTATCCAGCAATTTCTCGTCGCCGGAGTTGGTGATAAAAGCCGTCTCGACCAGGATCGAGGGCATATATACTCCGTTCAACACAAAAAATCCGGCCTGGTCGATACCGCGATCCGATGTCTCGCTGATATTTTTGCGCAATTCCCGGTTCACAAATGACGCCAGGTCATCCGATTCATTTTGAAATTCCGTCTGAATCATGTCACTCAGAATTAAATCCAGGGTATTTTTTTCTCCTTCGCCGGCGGCGTTCCGTTCGGCCAAAAAGGGCGCATTTTCCAGTTGAGCAGCGGCTCGGGCCGAATCATTCTTGGCCGGGGCCAGAAAGAAGACCTGATATCCGCGGGCCGAACGTTTCGGTGAGGCATTGGCATGAATCGACACGAATATATCCCCTTTGACCAGATTGGCTTTATTGGCTCGGTCAACCAATGGGACATAATCATCTTTGTCCCTGGTTAATACGGCCTCAAAAACCTTGTCTTTACGGATAATTTTGGCCAACCGTTTGGCGATATCGAGTACAACATCTTTCTCCCGGGTATTTCCGGCCCCGATCGCTCCGTAGTCACTGCCCCCGTGCCCGGCATCGATAATTATCTTCTGGATTCGCGCATCCGGACCCACCATCGGCGGCTCAGCCGCTATTTGTGCGGCGGCGCTCGTGTCGATAATGGCAATCTGGATCCTTCCCGGATTCGTCAAGTATCGGTGCGTGAATTTCCCGATCCCGCGGCGCAGTCGGAATGAAACCTGCGTCGAACCTTCGAATTGTACCGCGTTTATATCGTACAGATACGTGCTTGACTTACGGGATAATATCTGACGGCGATTGACCGTTCCTTTTGAGATGGAGACATTGAGCCAGTTGCCTTCCGATGTGAAAATATCATATTCGAGGGGCTGACTGACATATATATCGATCAAAAGGCCATTGGCCTTTCCCGAAAGCGCGACATCGGTTACATTATAACGACGGGAATCGAATCGAATGGTCTTCTTGCCGTCGTCCCAGGAAACCTGCTCCTGGCGGATATTATCGAAAAAGGGAAGAAAGGTCTCGGCGGGCAGATACAACTGGCCCTTATTCAACCGGGCCGGGAAAGAAAGGTTTTTTACCGAATCGTCCATGCGGAAAAAAGGGGAATCAAGGAAGAAGGTGAAGTTGTGCTTTTCGGTCTTGTATGTAACGGACTGCCCGACCTGTTCCCAGGAAATTCTGTCGCCGAACAACGCCGCCAGTTGGGACATGGAGAAATAAACCACATTCCCCTCGAGTGTATAATCCACTTTTTCCAGCCCGCCCGGCATCTGAACAGATATTTGCTGCCCTGCCGCCGCCTCAAAAAATGTCAAAATTGTGGCTGCGGCAATTATATATTTTGACTTATTCATCCCGTTTTCTCTTTGATTTCTGGCGGACGGCTCGCTCCATGGCACGATCCGCCTCCTTGCGGGCCGCCACCTCCCGTTTATCATACATTTTTCGGCCCCGAGCCGTAGCCAGTTCTATTTTAACATATGGTCCTCTGAAGTAAATCCGTACCGGTACCAATGTCAATCCTTTTTCCGCCGTGGCGGCCAAGAGTCGGCGGATTTCCCTCTTGTGCAATAGGAGCCGGCGCGGGCGCAGCGGATCATGGCTTTCATGGCCGGCCATTTCATACGGTGATATGTGAAGGTTAAACAATATGACCTCGCCATGCTCCACCGATGCATAACTGTCGGAAAGATTTACTTTGCCGGCTCTTAAAGATTTTACTTCGGTTCCGCGCAATTCAATGCCCACCTCCCGCCGCTCCAGTATCTCATAATCCCGAAATGCCTTACGATTGGTGACTATATTCTTTTCTTTTACTTCTTTTTCCGGCATATCGACTAATATAGATTTATAACGGAACTGTTGCAATTATTTTATCTTTGCGATATCTTAAAGTCTAACAATAAGAAAAGAGGATTCGTGATTAGAGCTGGCCTGTTTCAAAATAACCCCGCCTTCGGGAAAATAGAAGCCAATGTCGAGTATGTCCTCGATATCCTGAGTGATGTCAAATTTGATTTAATGGTCCTTCCGGAATTATTTGCAGCCGGATATCTTTTTGAAAACAGGGAAGAGGCCCTCGCTTTGGCCGATTCTCCTGGAACCGGATATACCTTTGAAGCGATGCGGCGGCTGGCCCATGAAAAAAATGCCCTCGTTGTTTACGGATTCCCGGAAAAATCCGGGGACCGGGTATATAATTCGGCTATGGCTATATATCCCGATGGCCGCTTCCTGGTATATCAAAAGACGCACCTCTTCAATACTGAAAAGAATATCTTTTCACCGGGCGAGAGCGGTTTCTCAGTCTTTGACTTCCGGGGCATCAAAGTCGGAATGATGATTTGCTTCGATTGGCGCTTCCCCGAGTCGGCCCGCAAATTGGCCCTTCTGGGTGCACAGGTGATCTGTCATCCTTCTAACCTGGTATTGCCCCACTGCCCCCAGGCGATGGTAATCAGAGCGCTCGAAAATGGCGTTTTTACCATAACCGCTGATCGCGCCGGGGATGAATCTCGAGCCGGCCAATCCCTGCATTTTATCGGCCATTCCCGGATAATTGCGCCGGATGGAAAAATTCTGGGAGAATTGGGGGAAGTCGAACCGGCGCAACTTGTTGTGCAAATTGACCCTTCGCAGGCCCTGAATAAATCGGTTACTTCTTTGAATGATCTATTCGCCGATCGCCGCCCCGAGTTTTATTGATTCAGCCGATATTCCCCTTCGTCCTGCGGCCAATTTTATCTTTGCCGCTAATAAATCCCGGCCCGTTGCCGATACTTATTTAAGATTATAAGACATTAGAGAATTATAAATATGGCTATTTCACAAAAAATCGGGACCGCCAAGATTCTGGTAATCGACGATGAGCCTCAAATCACCGAGATTGTCGAGGCTTTCCTTTCCAATGCCGGACATCAGGTTTTTGTCAACAATGTCGCCAACGAAGGTTTAAAGCGCGCCAAACAGGTTAAACCCGATATCATCCTCCTTGATATTATGATGCCGGGGACCGACGGCTATGGCGTCTGCAACGATCTCAAGAACGACCCCGCTACGGCCAATATCCCGGTCGTCTTTCTGACCGGTAAGGATCGTAATGATGATATGGGCCGTTCCTTCAAAGTGGGCGGTGACATGTTCATCAAAAAGCCTTTCTCCTGTGAACGGCTTCTCGAAATCGTCAATATTATCCTCATGTCAACCGGGAAAAAATAATTGCTCTTAGGCCCACTCGGAAAAGTCTTTTAGGCCCGCCTCCCGGCGGGCTTTTCTATTTCGTCTCCTGCCGCCTTGAATTGTAAAACACTTTGAAAAAGATCGCTTTCGGATTAAATTAATAAAATATGGAACGAATCAATCTCCTCGGACGCACCGTTGCCGAGATGCAAGACCTCATGTTGGAGATGGGGGAGAAGCCCTTCAAGGGGCGCCAGTTGTTTAAATGGTTGTATGGCGCAAATCAACCCGACTTTTTGCATATGACGGATCTTTCCTTGTCAGTACGGCACCAACTGGCGGAAAAATATAGATTTGAGGGCCTCGTTCCCGAAAAGATTTCCCGATCCCGGGATGGTACCGAAAAGATTCTCTTCCGGCTGGATGACGGCAACGTTGTCGAAACCGTCATGATCCCCGAAAAGGCCAAAAAGACCATCTGCGTTTCCAGCCAGGTCGGCTGTGCCCTGGGATGCCGTTTCTGCGCCACCGGAAAGATCGGCTTTAAACGGAATCTGACGACCGGTGAAATAGTCGGCCAACTCCTCTTCATCCGCCGCCAATACGGGCCGGATTCATTTCAGAATATTGTCTTTATGGGCATGGGTGAACCGCTGATGAATTTCCCCAATTTGATTTCCTCAATCGGGATAATTTCATCGGAACTGGGATTGGCCCTCTCGGCCAAGAAAATTACCGTTTCTACCGTCGGGCTGGTCCCCAAAATATATGAACTGGCCGATACCGGTCTGAAAGTCAATCTGGCCGTTTCCCTGCACGCCGCCACTGATGAAAAGCGGCGGGCCATAATGCCGGTTTCGCGCGGATATATACTTTCCGAATTAATGGATGCCGCCCGTTATTTTACCCGGAAGCGAAAAAAGAGGATTACCTTTGAGTATATCTTATTCGAGGGCTTCAATGATTCTTTTGACGATGTCTTGGCGCTGAGTAATCTGATCAAAGGGATTCCCTGCAAGATTAATATTCTTGCATATAACCCGGTGGGAAGTTTGCCGTATAATAGACCTTCCGATGAAAAAGTAGATGAATTCGGCCGGCTTCTTTATCCTCGGGCCCCGGCAGTGACCGTTCGCAAGAGCCGCGGCCTCGATATTGATGCCGCCTGTGGCCAGTTGGCTGGAAAATATCTAAAATCCTTATAGAGGAGTCGCGGATGCGTAAATCAACTTTCGTTTCAGTCGTGTTCCTGTTAATCTTGATTCCGGCCCTTTCGGTTTTCGCCAATGAGTTCGATGTTACCGGACTTCAATTTTCGGGCTCCGGCTGGGGGAACAGAACCGCTCAATTTTCCATTAGCAATCTCAGCCCCGACTATAAATGGGTGGTGGCACAAATCAATGTCGCCTTTGCCGGTCCTACCGACGGCCCTGTCAGAACATTTCGCCAGTCCTTTTTCATGGATCCGTCCGCTTCCCTGAAGGAGAGCCTCCCTTTCATTATTCCGGGAAACTACGGTAAAGGCATCATAAACATTAAATTGTATGATGTCATCGACACTCTCGATGAATTATTCGAATCCCAGGTATTTTTTGCCCGAATCGATACCCTGAACTTCAGCGTCCCGTCGGCCGTCAAAAATATTCTCGATGCCGGCCTTAATGCTCCGATTTTTGCCGACCGAAGCGAAATGTTCGACAATCAATTTCACCGCCTGCTTGTTTATCTGATCGCCGAAGGAAAAACAGCCGCCGAAATTGCCCGGATGACCTCGGCCGATACGGCTTTTGTAAATCAAGCCATATCCCTCCTTATCCAGAGGAATTTTCTCGCCGGCAATGCCGGCAAAATTCGACCTGCTTTTGCCGTTATCGATCCGGCGACACTGAAACGGCTGAAGCCCGACATTGATCGGGCCATAGATGATTTGACGACCCGCCTGGCCGCGGCGATGCCTGCTTATGACAGTCTCATGGCACGGCTGGTAAAGGAAAATAAATTAACTTCGGATCCCAATAATATCATGGACGGCGGCTCCATTGTTCATCATAAATTTCCGACGGTTCTGGCGCTCTTCCTCTGGGACAGACTGGGCCGCAATTTTGTAAATGACGGCACTCCGTTTAATATTTTCAATTTATCCGATCCCTGTGACGCCGATATGGGGAAATTCATGTCCCTCGTCGCCGCGGGCGGCCAATTTGTGGGGAATTCGTTCTATTATGTTTTCAGCGAAAATGACGGATACAGGTTTTATTGCGGGGTCGACAATCCCGACGTGGTATGCACGGCCTTGTCCCGGCCCATGACCGGTTTGAGAATATATTATCAATGGGAATTTCCGCAAAAATACGCCCCGGATTTTTATAATTATAATCCCGACAAAATTGAACCGTTCTTGTCCCTGCTGGATATGAAAGTCTCCCCCCCGGCATTGAAATTAAGAGATGAACTGGTTGACGCCTTCGCCGGCGATAAAATCTACGAACTGCCGGGCGCCCGTTACTGGGCCTGGAACCTGATCGTATCTTCGGTAATAAATAGATTGGAAAAAGAAAAGGTCCTCTCCCGAGAAGGATCGGGGGTCTATCTCCTAAATAAGGTGACCGACTGATGAAATATTATCGATTTATATCTGTATTTCTCCTGGCGACCGGTCTTATTATCCTTATCGGTTGCCGGGCCAAGAATCCGTCCCGCGACGAAATCCCGGTTATAAAAAACCTTCTGGCCAAATTGGAGGCAGGTGTTCGGGATCGCAACCCTGCCGCCATCGATTCCCTTATAATCGCCGACGCCTATTCCAAAGGGTACAGTTCGGAAAAATTATTGTCGGACGTCTATCCCGATGGCGTCGGGACCTTCCTCACTTTTGCCGAGAGGGAATTTTATTATTCGGATAATAATGGTGTTGTCAACTGCCGTATCAAGGCCGACCCCGCCGATACCGGCCGAGCCATCGAATTCGATCTGGTGAAAACGGGCGGCCGGTGGCTGATAGAGAAATTTGAATTAAAATAAAAAAAGGTCCCGCTTTTGACGGGACCCTTATACTGCGGATGCTTATTATTCGGACGGCACTTCACCGCGCGTCTGGCCGGACTGCAGAATTTTCGTGTATTCCGTCTTGTCCCCGAGCAATTTTACGGCCTGGAGAACACCGGGATCGCTCTTGAGAATCACTTCTTCATAAACCCCGCGCTCGCCGCTCAATTTGGCCACCAGTTCCCGCTTAATCGCCTTCCTGATGTAATCAAGAGAATTGGCGAAATCGGCTTCCTTTTCATTTTCTATCTTCTTTTCGAACTGGGCGATGGACGCGTCAAAAATGGTGTCCTTCTTTTCATCCTTTACGATTTTCTTGATATTATCAAGCGATGATTCCAAAGATGTCTTATATGTGAAATCCTTGCTCGCCATGAAATCCTTGAATTCCTTAACCATTTCATCGGTGACAACCACGTTGCGGTCGATGTCGGGGTGGGAGGCCAGGTATTTTACAGCATAATCGAAGAAAAGCATCTTTCTTTCGAGATTTATTTCAAGCGGGGTTAGAAAACGATCCTGCTCGGTTTCGACATCGGGAAGAATCCCGCCGCCGCCATAAACAACCCGACCCTTATTGGTATAGTAGACCTCTTTGTTTTTAATCGCCAGCGAATCGGTCTTCAACGAATCCGCCGTTGAGTCCTGATCGGAATTCATGGCCACCATATCGGCCAAGCTGACCTTTTTCTCCTTATCCGGTTTCTGAATGCACCTTCCCGACGGCACATAATATTTGGCCGTGGTCAATTTCAGTGCCACATCATCATCATTGCCGACGGGGAATATCTGCTGAACCAGACCCTTGCCATAGGTAGGATGACCCATGATAATGCCGCGATCCCAATCCTGGATGGCACCGGCAACAATTTCCGAGGCCGATGCGGTTCCTTCATCGACCAGCACTACCAGCGGCTTATCGGGATAAAGTGGGGCTCTTCGTGAGTAATAGCGTCTCTCCGTATCGGCATATTTTCCGCGCGTATAGACTACCAGTTTTCCTTCGGGGATGAATAGTTCCGAGGTTTCAACGGCTTGCTGAAGCAGTCCGCCGCCGTTGGAGCGGATATCAAATATCAGACCATCGACGCCCTTGGCATTCAAATCCTTGACCGCCTGCGTCAATTCGTTGCTGGTCTCCTCGGCAAATCGGGATAGCCGGATATAGCCGATATTGGTTCCGGGAACCACTCCGTAATAACTGACCGATTTGAGTTCGATTACGGCCCGCTCCACATCGAAATCGAGCAGGTCGGGAATTCCTTCCCGCTTGATTTTAAGCGTCACTTTGGTCCCGGCCGTTCCCCGCATCAGTTTGGCGGCATCCGACGTGGTCATTTTATAAGTTGATTTGCCGTCAATTTCGTAAATGATGTCTCCCGATTTCAGGCCCCGCTTGTATGCCGGGGAGCCTTCCATCGGAGTAACTATGATAATATGATCATTGCGGGCATCAATCTCCATTCCCAGTCCTTCATATTTCCCGTGAGTACTTTCCATCAACTGATCATAGGATTGCTTTTCCATCAGGACCGAGTAACGATCAAGATCCTCGAGCATCCCGCGGATACCGGCATCAATTAACTTCCTCGTGTCGATATCTTCCATATATCGATTCTTAATGTCAAAAACCGTTTGATCGAATTTCTTGATTTCCCGGAATATAGTCTCGCGCGAATCACCGGAGGCCGTATCGGATGCCGCTGGAACTTCGTCAAGGTTGATGTGAACGGTATCTGCCAGAAAAATCGTTTTGGTCTTCGGCGGCTGGACGGCCTCACCGCTTCCTGCCAGCCATATTAATCCCAGCAAAAATACTGTCAAAGCTACAACCGATAGTGTAAAATTCTTCATCCGGAATACTCCTTTATATGCCAACTCACGTAGGCAATTTAACCGTTTACACCTCTTTGTCAAGCAAGATAAGAACCGAGTGGAACTCCTATCTGTATGATAATTTAACAGTTAAACCGATTACTAAGTTTCACTTTTCTTAATGGACCTCGTTTCAAATTGTAACCCGTTACACTCGATTGAGTTAAAAAAAATTTCAGTCGGACCAAATTGAATTGATTCCCCGAAGGCCTATACCAAAACTGCAATCAAAGTATAAGCATATGTCTTATAAAGAGAAAGGTGTTAATCTGCAATATGGTGCAATGTTTTTGTTCAAAAGGTATTCATACTCAATGCGCGACAAAGCGACAAATTGATTGACTTGACCTCGAGAGAAAAGTATTCTTCATTCTTTAAATAAGTCAGATATGCAAGACAATGCCTCCAAAATGAAATTCGGCGCCATAAAATCCCTGCTTTTTGATCTTGATGGTACTCTGATTGACACATCATCAGGTATTGTTGAGGCCACCAATTTCGCCCTGTGCGCCATCGGGGATACTCCGCGAAGAGCCGACGAAATAACCCCGTTTATCGGATTTCCGTTGGAACTGATGTTTGCCCATTTCTCGTCAAAATCGTATGAAGATTTCTTCCGTAATTTTCAAATCCGCGGTATTGTTTCTATCGCCGAGTCCGCTATCGCTCTTGATGGGGCCGATATGGTTTTGCATCGAGCATATGAAAATGGCTTCAAAATCGGAATTGGCACCCATAAAATGCGAATCCATATCGATCGAATCATCCAGAAACTCGGCTGGAAGGATATTATATCCGTTTACGCCGGTGCCGATGATGTCAAACATGGCAAACCTGATCCTGAAGTCTATCTTAAAATAATGGAACTCCTCGGAGGCAGTCGACAAGATTCGCTGGTAATCGGGGATACCATCAATGATGTCCTGGCGGCGCATGCCGCCGGTCTTCCCGTAGTGGCCGTCAAATCCCCTTTTGGAGATAATATCAAATTGGCGGAAAGCCAACCTGACATTTTGATTGATAATATTGCCGGACTTCTGCCATTGCTCGGACTGCCGCCCTTGAGGGAACCGGAAAAGTAAATGCCTGAGGACTCCTTTCCCGTTATTGCCCCTTATAATTTTGAATTGTCCCTGAAATTCTCCCAGCACAGCCGATTCGAAATTACAGATAATACCGCCGGCGGGCATTTGCGCCGCCTGGTGAATATTGGCTCAGAACCCGTTCTTATGGAAATTTGGTGCGAGGGCTCGGTCGAACGACCGCTCGGCCGTGTCTCGTGGACAAATTTGGGGTATAAACGAATTCCTTCTACCGGCGTCAAGGCTTCGGCGGCCCGCATGCTCTGTTCTGACCTTGATTTGAAGCCCTTTTATTCTCTTGCGAGAAGAAGCCGAGCGATCCGCCGTCTGATAGAGGAATTTCGAGGCCTAAAATTAATCCTTACGACCACCTTGTATGAGGCTACCGCTTGGGCCGTTATGGGACAGCAGGTCAATCTGAAATTTGCCTCGACTCTGAAAACGCGGTTGGTCAAAAAATATGGGAAGGGAATCTCCCATAAAGGAGTAATATATTATCAATTCCCTGAACCGCATGACCTGTCCGGCGTCTCCGTCTCGGAACTCCAATCCCTGCAATTTTCCCGACGCAAGGCCGAATATATCACGGGGCTCACCCGCACTTTTTTGGACAATCGGCTCAGCGCCCCGATTCTTTCCGAAATGACACTTGAAGATGCAATAACCCATCTTCAATCCATCCGCGGCATCGGCCCCTGGTCGGCTAACTACATTATGATGCGCGGAAGCGGGCATCCGAATTGCCTCCCCATCGGGGATTCCGGACTGCATCGGGCCGTTCAAAATAACTATAAACTCACGGAAAAACCGGAAAATAAGTTGGTGGAAAAGCTCGCCGAGCCCTTTACACCCTATCGATCTTTATATACATTATATTTATGGTATTCCCTGACCAAAGAAAAAGTCAAGATTTGAAATTCGATTGGAGATCAAGATGGATTCAAGATTGCAGAAATTGGCCAAGGTTCTGGTGAATTATTCTCTGGGCGTCAAATCGGGACAGCTTTTTAAAATATCAGCCGAACCGATTGCGGCGCCGCTGGTCCTGGCGGTTTATGAGGAAGCTATCAAACTGGGCGCCAATTCGGTGATAGAGCTGGGCCTGATTGACATCCGCGAAACTCTTCTCAAGTTCGGCAACGATGAACAATTGATGTATCTCTCACCGATGCGGAAACTGGAGGTCGAAGAGCTTCAATCGCAGTTGAGTATCTGGGCCACGACCAACACAAAAAATTTAAGCAATGTCGACCCCAAACGTCAGCAGTTGCTCAGCCGCGGCTCGCGGCCTTATCTGGAACGATTTTTCGAGCGGGTCGGAAATAAAACCCTTCATTGGTGCTGAACCCAATTCCCGACCGAGGCCCATGCGCAGGATGCGGAAATGTCCCTCCGGGAATATGAAGACTTCGTCTATAATGCCGGACATATTCATGAAGACGACCCGGTGGCCTACTGGCGCAAAGTCGAAAAAGAACAGGATCGCCTAGCTGAAATTCTCAACCGGGCCGAACAAATTCATCTCAAGGCCGATGAGACCGACCTGACTCTGAAAGTAAAAGGACGGAAATGGGTGAATTGCTGCGGACATGAAAATTTCCCCGACGGGGAAATCTTTGTTTCGCCAATCGAAGATTCCGTGAATGGTTCGATCAAATTCACCTATCCCGCATTTTACGGCGGGCGAGAGGTTGCCGGGGTCAGGATGAAATATAAAAATGGGCTCGTTGTCGAGGCCACCGCCGAAAAGGACCAGGATTACTTGATTTCCATGCTCGATACCGATGAAAACGCCCGCCGTCTGGGTGAATTCGCCATCGGGACCAATTATGAAATTCAGAAATTTACCAAGAATACGCTTTTTGATGAAAAGATCGGCGGTACCTGTCATTTGGCCGTTGGAGCGGGCTTTGCCGAATCGGGCGGCACCAATCACTCCGCCATCCACTGGGATATGGTGTGCGATTTGAAACAGGGCGGCGAAATCAGCGCCGACGGCAAAGTCTTCTATCGCGACGGCAAATTTATTATTTAAAAAAAGTCCCGCCGCTCAGGCGGGACTTCTCAGACTCAAGGTCTTTTAAATCCTCAGGGATTGGCCGGAGCCGGACCCCCCTTATAAAGGTAATTTATCAGGAATGAGACATCGAGGATATTGATATTAAGCGTCGAATTGGCATCGCCCGCGGAAAAAGTGACCGGGGCCGGCCCGCTTTTGTATAGATAGTTAATCAGATAACTGATATCCAGAATATTGATTACTCCGGTATTGTTGGCATCCCCCCGCTGAATATATCGGGCCAGCAACTGGCCCGCCGCAATCCTGGGCAGGTAATTTACTCTATAATTGGCCAAAGATTGTATCCTTCCGTCTATTAAAGCCGTGTCAATATCCGCCGCCGCGCCCGGCAGCGCCATTGAATCCAATTTGAAATACAGCCGGGCCACTTCTCCCGAACCCGCTTCCAATAGCGGCGCCCCGCCGCCGTTATCGGCTATCAATTCCAGCAGGACCCGATGAGAAGCATCATCTCGATACAATTCATGTATCAATTCAAACTGGGAGGTCCGAGTTCCGAGTCTGGCCGAATCCAGCGAGACTTCCATGCCGCTTGCATATTCCACGGGAATGATAATAGTATCTATTTCCTGCGTATTCTTGAGATTGACCGATATCACCGCCGTCTTTCCGGCAAAGGCGGAATCTGTCGCAAAAGTCAAAGTATCCGCTACGACCGCAACATAACCTTCTTTGAGGCGGGCCAGCGGACCTTCTGAAGATTCAATATAGAGACTCACATCGTATGAGCCCGCCGTGCTGTAATGATGACTCGGATTCTGTACCATCGATGAATCACCGTCGCCGAAATACCATTTCCAGGCCGACGCCCCCGGGGTCGAACTGTCCGCGAATGTCACGGTCAGAGTGTCATATCCGAAATTCGGAGCGGCCGTGAAATTTGCGCCCCAATTGTATGCCTTCAGTACATCGATAATGCCCCAGCCGTAATCGTTATCGGGGGATAAGGCCCGATCGGCCGTCATCATAAAAGTCTTGCGAATTTGGAATGGATTGAGGGCTGGATTCGCCGAGAGCAGAAGCGCCGCGGCCCCGCCGACCAGGGGGGTGGACAGAGAGGTGCCGCTGACATAGGCGTAACTGCTGTTCGATCCGGCGCTCGCACAATATGTACTTACGCCCTGTGCGCAGACCTCCGGTTTGGTGCGCCCGTCAAAAGTGGGGCCGCGCGACGAAAAGTCGGCGATGGTTCGGCCGGAATTGACCGCACCGCAAGCCAGAATATTGAACGCATCAGCCGGCGCCGACAACGTCCCCGCCGCCGGGCCCGAATTTCCCATGGAATTGCAGACAATTATCCCCAGGCCCGCAGCCGTATTGGCGGCTATCGTGATAGTGGCGGTCTGACCGTCCATCTGTCCGTATACATACCAGTCCGAATATCCCAGTGACGATGATATAACATCGGCCCCCAGGGAATCGACCCATTCCAATGCCGCTACCCAGTTGTCTTCCTCCACCGGCGTTTCACTGCGGACGTCCTCGGTCTTGGCTAAAATGAATGATGCTCCATAGGCCGGGCCGTACAGTTTCCCCGGGACATCGCCCCCCAGAGTTGACCAGGTGTACGTGCCGTGATCATGCTGGTTCAGGGCGTCGCCCGCTTCATTGTCCGTGTTGCCGTCGTTAAATATGAAGTCATGTTCGGCAATCACTCGGCTCCCGGCGAAGGCCGGGGCAAAGGCCTCATGAGTCTTCCGAAATCCGGTATCGAGCATGGCCACGATGACGCCCTTGCCGTTGAATCCCTGATTGTGAAGAGCCGGCACATTGATCATCTGCAATTGGCCGGCTGACAGACCGTAACTGAGGGCATCGGCGGCGTTCGGCTTCATTTGAATCTCTCCCGCCGGCTCGGAGGTCTCTTGAATAGACTTAAATGTGGCCACCGGTTCAATCCTGTTGACACAGGCCAAATTCCCAATGGCATCAACCCGGTCTTTGGATATCTCGAAACTGGCGGCATTGAGCCATCGCGAAATCCGCCGCAATTTTCCGCCCGAATTTATGATCTGATGAATATATTCCTGATTCACCGGCAAATCGGCGAATGTTGCCCCGTCAATGCCGGCCCGGTGCCGTCTTTCCTCTCCATGTCTGTCAATTTCCAGTTCCGCCGCCTTTGCCTCGAATGACGGCATGTCAAAGACACCTTTATCATTGAAAAAAATCCAGATTTTCACATTCGACCCGGGCTGACTTTTAAGAAAATTGCCCGCCGCCTCCGAAATCCCTGCCGCCGGTTTATTCAGAACCACCGGCTCCGCTTTTAGATTCCCCGCTTGCTCGGCCATTGTCGGCAGGGATAAGCCAATCAATGCCAAGAGAGTACATGAACCAAAGATGCGTCCTAAATTCATATTTATTCCTTTCTGCGGGCGGCAGGTAAGTGAGGGTAACATTTTAACTCATATTAATTTACGTCAATATAAAAAATTGTCAAGTTATTGTTGGCAGGGGGCAAGTCATATGGGAATTTTCCAATATTTTTTGACCGCCTGATATCGATACCGCAGAGACGAAATTTCATTCGAAAATGTCATATCCTATTATCTGCCAAAATGATCGCACATCGGTACGTCAAATGTCACAATTTTCATAAGAAAGGCACCATTTCTGCAAGGTGTTCCTTTGAGTTTACTTTTGGAAGGAATAGCTTTATGACGAAATTCATGCGCCCCAAATCAGGTTTTACCCTGGTAGAATTGATGGCGGTCGTCGTTGTGATCGGAATTGCCTCTGCCGTGGCCTCACCGATTTTTAATCGGGCCATTCAGCGCATCAGATTTCGAGGCGAAACCAAGGATGTTCTTTCCACTCTGAGAACAGCCCGCTCTTATGCTCTGAGTCAAAAAGATCCTTTTGGCGTATATTTTGACGGCAACAATCATACTGTCACCCTTTTCAAGGATATGGTCAACCCCGGAACTAACGTTTATGAGACGGGCGATTCAGTTCTTCGCATCGATACCCTGCCCCGAGACATTGTCTATCTTTATGTTACCATGCTTAATTCCTGTCTGGTCTATTCTCCCAACGGAACAGCCTCCGAATCCGGCTATGTATATTTGATGTCGGACAATAATAGTGTGGTGAATATCAGTCAGTTACACGTTTTGGCCTCTACCGGGAGGTCCAAAATTAACTATATACATAACTATTGACGCTTAAAAGCTCCCTCTTTCTCATCCTCCGGTAGTAACCCCCCGCGACCTCGCGGGGGGTTTTTAATTAAAAAAATCCGGAAAAGTGTTAAAAAATTGAACCCGCCGTCCGATAATCTCAAAGAAGACGAAACCATTAAGGGAAAAGGGCCGATTCGACGGCCGGCCGCTGATTGGTGCGTCGCGGAGTTAATTTTAAGATAGATATGACGATAAGATATAAAGATGAACAAAACGGTCTTTAAATAGAAGAGACGCCTATGTTATTCTCAAAGAAGAATAAGAGTACTGTTGGTCTGGATGTCGGCGCCAGCGCCGTCAAACTCGTGAAGCTGGATCGTTCGAAAGGCGGTCTGTCTTTATCGGCCATGGGCATTAGAGAATTGCCGCCCGAGGCCATCGTCGCCGACGAGGTGCGCGATAGGGAAGCCGTTATATTTAATATTCAGTCCCTTATCGACCAGGTGGATCCGAAAATCCGGGACGTCGTCGTGTCGATTTCCGGATATGGCGTTATCACCGATAAATTCACCATCGATAAGAAATCAGGTTCGGAGGCGGAACAGGCCATACTTTTCGAAGCGGAACAGCGGTCCCCGTTTGATGTTGAGGATGTATCACTCGACCATCATGTGATCAAGGTCGATGAAGAAACCAGAAAAGCCGAAATACTTCTGGTGGCCGCCCGCAACGAGTTCCTGAATTCCTACATCGAACTGATTCTTGATGCCGGACTGCAGCCGGTCATAGTGGATATTGATGCCTTTGCCGCCCTCAATGCCTACGAGTACAATTATGAAATCGATCCGACTCGAACCACCGTGCTGGTTAACGTGGGCCATGATGTCACCAATGTTTTGTATCTCTATGAGGGTCTTTATCACTCCACGCGCGACATTTCTGCGGGAACGCGCGAAATATATAATGCCATTCAAAAGGAATTCCGGCTCAATGCGGAACTGGCGGCCAAGGCGATCAAAGGCGAAATGAAGGATTCGATCGATCAGGATATGCTGAAGGCGACCATCATTTCTTCCACCGAGGAACTGATCTCCGGAATGGAACTGGCCTTTTCCTATTTCAAAACCCAGGCCAAGGTCGACAAGATCGACTGGATGGTTCTTTCGGGAGGGGGAGCCTTGGTGCCGTATCTGCCGGAATATCTTCAGTCCAAATTGAATATCCCTCTGGAAATTTTGAATCCTCTGCGTAATATCGATTTTGATCCGGATATGTTTCAGTATCTCGCGCCGGAGAAAATCGCCCCCATGCTGACCGTTCCGGTGGGATTGGCGATGAGGAAGGTGAGGTAGTGCCATGATAAATATTAACCTACTCCCCAAGCAGTATCTCAAGCGTTCCGGAAGCATCAGTCTGGGAAAGAATGGCATCTATGCCGTCGCGGCCGTCGCCGGTATCGTTCTGATGCTCGGTGTTGTCACGATGTATCAGTTGCATCAAATGAAGGAACTCAATGGGCAGATGGAAATAGCCCGTTCCCGCACCCAGCAGCTTCAGAAAGATATCAAGATGGTTGATGCCCTTATTGATATTAAGGCCAAGATAACCAATCGCATGGAAGCCGTGGAGCGTCTCGACCGTCATCGCGGCGCCTGGGTCAGAATTCTCGAGGACGTATCTAAAAATGTCCCCGAATTCGTCTGGCTCTCCAACTTTACTGAGGTGAAAGAAAAGGCGGCTCCCGCTTCCGCGGCGCAATCACGTGGACTGGCCGGCGCCTCCGGCCCCAAATATGCTCCGCAGTCCCAAGCGGCCGCTCCGGCGCCCGAAAATACCGCCGCCGCCACTCCTAATGCGCCTATTGTGCGTCCGGCCGAAATTGAAGGCTTCACCTTTACCCTGAATGCCCTGGCTTCCTTTATGATCAAGATGATGCGCTCCAATTTCTTTGACGATGTCGATCTGGTTTATTCCAAGGAAGTGACCTTCGGCAAACAGAAAGCATATAATTTCAAATTGACATGTAACGTTAATTATCTCTCCGATGAGGAAGTCGAAAAGTTAGTCGGCGAGGGGTTGGACTCCACTCGGTCCAACATAAATTGAGGAGAGAGTTGCTATGGATTTGAAAGATCCCAAAATTCAGAAAATTGCCCTGGGCGTCGTCGCCTTCTTTGTCGTGGTATATTTCTGGTACTCCCGGCTGTACTCCAAATATGATGCCCAGTTGACCGGTATGACCAAGGAATATGAAACGATGATTACCAATCTCAAAAACGTGGAACTCAAATCGAAATCACTCGATGCATTGAAATTGGAATATGAGGATTTACTCGGTCGTTATCACGAAATCGAACAGCTCCTGCCCGAAGTGAAACAAATACCTTCTTTTCTGGTGCAGCTGCATACCGCTTCGTCCCTGACCGGGACCAAAATCACCAGAATCGAACCTCAGCCGATTCAGCCGGAAAGCTTCTATAATGTGGCCAGCTTTGAAGTGGAAATGACCGGGACCTATAACGATTTCGGGAAATTCATCGGGTACATCGCCAATTTTCCGTTTATCGCCAACGTTTCCGGCCTGAAACTCACTTCCATTAACGCTGTCAATGCTGGCGCCCCTGTTCCCAACGAGGGGGAGGAACGCAACGTGGTTGGCATCGCCAAACCGACTGTCACGGCCGATTTCATCCTCTCAACCTATTTTGTAAAACCGGAAGAGAGATTACAGGAACTGGTTATATAAGGGACGAGAGGAGAAATGAAAATGAAAAATATCGCGCTAATTATATCGTTATTGCTGATTTTGACCCCGGCCCTAATGGCTGAAACTTCAATCGATCAGCTGCATCTGAAACGGATTCACGGTGAGACGGTCTTAAGAATCGATGCTTCCGGTCCCGTGCAGTTCAATCATCAGATCAAAGAGGCCGAAAACGGAAAACCGTTTCGGGTCATAATCGATCTTTTCCCGGCTGTTCATGGTCTGGGACAGAAGTCTTATACCCAACTGCCCCAGTCTGCTATCGAGGCCCTGCGAACCAGTCAGTTTTCTGTGAAACCGGAGAAAATAGTTCGCGTCGTTCTGGACCTCCGCAAGTCTGCGGTCTATCGCATTGAGAAAAGCGGCAATTATATATTTGTGTATGTTCCCGATGCCGCGGCCGCCGAATTTCCGGAATGGAGCAGTGCTGCCAACGCTGCCGTGAAATCGACCGCACTGGCTTCCGTAACCGGGGCCCATTCTGAAACAAATGCGACCAGGCCTGCTTCCGAGGGGCAGTCGGAGAAAGTCCCGACGCCCGACCCCGTCGTCGTAGCGGAAGAAAAGACCGCCTCGGAGTCGCCTTCGGTCGCACCGATATTCGCCGCGGAATCGGACAATTCGGTGAACGCCGAAACTAATCAGGCAAATCAGGTCGAATCTCCAGTTACGACCTCCGAGACCGGCACTCTGGCCTCTGACGAGACGCCGGTCGTACCGAGCCAGCCGGTGGCGACCAATAAATATGCTCGCGGATTTCAATCACGATTCCTGGACGAAGAGAAGTCACGGATTGAATCCAAATCCGAATCCGCACCGCTCGCTCCGAATCCCGTCGTCGCCGTCACTCCGGACGGAACCGTTGAACCGGCATCGACTCAAACTGCCGGCGATTCCGTGACGGTCGCGGCTTCCACTCCGGAAAAAACAAATCCTCCGGTCATCGCTTCGACTAGAACCGGGCAATTGGTGACCAGGGTCGAGAAGAAGGTGGCAAAAACCGAATCGGCGCCGGAAGTAAGCACCGCTGCCCCTGTGGAAGACAAGGGCAAAACCGACGATATTTATTTTGATTCCAATATTGTCGCCGGAAGCGGCTCGCCCGACGATTTGCCGGCGATAGACACGCCGTCCGATAGCGCCGAGGGCGTTAAGCCGACTTCGCGGTTTCGTCGCGAACCGACCTTCCCGAACAAACTCAAAGGAACAATCGTGGCCGAATTCCCCCAGCGGATGGTCATTGAATACGCTCCCGGGCAGTTCCGCGATCCGTTCGAAACCCTTATCGATGACACCAAGCGGACCGACGGCCCGCGGGAAAATAGAATCCCCGACGTTGAAACCTCGCGTCTGGTCGGAATTCTGGAATCAACTAATGGCGACAACCGCGCTCTTCTTGAAGATATGGATGGATTCGGCTATATCCTGAAAACCGGCGATAAAGTGAAAAAAGGTTATGTTGATAGAATAGATCCCGACAAAGCATTTTTCCAGTTATTCGAGTACGGGTGGAGCCGAACCATTGCGCTCTTCCTCGGTCATAACTAATGAAAGGCGGCGATAATATGAAAAATAGTGGATTTCTCAAATATGGATTGTTCTTGACGCTCCTGATTCTTCTGGTAAGCGTAGGCAGCATTGCGATGGCCCAGCATACCCCGAGCGGTACCGCGGCCAAGGATCCGTCAGTGCCGATTGAAAATCTTACCTTCCAGGCCGCCGACATTCGTGCCGTCATCCGTTTTCTGGCCGACTATGGCCGAGTCAATGTCGTGGTCGCTCCCAACGTCCAGGGCAGTGTCACCATAAACCTGCGCAACGTTATGTGGGATCAGGCCCTGAAGATTATCGGCCAAACCTATGATCTGTCGATCGTTTTCGAAACCGACGGCTATATCAGGGTCCTGCCTTCCGCCGATTATCGTAAAGAACAGACGGAAAACGAAAAGCATAAATTAGAGAAGGAAACTCTGGCGCGCCTTGACGTCAAGATTGTTCAATTGGCCAATACCGCCGCCGATGAAATCGTAAAATCGATCAAATCTTTAATGACCGAGCGCGGTAAAGTCGATGCCGATGAGCGCACCAATTCCGTCATTCTCCAGGAAGTTCCGGAAAACATGGATAGGGTCATCGGTTTCATAAAGGAACTTGATAAGCCGGCCCGGCAGATTAAAATCTCCGCTCAAATTCTGGAAATCTCTTCGACCGATGAGAGCGAACTTGGCGTCGATTGGACGTCAGGTGGAAGTTATGTTCCCAATGCCGATCGCTCTATCACGCAGACCGTCACCCAGAACGGCGATCGCGTGACCGACAAGTTCATCCAATACAACGTCGTCGCTCTCCAGAGGGGCTGGGATATAAATGCCACCATTTCAGCCATTGTAACCGCCGGCAAAGGTAAGATTATCGCCCATCCCGAAATTACTACGATTGACAATAAAGAGGCTCGTATTCAGATGGGGCAGAGAGTGCCGGTCAAGCAGTTTGACCAGTCCGGGAATGTCGTCATTCAATTCGAAGAAGTCGGTACGATATTGAAGGTCACCCCGCATATCACGGCCGAGAACCAGATTCTTATGCACTTGATGCCGGAAAGAAGCACCCTTCAGCCCGACGCCTCCGGTATTATTATCAACACCAATAATGCCGAAACCAATGTCGTCGTCAATAACGGACAGACTGCCGTCATCGGCGGCTTGACCACCCAGGACGAAACCGAATCGAAAATCGGCTTGCCGGTTCTTAAGGACCTCCCCTTAATAGGGGCGCTATTCAGCTATAAGCAGAAATCGGTCGAAAATCGTGACCTCGTCATATTCGTTACCCCCACTATCGTGGAACAGGACCTGGCTGAAGGTCACTAAAATACCCGATCAGACTTAATGGAAAACCCGCTTCGGCGGGTTTTCTTTTGGCTAAATCCGAATCGAATTATTCCGATAATCTATATAGGTTAATGGACTGATTAAAAATCAATCGATGAACTGAACTCATTTCTATAAAAACAGGAGTTATGATGAAACTCAGAGCTATTTTGTCGATTCTGCTTCTCCTGGCCCTGGCCGTTGTCACGATTACCGGATGCAGTTCCAATTCCACCTCGAATAAGAGCGATGGAACACTGCAGGTTTCCAGCGTGACCGCCAGCCCCGCCAGCATTAGTGTCGGAAGCACTTCGGTCGTTGAAGCCGAAATCAGCGACGGTACCAATCCTCTATCCAATCGGGTGGTCACATTCTCAGTTACCCCCGAAGGTTCAGGATATTTTACACCGGCGTTCGATACCAGTGATGCCGACGGCATCGTGGCGTCCATTTTTACTGCGACCCAGACCGGCAGTGCCGTTCTTACCGCGACTGTCAGCTCAACCTCGCGCAATGTCTCGGTCAGTATCGTCTCCTCGGGCCACTCCGGCACCGGAAATGTCGATTTGGCCGTTACCCCATCTATGCTGTTGGCCGATGGCCTGTCGACTTCACAGGTTACGGTGACTGTCAGAGACGCCAATGCTCAGCCGGTGCCTGATTCGACCGTGGTTCGCCTTGTCGCCGGTGAGAAATTCGTCGATGTTGATAATAACGGTTATTTCACTTCCGGTGTCGATTCGGTTGTGTATGACGCTATTCCCAACGGGCATTGGGACGCCATCGGTTTCATACCCTCGACAGCAGTGACCAGTGGCGGTACCGGGCAGGCGGTGGTCAATTATACCTCCGGCACCGAGGCCGTATCCGTTTATATTAGGGCCACTGTCGATGACCCCAGTGTCTCAGGAAACGCCGAAACCTCGGTCCAGCTGACCCCCAACGCTTCTATCGCCAGCATTTCAATGATGGCCCAGGATATTCATATGGCTGTCAAATCCACCGGCGGCATTGAGAATTCGGCGATATACGCGACTGGTTATGACGCCAACGGCAATCCGGTTCCGGAAGGCCTGCAGATTTCGTTTATTATTACCGATGGCCCCGGCGGTGGGGAACATCTCGGTGTTTCCGGCTACGGCCCCTATGTGGCTTCCACTAATGCCATGGGCGTCGCCAAGTGCCCCATTGCCTCCGGCACAATTTCCGGAACGGTTCGAATTCGGGCCTATTCCGATACGGTTCTCTCCAATGCCACCCAGATAATGGTTCATGCCGGTCCTCCGGCGCATATTATCGTCGGCGCCGAGGCATGCAATGTCCAGTACTGGGGCTGGATTAATAAGAAAGTTCAGGTTACCGCTGTCGCTTCCGATATTTATCACAATCCGGTTGCCGACTCTACCGCCATATACTTCTCGTGCGATGAAGGGACGATCATGGCCCATGAAGCAAGAACCGAGGATGAACAGGGAATAGCCACCTCCTGGTGGATTTCTGGTTATGAAGACCCTGCCGCTGATGGAATCGTTGAAGTTTTTGCCTCTACTAACGGGGGGACCCTTGCGGATACCGGGTATTTCACCAACTCGTGGCTTCCGGATACCCTCTGGTTCGTGAATTTCCCCGGTTCCATTATTTGCGATGGCAAAACCAGCAAGACCTTCTATTTGGAAATTCGCGATGTGAACGGCAATTATGTCCTTGATCAGACCGAAATCGACCTCGAAGCGGATCTGTTGAATGTTGCTTCCGGTGTCGTGCAGGATGGCTGCACGGCTTCTCGCGTCAAGACTTTTCTCACGTCCGTCGTTCTTGGATATGATTATTCAATAACCGGTTCAGCCGACGATGGTATCGGAGCTATTGATTTTGTGACCGCCAGCTACAAGAGCGTGGCGGGCGTGGGGATGCCATGCACCCTCCTTACCGGCCCGGCCTATTACAGCGGCTGCATTCTCGATGTCCCTCAGACCGTAAATTACAGCACCACCGTGCCGATTTCAGCCACCATTAAGGATCGCTGGGGCAATCCGCTTGGCGATCACCTGCTGGTGGCCAGCATTACCGGTGGCGGAACTATAAGCAACGGTTCCCAGCGCACTAATATGTATGGTGAGGCCTCCGGCTTCCTTTATAACGCTCCGGCCGATACGACCATTAAATCGGTCATATTGCAGTTGCACGATCTTGATCTGCGGGGCAGTATTACCATGACCAAGACAATATCCCTGTCCAAATAAGTTTACTCCTGTTTTGTTTCGAAAGGGTCATTTCCGCTGTCCGCGGAGATGGCCCTTAATTTTTTGGTGTAAAAATGGGACTTGGAGAATTGTGTTCCACCGTATAAATTTATGCCATGTTAAAATTGAATTCGTCGGCAATCGCCGCCTCATCCTCCGTGCCCCAGTCGGTTCTGAATACCTGTGCCCGATATCCTGATCACGGGGCGCTCATAGGAAAGGCCGGCGCCCGCTCATACACCTATCGGCAACTGGCGGATGCCGTAACCCATTTATCCGGCGGACTGAAACATCTTGGATTGAGCCATGGGGACCGCGTCGGAATTTTGTCCGAAAATTGTCCCGAATGGGGCCTTGCCTACCTCGCCGTTCAAGTGGCGGGGGGAGTTGTCGTTCCTTTTGATATTCTCTGGAAAGAGACTGAACTCTCCCTGATTCTCGGGGTCTCGGGAGTAAAATTTCTCTTTTGTGCCGCCAAAAGCCGCGATTTGATCGATCATATTATTCAATCGAAACTATTACCGGTTACCGTTATCAATTTTGATAAGGGAACCGGGCCGACATTTGAGACACTTCTTGGCTCGGATCCCTATTGGTCCGATGAAACCCGCCGCGGTGATATCGCCTCTCTGATATATACTTCCGGAACCACCGGCGACCCCAAGGGCGTAATATTGACCCACGATAATATTCTTTCTGATATCGAAGGGATGGTCGATGCTTTGGTGATCTATCCCGATGATATTTTTCTCTCGGTGCTTCCTCTGCATCACACCCTGGAATCGACCTGCGGTTTCATACTCCCTCTCTGTCTGGGACTCACGGTGGTTTTCTCACGTTCCCTTAAGTCGCGAGACATTCTTGAAGATATCAAAAACAACCGTGTCACCTTTCTTATCGCTGTACCTCTCTTATTCGAAAAAGTCTATAATTCCATAGAAAAGAAAATTCAGGAACTTCCTGTAATTCGTCGCCTGACCATTCGATTGCTGTATCTAATCAGCAAATTCTCCTGGAAAATCGGGCTGAATGCCGGGCGCCTGCTTTTCAAGTCGTTTCGGATAAAAACCGGCCTGCATTCCATCGGCCTGTTTGTCTCCGGCGGCGCCCCTCTTCCTCCTGAAATATCGGAGTGGTTCAATTTGATTGGATTCGATTTCCTGGAAGGTTATGGCCTGACCGAGTGTTCGCCGGTGGTCGCCGTCAATCGGCCCGGTGATATCCGCTTTGGTTCGGTGGGCCCCGCCCTACCCAATATGCAAATTGCCATTGACAATCCGTCGCGCGACGGCATCGGCGAAATCAAGGTCAAAGGACGAATAACAACTCCCGGCTATATCGATAATCCCAATGCAACGGCCGCCCTCTTGAAAGATGCCTGGCTCTATACCGGCGATATGGGCAAAATTGCCGGTGGGCATCTTTACATCACCGGAAGAAAGAAAAACCTGATCGTGAGTTCGGCCGGGAAAAATATCTATCCCGAGGAAATCGAATCGGCCCTCCATATGTCCCCCTTCATTCTCGAATCGATCGTCCTAGGCCGCAAGCGGGAAAACAAAATGGGAGAGGAAATCTTCGCCTTGATCGTCCCCAATCTCGAAAATATAAAGCAGACTATACACGATCTGGAAAATCCGCTGGATCAATCCAGTCTTCATGCCATAATAGAAAACGAAGTAAAAATCGCCAATGAACGGCTGGCGGATTATAAAAAACTGAACCGTTTCGAAATCCGCCTTGAGGAATTCGAAAAGACTTCCACCCGCAAAATCAGACGTGCCATTTATAAATAAACGATGATTAAAACTGTGGAAATCAATTTCTCAACTGCTGGCAACGGGCATATAATCAATCTTACTGATCGCATTGAAGAGGCCATCAACTCAACAAAAATATCTCAGGGAATAGCCGTCGTTTTCGTCCCCGGGTCCACGGCGGGATTGACCACTATCGAATTTGAACCGGGCCTGATGAAAGACCTTCCTGAGTTTTTTGAGAAAATTATCCCATCCAATACTCCTTACCACCATGACCTCACCTGGCATGACGGTAACGGTTTTTCTCACCTGCGAGCCGCTCTTATCGGACCCGATCTTACCATCCCTTTTTCCAATCGTAAAATGCACCTCGGGACCTGGCAGCAAATAGTCTTTCTGGAATTTGACAATCGGAGCCGACGGCGAAGTGCTGTAATTCAAATTATTGGAGATTAAAATGAATTTTAAAACGATAGAATCGCTCGACGGAAAATTACGCATCCTCGACCAGCGTCAACTGCCCCTTAATGTCACATACAACATTTATGATGATTATCGAGATATCATTGCATCAATCAAAGTCCTGGAAATCCGGGGAGCCCCCGCCATAGGCATCGCCGGGGCTTTTGCCCTCGCCATCGCCGCGAACGCGAGAGTCAAGGCCGATATTGATCATCTCAAGCGGATTCTTACCGATATCGCTTCCGAAATCAAGGTGGCCCGCCCGACCGCTGTCAATCTTGCCTGGGCGGTCGACCGGACTCTTAATATTGCTCACGCCTATGACGGTGATAATCTGGGCGAATTTCGCCAATACCTTTGGGATGAGGCCGTCGCCATCCTGAAAGAAGATGAATCTATGTGCCGCGCCATCGGCGAAAACGGCGCCGGGCTGATAAAAGACGGAGACAGCATTCTGACCCACTGCAATGCCGGTGCTCTCGCTACCGGCGGCATCGGGACTGCCCTCGGTGTCATCTATACCGCCCATGAAGAAGACAAACGGATAAAAGTTTATGCCGATGAGACCCGCCCCGTCCTTCAAGGCGCTCGGCTGACCGCCTGGGAACTTCAGCAGGAAGGAATCGATGTCACTCTCATTTGCGATAACATGGCCGGATTCCTGATGAAGCAGGGGAAAATAAATCTCGTTATTGTCGGTGCCGACCGTATCGCCAAAAACGGCGATTTCGCCAATAAAATCGGGACCTATTCCGTGGCGGTGCTGGCCAAAGATCATAGCGTTCCCTTCTATGTAGCCGCTCCATCATCAACCTTCGATAATAACATCGCCACCGGTGCCGATATCCCCATTGAGGAGCGCGACCCCTGTGAGATCACCCATTGGGGTAACCACCAAACCGCTCCCGATGGCATAAAAGTCTATAATCCGGCTTTTGATGTGACGCCCAACGAACTTGTCTCGGCCTATATAACCGACAGGGGCCTGACTCCCGGCGGAAGAGAATAGCCCTTTCAAATTCTGTTGACTTCTGGCGGCCGCTCGATATATTTCAACTGCCATGAAAACGGTGCGGAAAATGTCATCCGGCAAAACTGAAAGTTATTATTCCATTTCTATCCTCTCCCGCTATCGGCCCAAATCCTCATCCGGCCTGCAGGATGAGTAGTTTTTCTCCGAAAATATTATCTTACCATACAACCCATAGAATTTTATTTGCGAGGTATATATGGCTATTGTCCTTGACGGTTCCGGGCTGACCATAGAGAAACTGGTCAAAATCGCCCGCGACAACGAAAAAGTCGAACTGGCGCCCGCGGCGCTGGAGCGGATCAAAAAATGCCGCGCCATGCTCGATAAAAAAATCGAGGCGCACGAAATCATGTACGGCATCAATACCGGCATCGGCGAATTCTCCGAAGTGGTCCTTAATGATGCGCAAGTGCAGGATTTCCAGAAATATCTCATCTATAACCATGCCGCCGGTATCGGCGATCCGGCCCCGGTCGAATATGTCCGCGGGGCGCTGGCGGCGCGTATCAATGTTCACGCCCACGGCAACTCCGGCATCCGCCCGGAAATAACGCTGGCGATGGTCGAGATGCTCAACCGCGGCGTCACCCCGTATGTCTGCCAGAAAGGATCGGTCGGGGCCTGCGGCGATCTCGCCCCGATGGCCCAGATGGCCCTTCTGATGATGGGGGAGGGGAAAGCCTGGTTCAAAGGGGAACTCCTCGACGGCAAAACCGCCATGGAACGAGCCGGCATCCCGATTCCGGGACTCAAGGCGCGCGACGGGCTGGGCTTTATCAACGGCTCAAATCTATTGACCGCCATGAGCGCCATATTTCTCTATGACGCCGCCCGATGGCTCAAGCAGGCCGAAATCGCCTGCGCCATGTCGCTCGAGGCGCTCAAGGCCAATATGAAGCCGTATCACCCCAAAATCCACGAGGTGCGCGGATTCAAGGGCGCGGTGCGCTCGGCGGCGGCGATTCTCAAATGTGTCGCCGGCGGGGACCTTTACGACGGGCGGCTCAAGTGCAAGGTGCAGGACGCCTACTCGATGCGCTCCACGCCGCAGGTGATCGGGGCGGCGCATGACGCCCTGGCGTACGCCCGCTCGCAGGTCGAAATCGAACTCAACGGGGTCGGCGACAACCCGATCTTTTTTGCCGAGGAGAACCTGCAACTTTCGGGGGCCAATTTCCAGGGGTCGCCGGTGTCGCTCCCGATGGATATGGCCGGGGCGGCGATCACGATGGTCTGTGTCCTCTCCGAAAGGCGGATGAACCGTCTCAATAACCCGGCGCTATCGGTGGGGCTGCCGCCGTTTTTAACCAAAGGGGCCGGGATGTTTTCCGGGCTGATGCTGAGCCAGTACACCGCCGACACGCTCATTGTCGAGCAGAGGATTCTCTCCGCGCCGGCGTCGATCCAGTCGATCCCGGCGGCCGCCGACCAGGAGGATTTTGTCTCGATGGGGATGAATACCGCCATCAAGAATTTCCAGATTCTCGAGAACGCCTACGGGGTCCTCGGGATCGAGTTCATGGCGGCGGCGCAGGCGCTCGATTTGCGCGACTACAAGTTCGGGCGCGGGACGACCGCGGCCAAAGAGGTGATCCGCAAGTATGTCGAGTTTCTCGATGTGGATCGTCCGCTGTACCCCGATCATACCCGGATGCAGGGGCTAGTGCGCTCCGGCGAGATTCTGCACGCGGTCGAATCGGCAGTCGGACCATTGGAGTAGAAGATTCCGGCGGGTCTGAGGACCCGCGCGGCACGTAAAGGGGGGCTGGTGCGCTCATGCGAGATTCTGCACGCGGTGGAGACGGCAGTCGGGTCACTGGGATAGAAAGAGTTTCCTGTGCCCGGCAGACGTCCTCGTCTGCCGAACGGTGTGGAGTAGGCACAATGCTCGTTACAATTGCAGGGGCGGACCTGAGTGTCCGCCCTTTTTTTCAGTGCCAAACACAATTCCCCTAAAGGTTATATGTTCCGTCAGGTCCTTAATTCCGCCGAGGGCGGAATGATGACCTGACGGCAAAGTTAGCGTCAGTTCATCGCTTGCCGGGCTCGCTAAGGAACTGACGCAACTGCGAATATCGGCCCCCGGGCAGATGTGGACATCTGCCGCGCACATTATGGGCGTCCTTCCTGCAGGTCGAAACCCTGGGGGTTTCGACATCTTCCTGATCCCCACCGCAAGCGGTGGGGTACCCGTTGTGGGGCAAGAAGATAACATTTCAATAAAAGAAGCGAAGCCGATCGATTTTCGGGGTAAGGGGATGGATGGTATGGGGATGGGGGAGATTTGGGTTCGCTTTTCTGATACAAAACGGGGCCCCATTTTTGATGTCTTTTCTCTCAAGCGGTTGCGGAGTTTGAGATTACGGGAATCTTTTTGCGTAAATTCAGGCGCTAATTGGCGGGCGCAAAGACCGATCGGCTTTTGATAATATACGGACATATTTATGGACCTCTCTGTACCTATTAGCCCCCCGAACCGAGTCACACCGAATTGATACCGAAATTGCACCGTGCAGGGCATTTGTAGGTCGGGTTCCGAGGCCCCGGAGGGGGCCGAGAAACCCGACATCTTTATAAAAAAATCCAAAGTCAGACTGACAGAATCTGACAGGGGAACAAGATATATTGATGGGGTGAATTTTATGATAAATGAGGAGTTTATGCTTGCGATCTGAATGAATGGTGATATATTGGCTGTATCAACTGGGACTAAGACAGCTATTGAATTTTTCGGAAAAATTGGATGATGGTCAATGAATGGGCTGGCCCACAGCAAGCTATGGTTATCAGCTTAGGTAGGGTACAACTGTTCATTCTGATTAGGGATGTAAGGATGCCTTGGCAATTTGGAATATATAATCGCCGGCCATTTCAATCTCTGCTATATAGCATGGATTATTACTACAGAGAGGCCGAAAGATTATATAAGGAAGTGAAATCACAGGATACTACAGATTGGACTAATTTAGATCAAAACCTTTGGATGAGGGAAAAAGCTGCTTCAAGGGCTTCATTTCTAATGGGTATAGCGAGCATTGAGGCTTTTGCAAATAATATTCTGTTGGACTTTTCTATAAGGAAAAAAGAGGATTTACCTAATGACATCCTAAATAAGTCGCAGAAAGAGCGACCGATAGATCGTTGGCGATTGGCTGATAAGGTCTATTTTCTGCCAACTTTATGCAATAAAGAGTTGACTCCCCCTGAGAATTACTTCAAGAAGGATTCGGAACCTTTTACCATTTTTAAGGAACTCATCGGGATCAGGAATGGCATAATGCATGGCCGGCCATACCCATTTCGAGTGCTTTTTGAATTACGTTCAAATAAACAACATTTGGTATATGACGACTTTGATGACAACTTCTGGCCCATAACTCATATTCCCCGCGACTTTACCTCGTTTAATTTCGAATGCGCGAAAATCGCTTATGAAAATGCAAAATGGGTTATTGACTCCTTAAGGGATTTTATTGAAAAGTTGGAGAACGTTTATTTCAGAGAAGAAAATATAAAATTGATTAGTCCAATAATTCAAGAAGACGGCTTGACAAAGACGGAATTGATCAGAAACTATAAGAAGTATATTTCACATTTGTAAACTGATAAACTGGACAGGTGACCCACAGCTCTGCTGTGGGATAGTACAGTGAGAGACATATTGTAATCATGTCGAAACCGCAGGGGTTTCGATCTACAAGAAGAACGCCAATATTGTGCGCGGCAGATGTCCACATCTGCCCGAGGGATGATACGGTGCAGAGAAGATGTCGAAACCCCGTCGCCCGGCAGGAGCCGGAACTCGGGGGATTTCGACCTACAAGAAGAATGCAGATATTGTGCGCGGCAGATGTCCACATCTGCCCGAGGGATGATACGGGGCAGAAAATGGGTAACCCACCGCTTGCGGTGGGCATCATGAAGCACCCCCAAACCCCAAAAGGCCACGCCGCCCATCCCGCAGTTTGGGGGTGGCACCCAAGGGGGCAGATAATAAAGATGTCGAAACCCCGTCGCCCGGCAGGAGCCGGAACTCGGGGGATTTCGACCTACAAGAAGAACGCCGATAATGTGCGCGGCAGATGTCCACATCTGCCCGAGGGANGATACGGGGCAGAAAATGGGTAACCCACCGCTTGCGGTGGGCATCATGAAGCACCCCCAAACCCCAAAAGGCCACGCCGCCCATCCCGCAGTTTGGGGGTGGCACCCAAGGGGGCAGATAATAAAGATGTCGAAACCGCAGGGGTTTCGACCTACGAAGAAGGTGTCAAGCCCCAAGTAGGCTTGACCTACGAAGAAACTCAATATTCCATCAGGAGAGACTCCTGGCGGCGCAAAGGGAGGAAATTCGGACGGGACATGGAAATTATCTTGACAAAAACGGACGATTTGTTATCTGTTAATAGGTAGTTCAAAAAATTCCGACTCTGGGGAGAGATACAAGTTTGCGACTATGGAGCACGATATTGGTCGCGGTCATGGTGATCGGGGGATTCGGATGCGGCAACGGAGTTAAAGATTCGGCCCCGAAATATACGGTGACGATCGAGGACCATGCCACGAAACCGTATAAGTTTCCCGAAGGAATCTATTATGCCTATGATGTCCCGGCGCCCGGTCCGGGCAATTTTAACGCCGAGGATATCATCAAGAAGGCCGAGGACGCGGGGGTGCGGCTTCGCGACGCCTGGTTCAAAAACTGCAACACGCCCTGCACCCCGCCGGGGGGGAATATAGCAATGCCGGCGAAGTTAAAGGCGGCGATCGTGGTCCGGGTCGAAAAAGAGGCGCCGGAACTTCTAAAATTGGGATTTTCGCAGACGACGGAGCCGAATGTCGGGTGGTGCGCCTTCCGGGTCAGCCATTATCATTTTGAAGATTAGTGAAGAGGATGAAGGAAGCGCTATTCGAATTGTCGATGATTGGACCGTGCGGGATGAATTGCGGGATCTGCCGGGCGCATCTGCGCGCGACCAATCGGTGTGTCGGGTGCCGTCATATCAATGACGAGACGGCCAAGACGCGGATGAAATGCCGGATCCGTCTCTGCGACAAGCGCCGGGGGGAATATTGTTTCGACTGCGAGGAGTTTCCGTGCGACCGGCTGATACATCTGGACAAAAGGTATCGAACCCGTTACGGCATGAGCGAAATCGAGAATCTGGAGTTTATCCGGGATAAGGGGATAGACAAATTCCTGAAGAACGAGCGCAAGAAGTGGGTGAGTGCGGAGGGGGTGCGGTGTGTGCATGATGGGAAGATTTATACGATAAAATCCGGATAGAGAAGACGTCGAAACCCCGTCGTCCGGCAGGAGCCGAACTCGGGGGATTTCGACCTACAAAGTTTAGAAATCACGCTTTGGTCAGAAGGACCAGTTGACGATGGGGAAGACGGGGAAGGCGCCGCCTTCTTTGATGATGTTCACCAGTCCGATCTGCAGGCCCTTGAGTTTGCGGGCGTAATTCACAAAGCCAAGTTGGAGGCCGTTCGCGTAATAGGCGTGGTTGACAAATCCCCACTGTAAACCCTCGAAATTTCCCTGCACGATATTTATGGCGTTCCCCTGCCAACCGCTGAAATCGGCGTCGGAGAGCCCAACCAGTCCGAACTGCACGCCGGTCGATTTACCGCTGGTGGTATGATTGACCAGGCCCCAGTCGAAACCGGTGATGCTGGTGTTTTTGCCGTAGATGAGGCTCAAGCGGATACCGGAGACGGCGTCGGTCGCGGGGTACAACTGAATCGGGGAGATGAGCGCCAACTGGATGGGGCGGTCTTTCGCGGCGACGGGGGAGATTGCTATCATAATGGCCATAGCACTAAGGGCCAATATAGTCCATAATTTCCTGGTCATTTTTGCCTCCTTAATTATGCTTAATGGAACAGGCGTTGCCACGCTGATAGATTATACGTCAGTTTTATGCCGGGCACAAGACAAAGAGGGGTGAACATAGACGGCGGACGGAGAGGTTTGCCGGGTATAAAATCAGCGATCGGGCAGATGTGGACATCTGCCGCGCACAATATGGGGCGGATCGGCTACATACGGGTGTAGATGCGGAGCGCCGCGCCGATGGTCAGGTATTTGGGACGGTAACCGGAGCCGGCAAATTCCCAACTGTTTTGCGAGGCCAGAGCGACCATGTTGCGCCCGTTGGGGTCCTGCCAGATTTTAAATTCCGCGCCGAAGTTCATCGCCACGCCGACATTCAATTCGGTTTTGGTGTCGTAATAATCGAGGGTCTGGGAAATCATACCGACACCGAGACCAAGCCCGAGATAGGGGGTCCAGCCGACGGTCTCCAGGTCATAAAACTGGTAATTGCTGTTGAAGCGGAGTTCGTACTGGTTGAAGTGCGGTTTGGGATAGTCGGGGTAATCGAAGACGATCGCCTCGTTGCTCCGGGGAATATAGATCGTGTCTTTGATGCGAAGGTGCGAGTATTGAAAACCCATGGAGTTGTACCAGTGTCCCATGCGGACGATGCCGAGCGTTATGCCGAGGGTGTAGGATGATTTATAGACATCGTCGGCGTTAATATTGATCGGCCAGTAAGCGTTGTGGAAGTCGATATCGCCGAGATGATTGATGGTGCCGGTCGGAATGGCGGCGGAATTATATATCTCGAACACGCCGAGGCGTTTCGGAGTGCGGGCGATGCCTTCGGCGATCGGCCGGGGATAATACCCGGTGGAGCGCGGTCTTTCGCGGCGGCCGTTTTCGCGTTCGATGGCGCCGGCCGTGGAAGCGATCAGGGCGAAGGTCGCAACCGTCAGACAGATTCGCAGGGTTCGTGCAGGCATGTTTTTCCTCCTTGCCTTATGTTTAGGGTCCGCCAGCAAAATAGCTATGACCAGAGGTTCCATTCCCAACGGGGGACCGGGCGGATATGTCATAGTTTTATACAGGTGGGGTAAAGATTCGGTTCCGAAGCGGGAAATTTGCGAACGGAATGGCGGAAATGCCGGCGCAAGGGTTATCGGGCCAACGGGTTAAGATATTTGAAAAAAGACCGATTAAGCCATTATATATCGGGAATTTAGGGGGAAATGTCGGTCTTAAATGAAAATACTGATGATTGGCAATGACCTGGGGGCGTTTGAGACTTTGTCCCGACAGATTGTCTCGGCCGGGCATGAAGCGGTTAAAATTCCATCATGCACAAGCGGCGTCAGAAAGCTTAAAAGCGAGCAGTCGTTCGATGCTGTCATAGTCGACGCCGATTTGCCCGGAAAAGAGGTGCTGAGATTTCTCCGTGCGGTCCGAAATGATCAAAGTCTTGCCGATTTTCCCGTCATAACGGCAGGCGAGGCGCATTCCGAACAGAATGTGGTGGCCTATCATGATCTGAGGGTTAACGATATTCTCGTCTATCCGGTGTCGCCGGCGACTCTGGAAGCCAAACTGGCGCGAATTAAGGGGGAAGGAAAAAGGACGGTTCTTATTGTCGATGATGAACCGTATGTGGCGGAGACGATCGCGGAAATGCTGGGGGCACAGAGGTACCGCACCATAATCGCCCGTTCCGGCGAAGAGGCGCTTCATATCTTGCAGGAAATGGCGGTGCATGCGCTGGTTACCGATATTATGATGCCGCATGTGACCGGAATCGACCTTCTCAAGGTCGTGAAAGCCAACTATCCCCATATTCCGGTAATCATGATTACGGCTCATTTCGGCAAGTATCGGCCGCGCGACGCCATCAACCTCGGGGCCGACGGCTTTTTCGCCAAACCGTTTCACGACACGGAACTGATCTACACTCTTCAATCGCTTCTGGAGCAGTATCGACCGCTCCAGTTTAACCTGAGCCATCAGGATCCGGAAAAATAGCCGGAATCTATCAATACCAATAGAAATATCGCGGTAATCAAGAGGGCGACCCTGATCCTTATAGTTGCAAGACAATGACTTATGTCGACCGATGTTGATAGCATACACCGCGGAAGTTTCAAGATAAGGGGATTCAATTAAATAGGGAATAGGCCGACATAGGAGTAGAAGGCAAAAAATTTTAGACAAGGACAGACAGCATTGAAAATACTTCTGGTAGCCAATGATTCCGGCGCCTGTGAAACATTTAAGGGACAACTGGAATCAGCCAAGCATGAAATAGTCAAGACTCCGATCTGCACCCAGGGATTCAAGCGGCTCGAAAGTGACACCGCAATCGATCTCATAATCATTGACGTGGACTCGGCCGAGGAGTGCGGACTTAATTTGCTGCGCGCGATTCGACAGGATCAGCGCTTTATTTTCTTCCCGGTATTGATGGCGGGGAAATCGTTTTCGGAACAAAACGTAGTATCATACCATAAATGGGGCGTCAATGACATTCTGGTTTATCCTGTCTCCCAGGTTACGCTGGAAGCAAAATTGACGAGGATCGAACGGGAAGGAAAGAAAACCGTCCTGATAGTCGATGATGAACCGATGATAGCCGAAATTTTGTCGGATATGCTGACGGCACAGAGATTCCGGACAGTGACGGCGGCTTCGGGCGAGGAGGCGCTGGAAATTTTGCGGAACCGTGTTATTCATGCTCTGGTGACCGATATAATGATGCCGAAAATCAGCGGTATCGATCTTTTAAGAGTGGTCAAGAGCAATTACACGCATATTCCCGTTGTCATGATAACGGGGCAGTACGGACGGTATAAGCCGCAGGATGCGATAACACTGGGGGCGGACGGTTTTTTTGCCAAGCCGTTTCATAATACCGAATTAATATTCACGTTGCGCTCGCTTCTGGCGCAATATCATTCATTGCAGTCGCAACCGGCCAGACCGGCGACTCAATAAAATTGAAGGCGGGATATCCGATCCCGCCTTTTTTCTTTCCGGAGAGGAATTAATTTCGGACGGACGCCGAGATTCAGCGCCGGGGCGAACCGTTCGACGCCGTGCTGTCACCGGAATAATTGCCCCCCATCATACCGCCGCCCATCATGGAACCATGGGCGCCACCCATCATACCCTGTCCCATCATGCCGGAGCCCATCATCATCGACATCATCTGATTCCACATATTGCCCTGGGACATCATATTGTTTTGCCAGGCATTCATCATCTGATAATGCTGTCTCATAGCGGATTTCAACTGGGTCATGTTCTGCATCTGCATCATGTTGCCGTAGTTCCGGCTGAGGGAATCGAAGCCCTGTGACATCATCTTATAATGATTGTCCATATTATTCATCATCTGGTTGAAATTTCCCTGATTCCCCATCATGCCCATCGATCCCATCATCGACATGGCCCGGTTCCACATATTTCCCTGTTACATCATATTGTCGGCCATGGTCGCCATCATGACCCTGTACTGCTGCATCGCCTTATGCAGTTTGTTCATGCTGTTAAGCGACATCATCCGGCCGTAATTCTGCTTGAGAGAATCGTAGTCGCGCGACATCATCTGATAATGACTATTCATATTGTTCATAATAGTCGAAAAATCGGTGGTGGAAGATGAGGCGGCGGCATTGTTATTGCCGGAGTTGGACATCATGCCCATTTGCGCCAGCCCCCAGACCGCACCGGCGAAGACAGCGGCGACGGCCAAAATTAAAATGGTGGAAAAGCGTTTCATCGAAAATCTCCTTCCTCTGGAATTCTGCTATTCCATGCTTAGTTACAACAGCATTACTGCAACGATTGTGCCCGGCGATTTGACTCTGCAATTTATTTTGTAATATGATGGCGGAAGAATAGTTGCCAAGGATCGTGCGAATAAATCGGTAAAGCGACGATGATTAAAATTAGATTTTTGAAGAATATTCTGCACCACTGAATAATAATCTGGACTTGATATGTCCAATTAATTCTGAGTAAAAGAGAGTCGGCGGGGATTCCTACTTGCTACGGCCGCGGGAGAGGTATTCGGCGAGACGGATATAAGACGCGAGCCGGCGCTCCATTATGGCGGCTGTATCAGAGTGGTCGCGAAGGATATCGTGCTCGAGATAATCGGTAGCGCGCATGTCGTACATATATTTGCCGATTTTGACCCAATCGAAAAAGAAATAAGGAGGTTCAATCAGCCCGAGACGATCCTCGCCGACAATGACGGCGAATCCCGGATCGTCGGAAGGCAATGACAATAGATCCCGTCCCCAGGAATAAAGGGTGGGAGAAAGGCCGAGAAGGTCGACGACGGTGGGGATAATATCGACCTGACTTCCGGTTTTGGAAACGATGACGCCGCTGTCGCCCAGAATTCCGGGGGCATAAATCAAAAGAGGAATATGAAAATTGTCCGGCGCCAGAGGATATTTGGGATACTGATGGGCGCAGTGGTCGGCGACGAAGACGAAGACGGTGCTGTCAAATAACGGCAGTTGACGGGTTTCCGCGATAAACTGGCCGAGAGCCCAGTCGGTGTAATAGAGGACATTGTACTGTCGCGACTCGGGATCGCTTCCGGGATATATTTTGAAACGATCGTCGGGAATCATGTAGGGATCATGGTTACTTATGGTCATAACGCCCAACTGGAACGGCCGGGGAAATGAATTCATCCGTTGGCTTAACTGCTTAAAGACAGCATCATCGGCCAGCCCCCATTTGCCGAGTTCGGGGGCGCCGGGGAAATCGCTTTCGCTGAAAAACTGCTGGTATCCGGAGGCACGGAGAAATCCTTCCATGTTGTCAAAATTTATGTCACCCCCGTAGGCGAAAATGGAATGATAGTCATAGTCGCCGAGAACCTGCGCCAGGGAGCGAAACGGCAGACTGGCGGCATATCGTTTCATGATGGCCCGTCCGGAAAGCGAGGGGAAGGAACAGAGAACGGCCGGAATCCCGCGATTGGTGCGAACGCCATTGGCGTAGAAATTCGTGAATAGAATGCCGTGGGCCGCCAGCGAATCAAAATGAGGTGTTACGCCCAATTTGGAGCCGAGAGCACCGATCCATTCGCCCGACCAAGATTCCATTATCACAACGACGACATTGGGCCGAAAGCCAATCTGATGGCGAGAAACAGTTTTATGCGCCAGGGAAGTGGAATCGACGGGAGTAATATCGAGCATTTTTATCACGTCGGTTCTCGCGGCGCTTATATTTTCCGGCGTCAGATCGCCGGCGTAATCGGCTTCCCCTTCGGCACTGGCCTCGAGAATGGAGTGGGTCAGGGTATAAATTCCGTTAAGAGCGGATTGATTCAGGACCTGGTTGTGACCGAAGATGGCGGTGCCCCAATCGAGCGGTTTGGCGCCGAAACTGCCGCGAATGCCGATTATCAGGAGAGCCAGAAAGAGAAGATATGAAATCACAAGGCGGCCCGGCCCGGCATGCTGTTTATCGGCAATGAGAGACCGATAGATTTTGCGGAGTATGATATACAAGATGGCGGTAGCACCCGGCCAGGCGGCGATCAAGTACCAGAAACCGGTGATATTGAAAATGGAATAAAAGTACATGGCGGGCGAATCGGCGTATTCAATCGCCCAGAAATTGAGACGGCTCCCGAAATTATCAAAATACTTTATGTCGGCCGTCAGGGCGAAGAAGAAAAGGCAGAAGATAATGGTCACAGTAAGCAGGAAGAAGCGGCGGAAGGAGTTCGATTCCATTTTTATTCGCGGCCAAATGGTAATCAGAAAAAAAGGCAGAATCATAATGCAAAGAGTGACGGTATCATAACGGGCCCCGATAATGAAAGCCTCGGCAATATCGGCGGCGCGGGCGGTGTCTATTAAAGAGAAATGAAAGAGGAGAAAAAGGGCGCGAAAGAGAGCAAAAGACACCAGTCCGATAAGATAGACGGCCAGCCAGAGCGATATCTTCTCCGGCATTATGGAGCGGATGGTTTTAAATATTGATGGGGCCATGCCGATATCAGAATCCGGCTTTTTCAGGGAGAGCGATCATCCGTTTGATCTCCTTACGGCGCTCCATTTCGGTGAGTTTTTTTATACGGACGGTCTTTCGCCCCCCTTTGGCATCGGCCTTTTCCACAGCGTAATGATGCAGGGCGGCGGATGCGATTTGATGCAAGTGGGTTATGACGAGGAGTTGATAATTTTGAGCCAGCGTTTTCAATTTGGCTCCGACCATGCCGGCGGTGGCGCCGCCGATCCCGGCATCGATTTCATCGAGGACAAGCAAAGGGATCAGTCCCGAGGGGTTCGGATTGTCGGCGGCTTTAAGGGCGAGCATGACGCGGGAGATTTCGCCTCCGGAGGCGGTCTTGACCAGCGGTTTCAGAGGTTCGCCGGGGTTGGCGGAAATGAGGAAGCGGCCGTTTTCGAGACCATTCGGCCCCGGTTGGCACCGTCGTTCGCCCAAGCGGACGCCGGCGGGATCGTCCTCGTAAATAAATTCGAATTCAAATTTGGCCGAATCGATGCCCAGAAGCCGCAGTTCTTCCTGCACTCTTCGTGACAATTTGGGGGAAGAGTCGCATCTCTTTTTCGATATTTTCAAGGCCAATTGTTCGTATTCCTTCGCCAGACGGTCCGTTTCATCCTTTAGATTCCTTATACGGTCGGCGACATCGAGCCGCCGGCTCAATTGCTCATTTATTTTCTCCAGTGTCGTCAGAATCGAATCTTCCGAGCCGCCATATTTTTTTTTCAGGCGATAAATTTCATCGAGGCGAAGATTGATTTCTTCCTGGCGCTCGGGGTCGTCGGGAATGGCGGAGCGATATGACTCGAGCGAGCCGCGGAGTTCGTCGAGGTTGATTTCGGCGCTATCCAGAAGTTGCAGGTCCTTCTCCAATTTTCTATCGAGGCCGGCCATGGCGGCGAGTTCTTTCCGGCAGGAGCGGATAAGATTCAGGATGGCATTGTCGTCGCTTTCGAGGAGGTTCAGTATAATATCCGATTTTTCGCCGAGGAGACGGGAGGAATCGAGAATTTTCTTTTCCGCCAGAAGGGTTTCTTCCTCGCCGACAGATATTTTGGCCTTTTCGATTTCGTCCTTCTGGAACAGGAGGAGTTCCCGCTCATTTTTTTCCTGTTCCCGGCGCGATTCCAGGGCGGCCCATTCTTTCCGCACGGTTTCCCATCTGAAATAAATATCGCGCAGAGAGTCGACCTCGGCTGTCACGCCGGCGAAACGGTCGAGAAAAAGGAGGTGATTGGATTCATCGAGCAGTTGCTGATGGGAATGCTGGCCGAAGAGTTCCGCCAGATGTGAGGTTATCTCGCGGACCTGCGCCAGAGTCGCCAGGCGGTTGTTGATGAAATTACGCGCGGCGCCTTTGAGGGAAATTTCTTTTCGCAGAAGGAGAGAATCATTGTCCGATTCGACCGAAAATTCTTTCAGTTTTTCGGCCATGAGGGGATTGTCAGGGAGATCGAAGGTTCCTTCGATTATGGCCAGTGACGTCCCGGAGCGGATGTCATCTTTGTCGGCTTTTTCACCGAGTAATTGGGCGATGGCCCCGACCACGAGCGATTTACCGGCGCCGGTTTCGCCGGTAATGACACTCATCCCCGAATCGAAAGAGATTTCGAGTTTATCAACCAGAGCAAAATTTTCGATGGAGAGGCGCTTCAGCATTTTTTATTCTTCCCGCTGTTTTACAAGCACCGCGATTTCCTCGGCCAACCGGGCCGAGAGTTTGGGATCGCCGGTCTCCTCGGCCCGCGCCAATTCCGCTTTTAATTTGTCGATCAGCCGCTCCCGTTTGAAATAGGATATTTTTTTCATATAGTCCCGAATCAAAATCGGGATGTCGGTTTCGGGCCAGTCCGTTTGCACCAGGGCGGAAATTTCGCCGGACAGGGATTTATCGTCAATCATATCGATAAGCATACTCTCGGAGACGGAACCTTCATTTTTATATACGGTCAGCATCAGGGAATAGATCTTGGCATAATTTTCCGATTGAAAATCATCGAGGGCGATTTCTTCGTTGACGGTATCGATATATTCGGGGTGACCGAGCAGAAGAGACAAAAGTTCTCGTTCGATATCAACTATTTTCTTGGGCGGATTGATAAGGGTGCGGCCTTTCGGTGATGATTCGGTGACGGGGAGAAGATTTAAGAGATTTTGGGACTTGGTTTCGAGACGTTCGGCGGCCTCATCGATAAATAATTGCCGGCGGGTGGAATCGGCGATACGGGAGGCGACTTCGGCCAGTTCCTTGATCAATTTTTCCTTGCCGATTATCCCGACGGTTTTGAGGTCAATTTTGCGAGTGCGAAAGTCGAGATAGCGGAGAGCGTTCAAGCGGATATTTTCGATTGCCTCACGCCCTCCTTTTATCGCCACGGAATCGGGGTCTTCGCCCTCGGGCGGAATCATCACCAGAACTTCCATACCGGCATCATACAAGGCATCGACAGAGCGGACGGCGGCGGTCTGGCCGGCGGAGTCGGCATCGAAGAAAAGATAGGCCATGTCGGCGAAGCGGGCTAAAAGGCGGGCCTGCTGGGGAGTGAAAGCGGTTCCGGAGGAGGCGACGACATTGGTAACGCCGGCCTGAAAAAGTGAGATAAAGTCAAAATATCCTTCGACGATAATCACGGCGTTCTGTTCCCGAATCGCCTGCCGGCTGAAATTCAGACCGTATAAAATGCTGCTTTTGGAATAAAGCAGGGTTTCGGGGGAATTCATATATTTGGCGGTTTCGCCTTTGCGCAGGGCGCGGCCGCCGAAGGCAATCGGTTTATCGCTCAGATTAAAGATCGGTATCATAAGCCGCTGGCGGAAGCGATCGAAATAACTGTCCTTTTTGTCGGAGTGTATGATCAGCCCGGCCTTTTCGAGGTCCTTCGGGAAAAGGTCCTTGCGGAGGGCGTAATTGAGAAGACCGTCCCATTCATCGCCGGACACCCCCAGTTTGAACTGCACAATCGATTGCTCGGTCAGGCGGCGTTTTCCCTTGAGGTAGTTCATCACCGGTTCGCCATACTTTTCCGATCTAAGTTGTTTCTGAAAATATTCCAGAGCGACCTGATGAGCGTAGTGCAAGCGTTCGAGATCCTCGCGGGCCGAGAAATCTTCTTTTTTTTCCGGGATGATGATATTGGCTTTGCGCGCCAAAAATTTCACGGCCTCGACGAAGGTCATATTCTCGTGTTCCATTAAAAATGTAAAGATATTGCCCCCCTTGCCGCACCCGAAGCAATGATAGATCTGGCGATCGGGTGAGACCGAGAAGGAGGGGGTTTTCTCGGTATGGAAAGGGCAGAGCGCGGTAAAATTGCGGCCGCGTTTTTTCAGGCGGACATACTGCCCGATGAGATCGACAATATCGCTGGCCTGACGGACCTGCTCGATAACATTTTGAGGAATGGTACCGCTCATGATTTCAGGGTCACCACCGTAACCCCGGCGCCCCCTTCGTTCCAGTTACCGAGCCGGAGAGAGTCGACAGCCGGATGTTTCTTGAGGAATTCGGTCATGGTTTTGCGCAGGATGCCGGTCCCTTTACCGTGCACTACATAAATCTGCTTCATGCCGGATATCATAGCCGAATCGAGAAATTTATCAAGGGCCTCGCGGGCCTCTTCGACTGTCATACCACGGAGATGAATTTCCAGGCCGGGAGCGGTCAGATCCCGCATTCCCGCATTGACGGGCTTTTTTGTTTCGGTCTTGATGTCAGTGACTTTTTTCAGATCGGAGAGATCGAGGGTCATTAAGATATTTGCGATACGGACCCTGGCCCGGTTGGATCCGACCATTTCCACGAATTCCCCTTCTTTTCTCAGCGATTCGATGGCGACCGTATCCCCGGGCTGAAGGGTATCAGTCGGCGCCGGTTTGGCGATATATTTCGATTTCAATTGATCCGTTTTGGCACGGGCCGTTTTCAGAAAATCGTGAGTCTGGCGAACGGTTTCTTTCGAGGCTTTGCTTTCGCGGATTTCTTTCACGAGCCGTTCGATTTCGGCCCGGGTCGAACTCAGGAGAGACTCTAATTCCTGCAGGTGCTGTTTGCGAGTGGTGTCGATTTCTTCCTTTAATTTATCAACCTGACGATGATAAAAGGTCTCCAATTGATCGGCGCGTTTCAATTTTTCCTCGAGGGCGATCTTGTCTTTTTTAAGGGTCGCCAGTTCGCTCTCCATCGATTCGATGAGTCCCGTCAGGGAGCGCTCCCCTTTACCGAGAAGGGCAGTGGCGTTCTCGGCGATATCATCGGGCATGCCAAGGCGATGGGCGATTTCNACGGCGTACGANGCCCCGGGNATGCCGGTCAGAAGGCGGAAGGTCGGTTTCAATGTCTTGCGATCGAATTCAAAGGAAGCGTTTTCCATCTCAGGATGGAGCATCGGCAGGGTTTTCAACTGGGAGTAGTGGGTAGTGACTATCACTTTGGCCTTCAAGGCGACCAGTTTCTGCAGGATCGATTCGGCCAGGGCGGCTCCTTCCTTGGGATCGGTCCCGGCACCGATTTCATCGAACAAGATGAGAGTCCTCTCGCCGGCATGACGCACGGCATAAATGATCTGCCGGATATGCGAGGAAAAAGTGGAGAGTGAAAGTTCAATCGACTGCTCGTCGCCGATATCGGCAAAAAGATTTCCGAAAAGGCCGAATTCGGAAGATTCCTCGACCGGGACCAGAAGCCCCGACTGTACCATAAGAATCATGAGTCCGACGGTTTTTAAAAGGACGGTCTTGCCGCCGGTATTGGGGCCGGTGACGATAATAGCGAGGCGGCAGTCGCCCAGGGCGATGTCATTGGGAACGACCGTAGTTTTGTCCTTGGTATAGTACATCAGCAACGGATGGCGGGCGTGGCGGATATTGAAGGAGGCGTCGGAATTGACACGGGGTTTTTTACTGTCGGTCTTGATTGCCAAATTGGAGGCGGCATGGATGGCATCGAGAATACCGATGGTCTCGCAATTAATATTCAATTGATCCGTCACGGCCCCTATTTTGGCGGTGATTTCCCGCAGGATACGGTCAATCTCAAGCCGTTCATCCTGAAGATTAAGGCCCAGTTTGTTGTTCAGTTCCACCGTTTCGGAAGGTTCAACAAAAAGAGTGGCGCCTGATTGGGAACGGTCATGAATAATGCCCGAATCGGCGCGGAACTGACCGGCGACGATCGGAATGACGTAGCGGCCATCGCGCTGCGTTACGGTATCATCCTGCCAACCGGGAGATTTGTGCCGATCGGCCATAATCTGCTCGAGACGATGAATAATCTTTCGCTTGGTCTCGAATATTTCCATCCGAATCTGTTTCAGTCGGGGAGAAGCATCGTCGAATATGGTTCCATCGCGATCCACCGTTTTGGATATATGCTTGACTATTTCCGGGAATGGCTTTATTCGGTTGAGATATTCGGCGATGAGAGGAAAATTGGCCCGGTCATCCTGGCCGTATCGGGACAGGTCGGCAGAGATCTCAAGGAAATTTTTTATATTCAGAAGTTCGAAGGGGTCGAGAAAGATTCCCGATGTTTTCGATTTGGCGATAGAAGGAGAGATGTCATCCATCTGGGAGAGGGGAAAAGCCTCGCCAAAGCGGACAATGTCCTGCATCTGGGCGGTTTCCTCCAATTTCCGCCGGATGATTTCGATATCTTCAAGAGGGGCGATGTCATCGATTCGGCTCTGCCCATACGGTGTCAGGCAAAGTCCCCGCAGGATGGATTTTATTTTGGGGTATTCCAGAACTTCCTGAGTATGTGTATCAAAACCTGACATAATAATTAAAAAATAAATAAGGCCGGTTCGAACCGGCCTGAATATACGAACTTATATGGTAAACGGCAATAATAGGCGGTCAGATTCTCCTCTGGGGTTGGTCGCCGGTGCCGAAGAAACGATCGATTTGATAGATGACCCGATAGACCTGTTCGCGGGTCTGCCCGATATCGCTTCGCCCGACCCGGGAATTTCGGGGTGGGGCCTGCTGAATGAGAGTATTTTCCACTTTCTGCATGAAGTTGGTACTCTTAGGGTGCAGGCCGGTGGAACTCTCATAAATGGCCGGGACGGTTTTGGCGAAGGCGACGCCGAGGAAAGAATTATCGAAATCGACATAGAACTTTTCCGGCATCGGTATCAGAAAAACGAGGAATATCATGAAAGAAATTACGATCCAGCCGCGAATAGCACCCACGATGGCGCCGCCGACCTGATCTTTTTTCCCCAGTTTCTGGAGATTGGCGATGCGATAAAACAAGAGGCCAAGCAGTTTGAAAATAGCATAGATAAAAGCCAGGAGGACAATGAATGAAAGGATGGCGACCACAAGCGGAGAGCCGCCTACTTTGGCATAGATTTTGGTGGCGATGATATCGATATAGTTTACGGAGACGATAACGGTTGCGGTCAGAACTGCGAGGGCCATCAGTTCCCGCACCAATCCTTTCTTGGAGCCAATAATAACCGCGGCCACCAACAAAACGAGGAGAACGATATCGACCCAGTTCATCGGCTTACTCCCTTTCCGGCGCGCTCCATGCGCGCCACATCCCTGTTATTTTTTTTCGCCGGTAAGCATTTCGCCTACCAGCCGGCTGACCAGCTTGCCATCGGCCCGTCCCTTAACTTTGGGCATCAGATCCTTCATTACCAGTCCGGTTTTGGCCGGGGAATCGGCGCCGGTGGCGGCGATAGATTCCGCAATCAGGGCGCGAAGTTGATTCTCGGGCAGTTGCTCGGGCAGATAGGCAATAATCATGGCTAATTCGGCTGATTCTTTTTCGACCAGATCGGGGCGGTTGCCCGCTCCGAAATGTTCGATGGAGTCGCGACGCCGCTTGCAGGCGGTATTCAAAACCGCAACAATTTCGTCGTCGCTCAAAGCGGCCCCCTTGTCGATTTGTTTGTATTTGATATCAGATTTAAGGCCCCGAAGGACAGTGGCTTTAAGCATGTCATGCGCCTTCAGGGCCGTTTTTAAATCTTCGTCAATCCGTTCCAGGAGAGACATATAGTCTAACTTTCCTGATTGAATTTGCGATTTTTGCGACGGGCTGCGTTCAGTTTCCGTTTCCGCCGTTCAGAAGGTTTCTCGAAATGCTGATGTTTCTTAATATCCGAAAGAATACCAGTCTTCTCGCAAAACTTATTGAAACGGCGCAGGGCTTTTTCGAACGATTCATCGTCCCGGACCCTAACACCGGTCATTCAGATCACCCCTTTCAAATCGATTTTTTATATATTTTTCCACGAATTTCATAATAGCATTTTGAAAGCAATTGTCAACTAATTTATTTGGAACCGTGTCATAGACTTATCGTTCATTTTATCGCCTTGAACTGCTTTCGAGATGAGGAGCATTGGACATGAAATGAAAATGGAGATGCTCCACTATCTGGCCCGATTTCGCCCCATTATTCAAAACCAACCTAAAATTATCCTCTATCCCCAGTTCCCGCGCAATGGTCCGGGCCCGATCGAGGATAGCGAGGAGAATTTCATCAGGGGTATCCAGAAGGGTCAAAAAGTGGCTTTTGGGGCAAATGAGAAGATGAAGAGCGGCTCGCGGCAGAATATCGGCAAACACAATCAGAGTGTCATCCTCAAAATGGATTTTTGCCGGTTTTTCCCGTTTTATGATGCCGCAAAATATACAACTCATGAGGGGGGAATTTATGAATGGCGGCCCGTTTAGCAAGGAAATTCGTCAGACGGGGCGATTTTTGAAAGATTTATGCAGAATTTGCCGAATTTGCCGATATCTCCAAGAGGAGGCAAAATAAAAGGGATGTAACTCTATATGATATCGGTAATTGGCATATTTGTAGTCGCGCTGGCGGTGGTCGGGGGATACCTGATGGAAAAGGGTCAAATCATGGTCCTTTTTCAGCCGGCCGAATTTCTGATAATCGGGGGAGCGGCCCTGGGGACGCTTTTGATAAGTGTTCCTATGAAGGTCCTGAAAACTCTTCTGGGTCAGATGGGGAAAATTATGGGCTCCGGCCCGACCAAGGAGAAATACACCAACCTGCTGGTCATGATGTATGAACTTTTTAATGTGGCCCGCAAAGACGGCCTGGTGGGGCTGGAATCGCATATCGAAGGCCCGGACAAAAGTTCGGTTTTAACCAAGTACCCGGAAATGCTGAAAAACCATCATGCCCTCAATTTCCTGGTCGATACCATGAGACTTATTATCATGGGCGGCGTGCCGGAAAATGATCTGGAGGCGATGATGGATCTTGATCTGGAGACGCAGAAGGAAGAGAAATTGCATCCGTCAAGCGCCCTGGCCAGGGTTGCGGACTCTCTACCGGGTCTCGGTATTGTGGCGGCGGTCCTCGGAGTGGTTATCACGATGGGTTCTATCGGGGGACCTCCGGAAATGATTGGTGAGAAAGTCGGAGCGGCGCTGGTCGGGACCTTTCTTGGCGTATTACTTTCCTATGGTTTTGTCGGTCCGCTCGGAGCCAATATTCAATCGCAGATTGAGACTGAGGAAAAATATTCGCTCTGCTTAAAACAAGGTCTTCTGGCCTTTCATAAAGGATTTGCGGCCTCAATCGCCGTGGAATTTGCCCGCCGCACCATTCCCACCGACGTTCGTCCGTCATTTTCCGAAGTCGAGGAGGCCTGTCGGGCGGCCAAATCATCGGGCAAAATAGCCGCGGCGACGGCGACTGTGAACGCTTAGGGTATCATGTCCGACGACGATAAACAGCGACCGATAATAGTCGTAAAGAAAAAGGGAAAGCACGGCGGTCATCACGGCGGCGCCTGGAAAGTGGCGTATGCCGATTTTGTGACGGCCATGATGGCTTTCTTTCTGGTGATGTGGCTGGTGAGCCAGTCCGACGCCGTCAAGAAGGCGGTGGAAGGGTATTTCAATGACCCGGTCGGTTTCATGAAAAACGCCGGCCAAGGTGTCATGCAGGGCGGGACATCGCCGATAAAAGATTTCAAAGAACAAAAGCAGGAAATGGCCAAGAAGATCGAGGAAGAGAAGAAGAAACTTACCGACGCCGGCAATAAAATTAAAGAAACCATCCGGGAATCGGCGGAAATAGCCAAACTCAAGGATTTTGTCGAAGTGGAAATGACGCCGGAGGGCCTTCGAATTCAACTTATTGACGCTTCGGATAAATCGGATTCATCGATCTTCTTCGATCTGGGGAGCGCCAAACTGAAACCGAAAACGGCGCTGCTTCTTTCAGCCATCGCCGGAGAGTTGGGGAAACTGCGCAATCATATTATGATCGAGGGGCATACCGATGCCCGCCCGATGATGAGTGAGAGTTACACCAACTGGGAACTTTCGGCGGACCGCGCCAACAGCGCCCGGCGCCAGATGGAAATATCGGGGTTGCGCTCCAATCAGGTGGTGGAAATTCGCGGCGACGCCGATGTGAATCTTCGGATACCGAGCGCCCCGGAGGACCCACGCAACCGTCGGGTGGCGATTATTGTACTGGATGAGGCTCACGACCCGAAATTCAAGGAAGTGGAAGTGAGCAGCGAAAACGCCAGTCTGAATTAAGACGGTCCAATCCTCGATATTATCCAAGCAAATCATACAAATACAAACCGTCAGGAGAGACTCCTGATGGTTCGCAGTTTTAGGATTAAATTTCCCGATTATGGGCAATTCAAGGGCAAGCCGTGCTTGTATAGAAAATTAATCAGATAAGAGACATCGAGAATATTGACGCCGCCGGAGTGATTTACATCGGCTGATGGCAGGGGAACCGGCACCGGACCGTGCTTATATAGATAACTGATGATGAAACTGACATCGAGGATGTTGACAATGCCGTTTCTGTTGGCATCGCCACAAATGAAAGTGCACTCGTCGGGAAGGCCATCGGTGATATTCACAGAACAGCCGCTGGAGCCGCCGGTTTCGGAATAATAGGGGTCAAATGAGACCGAGGAGCCATCGGCCTGGAGAGCCAGAAGGGAGCCGGTGGCCACGGCACTGACTTGGTTTTCCTGCCTGTCAATAATTGGCTTCAGCGTCATATCTCCGCTCAATCTCGGAGAAATGTCGGCCAGGGAAAGTTCGGCGCTACCGTCGCAAATAACAATGCGAAGAGACGCAAGAGAATCGGCAAGAGGCGCATCGTCGGCTCCGAAAGTGTCATAATTGGAGAAGAATATCTGACGCGGATCGCGCAGAGTGTATTCAACCGTATATGTGCCGCTCTGCGCCAAATCGCCTGTTCCCGGCTGATAGCGAATTCCCTTAATTGTATTTTCCGTAAGAACTCCGAGGGAAATATAGCCGAACTGGGGAATAGGCCGAATGGCGAAAATTGGGACGGTTGACACCGGGAGGATATCGGAAACCACAATACCGGCGACAAGAGTATTGATCAGGACAATCATATATCCGAGGTCGGAACCGACAAAAAGACGAGGTTTGCCGTCGGGAAATTCACTCCCGGGCAATTCGGTCAGGCAGGTGGCATGGCCGTAGGTGGCTACGTTGACTGACGGGGTTAAAACAGCCTGTGCTCCGGCCACGGGGGTGCCGTCGGAATTGAAACTAATGGGAACGGTAAATAATTTATAGTCCCTGAAGACAATCCAAGGGACCGGATCAACACCCATTATAGATTTAGCGACGGCGGAGAAGTTGTGGCACCACCTGATACCGACCGGTTCGGAGCCCTTGATGAAATCAAAATTCAGGCGGTCTCCCATTTGTGCACCGGTGCGGTAATCGAGGGTCATAATGATGAAGCCGGATTCGGACGTGACGAAATTCCGCCAGAGGATAAAGGGGCTCGGCTCCACCCCCGGCATGTAGGCCGATGGTGACGCGGGAAACAGATATGCGTCTGACTTTTTGACCAGCGTAATCTGGCCCAGATCGATGGCGGTAAACTGGGTGTCGGACACGGCGGCTTCTGATCGATTGTTTTCCTGAAGTTGGGGTTGTTCCGCTAGCAGAGATAGGGGAACCAGGATAATTATGGCTGTGGCGATAATTAGTTTGCCCGTCACGCCTCCCGGGCTTGAGATTGAAATAATTGAATTTGATTAAATATATAGAAATTGTCCTATTTGACAAGGAATAGTTGACGAAAATTGTTTCAATTGAGGATCTGATTATTACTGGAGATCGAATTTTCGTCGGCCGGAAGGCCAATATCAGGCTCTTCCGACCGGCGAATCTTAATCAATTTAATTTTTGTGAAATTATCAAATTAATTCGGCCATCCGCATCGCGAAATCCATATTCCGCAATCGCACGGCGGAGTACCGCCTTTGTAAAGGTAATTAATCAGATAAGACACATCCAGGATGTTTATCACGCAATTACAGTTGGCGTCTCCGGAACAGATGCTGTATGGCCTGGTTTGTGGTCCTCCTTTATAAAGGTAATTAATAATGTACGAAACATCGAGAATATTGATTGTGCCATTGCCGGTAGCATCGCCGACACGGCAATCGCAGACGGAAGTAAAATCCTGATAAAATCCTGCCCTATGGGAAATATTACTCGCAGCGCTGTTGCCGATGGCGTTTTGACCGATGGTCCCAATGATAACTATTGAACCGGCCGTCGCCATATTCCCGCCGGCCGCCGTTACATCCCAAAAATCGGTCATGACAGAAGGCGTTGCGCCGCTTGTCTCGACCAATTCGACTTCCGCATTATTGGCGGTCGATGTTAGAGAGCCGGCCACGGTGGTGCAGCATAAAAGAAGACTAACAGCGACGGTCAATCCCAATATTTGCAGCGTTCTCATACACTACTCCACGAAGATATTATATGTGATCCGTCCGCCGGTTCCACCTTCTTCTCTTATTTCAATCAGGTGTTCGCCCGGACCACTAATCATGGCCGTAAGATCCAGTTCTCCGGAATTAAACTCTCCATTAAACGGTCCTCCGGCCGGAGCGCCGTCGACATAAACCCGTACATTTGAAGGAAGTGCATTAGCCAAAATGCCGGATTGATTCAGACCGGAACCATATGAATTGATAGTGCCGGTAAAGGTATGGGAATGGGAAATATCCACGGTAGTGGTATTGCCCGAGTAATCGTGAGAATGATTCGCACTTGCGGTACCGCTTGTAAAGTCGTGAGAGTGGTTCCCAAGGCTAGAGTTGGTCGTGAAATTGTGTTGATGATTGCTTTGATTTTGATCGACAGACATGCTCGCAATGCTTGTTGCGGGGCCGCCGTCCGCAGTCAATGAATTTACCTCACTTCTATGAACAATATAAAATCCATTCTGTGCATAACCATGTATCAATAAATCATGATGATGGGCCCCATCGGTATTAGTGGTCCCCGAATGAGTGTGGCCCAAGTTAAACGATAAGGTTGTGCCGGAGTGAGTATGATTGGCACCGCTATTCGTTGAGGTTCCAGAATAGCCATGATAATGCGGCACAGTCTTTATCCCCACGACTCCGGTCATAGAGTGGGTGTGCGGATTGATTCCGGCATGGGTGTGAGCCGCCAGAGTCCCCTGAAATTCGCTTCCATATAAATAAAGTGTGACCTTATGTGTTCCGGCTCGCGTAATTATGGGAATAGTTGTCGTTGAATTGGGATTGATATCCATAATTTGATGATAGAGCTCCCGGCCCTGGCGAGCCACTTCGGCGGTGTCGGCGTATTTGGCATGCTCGGATGAAGCGGAAACCTGGGCCGTTCCCGAATAGGGAACCGAAACCAACTTTGTTCTCGGGGTCAACTCACTATAGCCTTGCGGCTGGAGGGCAAGGTAGAGGACTCGACCGTCGAAAATACTCATATCAATCGGTATCCTGCCGCCGAGAATTATATCAAATAATCCCTTAAATGTCTCGACAGTGTCAGTTTCTTCCCACAGTTTTCTTAATGGGTCAGTGGACGTGCTATCATCATAAATCCTGAAAATTACCTGATAAACGGCATCGGCTACAGGCGAGCCATCAACATTGGTCATGCGGCCCTGATAATTGATTTTGTTTGGCACCCCCGCAAATGCCATGCTGGCCAAAAGCAGAAGCAATAAGGCTGCGGCGATAATCGATGATCCTTGCAGAACTCTTTTGACGCCCATAACATCTCTCCCCCGGTGTCACCGGTCAGTTAGGTGGTTAAAAGTTTAAGAGTTGAAATTGATGAAAATTAAGCAAGAATAAATGGTTTACCCCATGTTGCCGTCAGTTTTAGCAATAATATCGATTAATTTCCCCGGGTTGTGCTCAAACCCTGCTAATAATAAGTATGTTGAGATCAATTGTCAATATTTAAGGTGGATAGGGCGATCCTGCGGCTGGCGAGAGATCCATTATCCACTTGCAAATGGGGGGGAAAAGTATTAGAATTCAGGTAATAAACTTACAAAAATATACCTGGAGGAATACATGTCCGGCCATTCAAAATGGGCGACGATTAAACGGAAAAAAGGTAAACTGGACGCCGAACGCGGGCGGATGTTCACCAAACTAATCAAGGAAATTACAGTCGCGGCCCGTCAGGGAGGCGGCGATATCGAAGGGAACCCGCGCTTGCGGACGGCGGTGGCGACGGCCAAAGGGGCCAATATGCCGGCCGACAATATCAAGAAAGCGATCCAGAAGGGAACCGGGGAACTCCCCGGAGTTAGTTACGAGGAAGTGACATACGAAGGATACGGCCCGGCCGGGGTGGCGGTATTTATTCAAGCCATGACCGACAACAAAAACCGGACGGTTTCGGAAATCCGGCATATTTTCACCCGTTTCAACGGGAACCTCGGGGAGAACGGCTGCGTGTCGTGGATGTTCGACCGGCGCGGGATTATCACGGTGCCGACCAACGTGGCGGATGAAGATTCGATGATGGAAATTGTGCTCGACGCCGGGGCCTCCGATATGAGCAACGAAGGGGATGTGTACGAAATCATTACCCCGTTTAACGATCTGGAAAAAGTGCGGGGGGCAATAGAAAAGAAATCGATACCGATAAGTTCGGCGGAAGCGACGATGGTGCCGCAAAATTATGTCAAACTGGACGAGAAGCATGCCGAGACGATGTTGAAACTGTACGAGGCCCTGGAAGAGCATGATGATGTCCAGAAAGTTTTCGCCAATTTCGATATCGACGAAAAAGTAATGGCCCGACTGGCCGGCTGAACCGTCTAAATCGATGGTCATAATCGGCATTGATCCCGGTTTGCATATCACCGGTTACAGCGTGCTGGAATCGGAAGGGCCGAAAATCAGGGTATTGGAGGCGGGAATTATAAGCACCGGGAAAAGGGCCGCATTCGAAGACAAACTGGGGGAGATATTTGCCGAGGTCGGCAAGATAATCGCGCAATTCAAACCGGATTATATGGCGGTGGAAGAATTATATTCGCATTACACTCATCCCAGGACGGCCATAATCATGGGGCACGCCCGGGGGATGGTGTTCCTTCAGGCGGCGCGGAACAAGGTGCCGATTGTGTCCTACGCCTCGACGCGCATCAAAAAATCGCTGACCGGCAACGGCCGGGCGACCAAGGGGCAGATGCAGAAAATGATTTGCGCCATGCTGAATATCAAACAGGCGCTATATTCGCCGGATACGGCCGATGCCCTGGCGGCGGCGCTCTGCCATCACAACGCCCTGATGGGAAAGAGGGGACGATGATTTCGAGAATCTCGGGCAAGGTCATCAATTTGACCGAAGATGTGGTCACGATTGAACTGAACGGATTGTACTATGACGTGATGATACCATCGGGCCTGTACGACCGTCTCCGCGATGTCCAGTTGTCCGGCAACAACGTGACCCTGCATACTTTCGACTATATCGAGGCGGGGGATATGAAAAGTTATCATTATCCGCGGCTGGTAGGGTTCACCGACCCGATCGATAAGGAGTTTTTTCAGTCATTTACGACCGTATCAGGTTTAGGGATAAAGAAGGCGTTAAAATCACTGACCCTTCCAATTCGTCAGATCGCGACGGCCATTGAGACCAAAGACGGGGCGACCCTGGCGCGTCTGCCGGGAATCGGGCGGCGGATGGCCGAAAAAGTGATTGCGGAACTGTGCGGAAAAATGGCAAGATTTGCTTTATCGAAAGGAGAGGAGCCCCTGGTGGTGCCGACAAAGGAACGAGCCGATTTTGCCGAGGAAGCGATCGCGGTTTTGCTGCAGTTGCAGTATAAACGGGTCGAGGCCGAAAAAATGGTGGAAAATGCCTTGCGCGACAATCCCCGGATCAACAGCGCCGAGGATTTGATTACGGCGATCTTCAATCAGGTCAATCCGGTCGGAAAGAGAGAGAACCGTTGAGCCGCGAAAGAATCATATCGGGAGAAATTATCTCACCCGAAGAGGAATCATTCATTCTCTCGCTACGGCCGAAATTTCTCAATGAGTATATCGGCCAAAAGGGCTTAAAAGAGAAATTGCGGGTTTCGATCGAGGCGGCCAAGATGCGGAAAGAGGCCTGCGAGCATATTCTTTTCTATGGCCCGCCGGGATTGGGCAAAACGACTCTGGCGCATGTTATCGCCAACGAGATGAGCAGCCGGCTGGTGGCGACCTCGGGGCCATCGTTGAGCCGCACCGGCGACCTGATGGGAATATTGACCAACCTCGGGGAGGGGGATATACTATTTATCGATGAGATTCACCGGCTGTCACCGGCGATCGAGGAATTCATTTATCCGGCAATGGAGGATTTCAAGGTTGATTTCGTGGTCGATAAAGGGGCGTTCGCCAAAGTTATTAATATCCCGTTGAAGCGATTCACGCTGATAGGCGCAACCACACGGGCGGGGTTATTATCGCCGCCGCTTCGGGATCGGTTTGGATTGTACTATCATATCGATTTTTATCCGCCGGAGGAACTGCGGGAAATTATCAGCCGATCGGCGCAACTTCTCAATGTGAAAATATCGACTGACGCCGCCGAAGAAATTTCACGCCGGGCCCGGGGGACGCCGCGCGTGGCCAACCGGCTGCTTCGCCGGGTCAGAGATTTTGCATCGGTGAAGGGAGATGGTGATATTGATATCACTACGGCGCAGAAGGCGCTCGAAGCCGAGGGGATCGATGTTATCGGGCTGGACAGTCTAGACAGGAAGTTCCTCAAGGTGATTATCGATTACTACAAGGGGGGGCCGGTCGGTATCGAAGCGCTGGGAGCGACGCTCAATGAAGAGATCGACACCCTGGTAGATATCGTGGAGCCGTATTTACTGAAAATCGGGTTCCTTCAGAGAACAAGGCGGGGAAGGATGGTTTCCAACGATGCCTGCCGGCATTTGGGGGTCAATTTGAATCTTGACGATCAGCCGAATTTGTTTGAAGAATAGTTAATCTGATCAATTATCATCCGTCCTGTCGTTCCGGCGGTTGATATCTTCCATAAGTTCCATCTGAATTTTCTGTATCTCCAATAGTCTCTGCCATTGATGCGATATCAACTGGTCGATTTTGGCGTTGATGTGACGGATTTCCAGTTCGGCTTTGAGATTGACCTGGTAGTCATGTTCGGCGCGGAGACGATCCTTGGATTCCTGCCGGTTCTGGCTCATCATGATGACCGGGGCCTGAATGGCGGCCAGGCAGGAGAGAATCAGGTTGAGCAGGATGAAGGGATAGGGGTCATAATGGCGGCCAAAAAGGGCGGAGGAATTTATAATAATCCAGATTATAAGAACCAGCATAAAACTCGTAATGAAACCCCAACTGCCGCCGAAATCGGCGATTTTATCAGCGAGACGCTGGCCCGCGGTGAGTTTGCTGTCGAATTCCAGGTTAATATCTTTGGAAAGGACTTCGTGTTCACGCAAACTTTCCAAAACCGATTGCTCGAGATTGGTCAACTCCCCTTTTTCATCACGCAGAACGTCTTCGACATATTCCGCCCGGTATTTGTTGAGGCAGGAGAGGCAGATATAGTCATGGGACGACCAGTCGGGGTGCTCTTTTTTGATCAGTTCGGCGACCGAGGTGGACAGGATTTCCAGGGGGCGGGTGTCATTACGGTCTTTCTGTTTATGGCAGGAAATGCAGAGCGAAGTCTGCTGATTGGCGGTTGACATCGAATCCTCCAATTTAATTTAGCGGAGTCTATTATGAGCAATTATACGAATTATTAGACCGGATGTCAGCGGGAAAGCGAAAGATGAAAACTATTGAAAATTGCGCTCAAATGGCCACGCCGAAACGGACAAATTGCATCTGCCCGAAGTTGACACCATACCGGATGGGGCCATGACTGAGCCCGCAAACGAAGCCGTATTCCAGGACCAAGCCAAAATTTCCGGAGACCCAGTAATCAGCCTCGAGGAAGCCCTTAAGACTCAAGTATGATTCATCGGGAAAATATTTGGTTCCGGAGACTTTCAGGGCGCCGACGGCAATTCCCGGGCACAGGAAAACCCTCCGGGGGCGAAGACCCGGCCCGGCCTTGATCCTGACGGCGAAATCCATGGCTGTTTGAGGCGGCGCACTGAGGTTTCCGACAGGGACAAGATGATAGAAATCAGCGGAGTACCCAAGGTAGATTCTTCGTGTTACAAGGAAATCCAGATGAAGGCCATAATCCAGATCCGGCTTTTTTCTAATACCGAATGCGGAGACATCGCCCTGACCGAGACGCCCGATGTTGAAGCCGAGGATTATTTTTTTGGGAGGAAAATCTTTTCCCGATGCCGGCGGAACCAGCAATACCAGAGTGATGACTGCAAATGCCAGGTATTTTAGTTTTGTACTCATATAATCAATAATCAGGGGTGCATGTTATTTGACAATTTTTGCCCATACTTTCCGTCGCGAATATCTTCAAGTATGGGGGCAAGACCGGCGGCGTTTCGATATCCCGTCGCCCGGCCGATATAATTGCCTTTCTTTCCGAAGAAGCATAAATCCGGTATGCCGGAGATTTGATAAATCCGGGCTAGATCATTGCATGTCACCGCGGAATCATAATATCTGACGAGAGTATCGGAGTCGATATCGATTTTCGCCATATTAAAGGATTCCGAAAATATTTTTGAGACGGTCGGATCCCTGAATGTCTCCGATTCCAATTTCTTGCAGTAGCCGCACCAGGAGGCATGGAAATAAATGCAGGAGTAGTCTTTTTTCTCGAGAGTGGAATCATAGACGATATCGGTTCCGACCCAGTTGACAGCGATGGCGGTATCGGACGGGTTTTTGTCAATCGCGGGAATGTTATTCAGTTTATCGTCGCAGGAACAGGCAAAAATCAGGGCCGATAGAAGAGTTATTTCAAGGCAGGCTATAAGGCATTTTGGTTTCATAGTCATCCTCCTTACAAAGTAATGCCGCCTCGGACAATTATCATCGGCCCGGCGGTAAAATGATATTTTTCAGTATGGCCGACAGCATACAGGAGACCGGCTTCGGCGCAAATACCGCTGGAAATTCCGGAAAGGGCCAGGACCTCCAAATAGGCTTTGAGGGTCATATAGCGGGTTTTGCCGATCCAGGAATAATTATAGGAATTAAACATGCCATATCCAACAGCCAACGCCGGGCGAAACACGAACGGGTTTTCATGGCTCTCAAAGTTAAATTTTACGGCCAGGGAGGCATCGAGAGCATCGGTGGGCCTGATAAACTCGACATCGATTTCAGGAAATCTGGCGACAATGCGATAAATGTCAAAAGCGACACCGGCGGACAATTTTTTCACCAGAGGGAAATCGAGAAATATACCGTAACTATATTTGGCCCGGGAATCGATGTCAATATTATTGCCCTTGACGTTGACGGGGCCCCAGGATATGGCGCCGAACTTAATTCCAAACATACCGTTTTTCTTTTGCGATGCCGTTCCGAAAACAAGGGCGGGGAATATAACTAAAATATATACAATGGCCCCAGAGAGAATGTATGATGCCGGGCGCCTTGTCACAGGTCCTCCAGATGATAATACTGATATGACTTATCAATCATATTTAATATGATTGATGCGATATTGTCAATATCTTCCTGCGTAAAAATAGGCCTGGTGCAAAATAATCCTACTGACAGAATCTGTCAGGATAGCATATCGGTTGATGACGGTGCGCTGCCGATTCCCTGATGCAAGACTATGAAAATACCGAAAAGAATCAAAACCCCTCCCGTTACAGTCCACCAGCCGGGAATCTGATGGAAGAAAAAGATCGCCAGAATGGTGGCGCCGATCGGCTCGCCCAGAATGGTGGTGGCGACTTTATGGGCGGAGACATATTTCAGGAGCCAATTGTACAGGGAATGCCCCAATACGGTCGGAATTATGGCGAGTAAAAGAAAAAATATCCAGGATTTGGCCGGATAGGAAGTCAGATTTTCACCGTACAAAAGAGATATGGCAAGAAGGGTGGCGGCGGCGGTCGAATAAACCGGCAGGATATACCCGAGATTATCGATATGGGCCCGGAGATGCCGCCCGATGAAGAGATATATTCCGGCGCAAATCGCCCCGACCAGCGCCATCAGGTCGCCGAGAACATACTGACGCCCGAGGTTAAAATCACCGCGCGAGATCAAGATCATACCGGCCAGAGCCACGACCATGCCCAAGACGGAGCGGGAGGCGATCCGGTCCTTGAGAAGAAGCGCTTCCATCATCAGGACAAAAATCGGCTGAGTGGCGACTAGAATGGTGGAGTTGGAAATAGTGGTATAGAAAAGCGATGTAACCCAGAAGGCAAAATGAAGCCCCAGAACGATGCCGGAAGCAAAAAGAAGATATTTCTGGCGTGTTGTCAGGATAGCCATCGATTTGCGGGCCCGAGGAAGGGCCGGAATAGCCAAAAGAGCGGAGGCAATGGCCATCCGGTAAAAGGCGACCGGAAGCGGCGGGGCATCGGCCAGTTTAATCAATATCGACGCCCAGGAAACCGCGAAAGTCGCCACAAATAGAGAAAGGTATAATCTTGCTTGGCCGGCCATAATTTTTCTGTATATTGTCCGTTCAATATAGCCAAATAGATAAATTATGTCGATATTTTTGCTGATTGCTGTTGTCTTCTGGGGGTTCTCTTATATTGCCATAAAAGTGTCGCTTCAATATCTATCTCCGGTGGAATTGATCGCGGCCCGGTTCGTTCTCGGCGGGGTCACTCTCGGGGCAATTATCTGGTGGAAGGGCCTTTCGTTTTCCTTAAAGGGCCAATTCAAAACCCTGCTTCTCTCCGGCGGGATCGTTTTTGTCCATTTCTGGATCATGGCGACGGGGATGGAAACCACTACCGCCACCAATACCGCCTGGATATTGACGACCGCTCCGATATTTATCGCCCTTCTGTCGTTTTTCCTGTTGAAAGAGCCGTTCGGGAAAATTCAGATTATAAGTATCATACTGGCGACTTTCGGAGTGGTGCTTCTGGTCTCCAATGGCAAACTGGGGTCGCTCGATTGGATAAAATCGACCGGCGACTGGATTGTTCTCGGTAGCTGTGTCACCTGGGCGATTTATACCATTGTCAGCCGAAAGACCGCCAAGCGACTCGATCCGCTGGTGGCGACCTTCTGGACTATCGCGCTGGCGGCGGTCGTGATTGTACCATACAGTCTGACAGTCAGCGGTTATGCCGTATATGCGAAGATGGCGACGGACGGGATTATCGCGGTATTATTTCTGGGCATCGGATGCCTGGCGATATCATTCTGGTTCTGGTCGGAAGGATTGGCCCGCAAACCGGCCGGGGAAGTCGGCATTTATCTTTACCTGGAGCCGTTATTCGCGATGTTCGGAGGATACCTGTTCCTGAAAGAAGGAATCACGTTCTGGCTCATTCTGGGAGCGCTGTTTATTGTGGCGGGGGTGTATCTTTCGGAGCGGCTGGGACGTATCCGGCTCGATGAGCATGATGTATGATTAATTTGATGCTGCTTTTGACGGTTGCCGCCTGGGGGATGTCGTTTATTGCCACCAAGGCGGCTCTGGGATATCTGACGCCGGTGGAGATTGTCGCGGTCAGGCTCCTTCTCGGAACCCCGGTTCTCTATCTGGTGATATTAATCAAAAAGATCGATTTGCAGTGGCGCCGCTCCGATATGATTTTACTTATGGCGGCCTCGGCTGTAATGACGGCTCATTTCCTGATTCAGGCGGTCGGGCTGGAGTACACCTCGGCGACCAACACCGCCTGGCTGGTGGCGACCATTCCGATCTTTATTGCCATTTTCTCCCGGATATTTTTAAAAGAGAAAATGACAATTCTGAAATTCGCCGGTATCTCTCTGGCGACACTTGGCGTTCTCCTCTTAGTTTCAAAAGGGGAAATTTACAGTCTGGGTTGGCTCAAGTCGACCGGCGACTGGATCATACTTTCGAGCGCCGTCACCTGGACGATTTATACTGTATTGACGCGCGACCTGTCGCGGAGGTATCATCCGCTTTCGGTAACTCTCTTGATATTGATTTTGCCCGCCGTAATTCTGAACGGCTATGCGGCCAGTACAACGCCAATATCAAAATTATGGAACCTTCCGGTGAGTATCATGCTGGCGATGGCTTTTCTGGGGGTTATCTGCCTCGGTTTGGCGCAGTGGGTATGGATGGAAGGGTTGGCGCGCAAAGGGGCGACCGAGGTCGGGGTATTTATTTATCTTGAGCCCCTGGTAACAACCGCGGCGGCGATTCCGATTCTGGATGAGAAGTTGACATTATTCACGGTAATAGGGGCGATATTGATTATCGGAGGGGTTTATATGGTGCAGAAGAAGTTTGCGGGGCGTACCGGATGACGCGAATAGTCCGAACCGCAGGGGTTCGGACCTACGGTCTGAGGAACAATTTTCCGATGGTAGGCCGGACATTCTTGTCCGGCTATTTTAGGGACAAGCAGGAATGCTTGTCCTACTGCCTAAAATACAGACGATGATATTTACGGCCATTGAGTGATTAAAAAAGTCCGAACCGCAGGGGTTCGGACCTACGGTTTGAGGAACAATTTTATAATGGTAGGCCGGGCACTCTTGTCCGGCTATTTTAGGGACAAGCAGGAATGCTTGTCCTACTGTCTAAAATACAGGCGATGATATTTACGGCCATGGAGTGATTAAAAAAGTCCGAACCACAGGGGTTCGGACCTACTCACCTGAAGTAATATACGGACGGGCAGATGGAGACATCGGCCGCGCACGGATTCGACGCCATCTTTTTGCTTGCGATTTCATCTAAAAAATTCCTAGATAATATTATTATCGAAAGCAATTCCTTAAGGAGAAAAGTATCATGAAATCCCTCGGAACAATAATGGTAATGATTCTTGCGGCGATTCTGCTGTTTGGTCTGTCGGCGGCGCAAGGTTCGACCGACACCAAACCGCTCCAGCAGATGCTCGATTCGGCGCGGGCGGTGGAGGCGCCGGTGTTTGCGCCGGTAACATATCTCAAGGCAGCCAGGAAACTGGATGAAATCCGCGAAGCGATTCGTCTGGAGAAAAAACAGCAATCGATCGATCAACTGGTTTCCGATTTCAACGGGTATGCGGAAAATGCCCTCAAAGCGACCGGGGTGGCGAAATTGTCGCTTTCGGAATATCTCGCTCCACGAAATAAGGCGCGGGCCGCCAAGGCACAGATACTGGTGCCGGAATTATACCAAAAGGCGGAAGACCAATTTATTAAGGGGACATCCAAGGTCGAATCGGGCGATGTCAAAGGGGGACTTAAAGAGGCCGAGAAAGCATCGCCCCAGTTTGATACCGCTGAGATGGAGGCGATTCGGGTCGATGTGCTCGGGAACGCCGATAAACTGATCGCGGCGGCGGTGGCCGATGAAGCGACCAAGTACGCATTCACGACGCTCGATAAGGCCAAAACGGCGCGCGAGAAAGCCAACGATATTTTGAACGGCGACCGGTATGAGCGGAAGCAGTCGGTGGCGTTTGCGTCGCGGGCGGAGTACGAAGCGCGGCATGCCTCGAATATCGCGCAGTCGGTCCGAGCGCTGGAGCGGAACGATCAGGCCTGGGAGAAATTGATGCTGGGGTACGAAATCGAAATGCAGAAAGCGGCGACCGCGGCGGGAGTCGATTTGCTCCGGTTCGACAACGGCCCGATGGCGGCGGCCGATACGCTGGTGGCGCGGATAAAAGGCCTGAAAGGGAAAGTGAGCAATTTAGAAGAAAGCTCGGCCGGGATGCAGAAAGAATCGGAAGAGACCTCGTCGAAATTGGTCAACCAACTGCAGGTGACACTGGCGCATCTGGGCGAGGCCGACAACGGGCAGGATCCTCTGGTTCTGGCGCAGAAACTGGATGACAAGGTTTCGGAATTTCTGGCCCAGAAGGCGCAACTCGATTCGATGATGCAGGCCAAACAGGGAGAGTTGGCGCAATTGGAAAAGACGCACGAAGAAGTGAGCGCGGAACTTCAGGCGCGGCAGGCCAAAGAGGAAAAATTGAAACAGGCCAAGACGATGATTAACCCGTCGGAAGGGGAAATCCTGTTCAACGCCACCAATGATATCGTGCTTCGCCTGACCGGGCTGGCGTTTGCCTCGGGCAAGAGCGATATCGCCGACGCGCAGGTGCCGATTTTGAACAAGGCGATAGAGATTATAAAACTTTTCCCCGATTCGAAGTTGATGATCGAGGGGCACACCGACAACGCCGGCGACCCCGGAAACAATACCCGCCTGTCGGAGAAGCGGGCGATTGCGGTGATGCAATTTATCCGCCAGGCGCTTTCGATTCCGGCGGAGAAGATAACCTCGGCCGGTTACGGTTCCGACCGCCCGGTGGCGAGCAACGCCACGGCGGACGGGCGGGCGAAGAATAGAAGGATTGATATAATAATAATGCAGTAGGATGTCCGGAGGAAGGGGCGGCGGTTGCCGGACTGCCGGCGGGAAGGGACATAATTAATATTTATTGGGATGCGTTATCTATTATTATGGATGAATGGTGCATATATTGTTTTGACAAAAGGCAAGAATTAATGACGGACGCTCATCTTTTCCCCGAAAGTATTGGGGGTAGATTTAGTTTCAGGCATTGTTGCGTTTATTGTAATAATTGGTTGGGACATCATATTGAAGGTAAATTGATGAAGAGCTTATTTACTGCCTTTGCAAGAGACCAAACTGGAATCGCAAATAAAGAGGATGCCTTCCGTCAAATAAATATTATTGATACTCAATCGGGAGAGGATTACAGGTATTATGAAAAGGAAATTGTCGGCAAACCGAAAATGCGGTCTCCGCGAGAACGAATTGCGCCACCAAAGCAGCTTCGATCTTTGATAAGAAAGGATGTGCAAAAGAGATTTCCCAATTGGGTGGAGTACTATATGGACCAGTACGACAGTGGGGCAAATCGCATTTCGCTACCAGGAGAGATTCATACATTTCGTAAAGAACGATTGAATGGCAATATTGAATTCAGAGGAGAAAATTTCTTCCCAGTTGATCTTTTGGCAAAAATATCTTATGAAGCTATGTTTATTTTTGGGTTTTTTTCAAGAGAGTCGATTGTTGGATTTTACAAAGATAATTTTGAGATTTATAGAGAAGAAGTTGCGCCATTTAAGACGCGAATTAAAATAAGAAGTGAGTTTGGGAAACGGGTAAAATTACTTAATCCATCTAAATGGCGGGGGAATATAGATTATGCAAAGATTAAATTTTATCCATCCCACAGTATTGATTTGCGCATAAGCGATAAGGATGTGGCTTACATAGCCATTAATTTTTTTGAATGCCTTCGCTATTTGGTTGTTATTGGAAAAATCAATCGTGCGTTAATAGCATATTCCGACTTCTTAAATAGAAGAATATTTTTCCCCATTAGGGGCGAGCCATCAATTTTTTGTCAGCCATTCCCAAGAAAATATGAATCTATTAAGAAAGGTGAGGACATCATTGCGGATGTTGCTTGGATAATGTTTAATAAGGGCAAGCTATAATGTGTTCCACATTTAATTTTGTCGCAAATGATTGAATTTGAGGAAAAATAGTGCGATAGAATGCTTAAATTCAAACTACAAAATGATCTAATTACTCAATGAGGATAAGATATGTCAACAGAATATATCCTTGAACTTTATAAGCAACTAGGCCATGAGCAAAACAAATATGTGTACTTTATGCTTGCGGCTGCAGCTTCTGCAATGGGATTCGCCATTCAGAAAACGACTGGAATGAGGGTTGCATGGGCATTAGTTCCTATCGGTATTGCAATTGTCCTTTGGTCAATAAGCTTTTACTATGGATCGTTAAATAGGATTGCCACAAATGCGGTGTTGCATGCTAATCTAGACCTATTGAAATTATATGGTAAGGTACATGAAAGACAACCACCCACCACGCAGACAACGGAAATTGCAATTAAATCAACTGAGGAAAAATTGTCTATTGAAAACGAAAAAGCAGCTCGATACGGGATAAGGCAGTTTCGATTCCTAATTGCTGGCGGGATTGCATTTTTGATTTGGCACATAATAGAGATGATACGGGTATCGTAATTTATGGCCTTGCAGGGTGCCAGGCTTCGTCTTTATAACGACTTGATCCATTTGAATAGCCCAATAAATTGGAGGATTAGGTGCAGGCGTACGGACAGGGATTTGCCAAAGTTTATAATCTAAAATGGGCGGGGTTCGCCAAACAGGTCGCCCCGGCGATTCTCAATTATTATGAATCGACACCAATAGGCAAGGCGAACAAAAAGGCGCTTGATCTCTGTTGCGGCGCCGGGCATCTGGCGGTCTATCTATTAGAAAAAGGGTACCGGGTGGTGGGGATCGATCTCTCGGAGCATATGCTTCATTACGCCAGAGAAAATACAAGGCAATATCTGGAATCGGGGCGGGCCGAATTTGTAAAGGGCGACGCCGCCGATTTCAAACTTAAAGAACGGTTCGGGCTGGTTTATTCCACCTATGATTCGCTTAATCATCTGGAAAACGAAGAGGCCCTCAAAAAATGTTTCAAATGCGTTTATGATGTCTGCGACGGCTATTTCATTTTTGATCTCAACACGCAAAAGGGGCTCAAGAACTGGAACATGATTCATGTCAATGACAGCGCCGACGATTTGGTAATTATCACCCGCAGTTTTTATGACGGGCAGGGGCCGAAGGCGTGGACAAAAATTTCGGGATTCATCCGTCAGGAAGGCGGTCTGTACGAGCGTTTTGAAGAAAATGTATTCAACACCGTTTTCAAACTGGAGCGGGTGAAAGAGGCGCTTTTTGAGGTGGGGTGGAAGAATGTTTATTTTGCATCGATGAGGGATTTGTCAGCACGAATTTTAGAGCCGGAGGAAGAGCTGAGGGTTTTTGTGGTGGCGGGCAAGATTTGAGAAGTCATATCCAGCACAATAGAGGACAAACAGGAATGCTTGTCCTACTATTTTTGGGGCGGACAGAAAAGTCGGAGCTACAGTTATGAGAGTTTTGGCGGGAATATTCTTATATTTGACAATTCTATCGGCATTTTCTATTTTGAAATATCAAATGTAGCCGGGAGGAGGAGAAATGGCAAAACTGCCGTCAGGGTGCGATCGGGCCGCGGCGCGGGTGGTCAACAAGGCCGCCATGCAGAAGGCCGGATCGAAAGACAAATCCAAAAAGAACGAATCTGAAATAGTGGAGGAGGAGCCGATGTCAATGGCGCGTGTCGGCGGGCCGGCCCCCGATTTCGAGGCCCAGGCCTACCATAAGGGGAAATTTATCAATGTCAAATTGTCCGACAACCTGGGGAAATGGGTTCTGCTCTGTTTCTATCCGGGTGATTTTACCTTTGTCTGACCGACGGAACTGTCGGCGGTCGCCGGCAAATACAGCGAATTGAAGCGGCTGGGAGTGGAAGTTATCGCGGTCAGCGTTGACAGCAAATTTGTTCACAAAATCTGGGATGAGGAAGAGCTTTCCAAAATGACCAAAGGCGGGATACCGTACGCGATCGCCTCCGATACGGGGGGCGCGCTGGGCAAAATCTACGGTGTTTATGACGAGGCGATGGGGGTCAATATCCGGGGACGGTTTTTGATCGACCCCGACGGTATCATCCAGGCGATGGAAGTGATGACGCCGCCGGTGGGGCGGAAAATCGCGGAGACGATTCGTCAGGTGCAAGCGTTCCAGCAGGTCCGCGCCACCAAGGGAGCGGAGGCCTGTCCGGCCGGATGGGAGCCAGGGCAGCCGACGCTCAAGGTCGGGCCGGATCTGGTCGGCAAGGTCTGGAAAGTCTGGAAGCCGACCGAGTAAATTGAAGTGCCGTCAGGAGAAATTCCTGACGGCGTGATAAAAGCAAGTCCGAACCCGGCGGTTCGAACCTGCAATTTGGATTCGGCGCTTTCTCCCAAGTTCACTAAGCGCGGAGAAAAACTTTCAAATTGTGAGGTGTGACTATGAACGAAGGCAAGCACCCCGATGTGAGTCAATGGCTCTCCCAGGGATGGGAAACGTTCAAGAAATATCCGGCGCTTCTGATTGGTGTCACGGTTATGATGACGCTGATTTATGTGATTCTGGCGGTGCTGGCTTCCAGCGTCATCGGCATGATTATTTATTATCTGTTTCTACTCCTTTTCGGCCCGGTTCTCTGGATGGGCTGGTGTTATATCTGCTTGAGAGCGGTTCGCGGTGAAAATGTTGTCGCAGGCGATCTGTTCGCTCCTCTCTCTCATTACGGGCCGGTGTGGGTGGCCTATATATTATACGGTCTGATTGTTGCCGCCGGGTGTATTCTCCTGATAGTCCCGGGAATAATATGGTCCCTTAAATACGGTTTTTGCACTTTTGCGGTTATGGATAAAAAATGCGGCGGCATCGAGGCCATTTCATTTTCCGCCAAGATCACCAAAGGATTCAAAGGGCAGTTGTTTCTGTTTGTCCTGATTGAATTGGTCTGCGGATTGTTGAGTCTTCCCTTTATATTCGGTTTTGCCCTGATGAAGCCGTTCATCGTGATGATGGGGCTTCTCCCCTTTGCGGCGATGGTGCTGGTTGTCGCTCCCTGGCTGGGGGTCAGTCTGGCGGCGGCGTATGAGTCATTGAGAGGACACTATGAATCGAAAATAGCGGAGCCGTCACTGCCTCCCAATTCGGCAATCTAACAGGACCGGGAATGTATGAAAATTAGATATTTAATATTAGTAATAATATTTGTTCTGATTAAGTCAGCAATTGCGGAAGGGCCACTCCCCGATTCCCTGCGGCTCATGTACGAATATAATCCCGCCGAATCTCTTGATTTCAGGGATACGATCATCAAAGATATCGACGGCGTCAAATTGCATGATGTTTCTTATATCAGTCCTAAAGGAGGGCGGGTGACCGCGTATCTGGTGGTTCCGCCGGGAGAGGGACCATTTGCCGGAATCCTTTTCGCGCACTGGGGGTACGGGACCCGGACAGAATTTCTTCCGGAGGCGATAATGTACGCGCGGGCGGGAGTTGTTTCATTATTGGTTGATGCTCCCTGGGTTCGCCCGGCGCCGTACCGTCGAGTGGTCCCGGATCTGGCCAATCCTGAAAGCGATCTGGACAAGTATATTCAGAATGTAATCGATTTCCGGCGCGGGATAGATTTATTCGGGCAACTCGGATTTGTCGATACGAGCCGCATCGTATATATCGGTCACAGTTACGGGGCGCAGTGGGGTGCCATATTGAACGCGGTGGATAAGAGACCCAAAGGAGTGATCCTCATGGGCGGAGTACCGTCACTGGCCGATATCTGGCTCAAGAGCAATGATCCCGAAATGGTCGATTTGCGGGCCGGGGTGCCGAAAGGTCAGTTGGAAAAATATATCGAGGTGAATGGCCAATTTGACGCCATAAATTATGTGCCGTACGGGGCGTCGCCGCAATTTTTCCAGTTTGCCCAATTCGAAAGATATTACGGGGAAGAGGCAATGAATCGCCTGGCAAATGCCGCGTGTGAACCGAAAGATGTCAAATGGTATAACACAGGCCACGAACTCAATGATATACAGGCACTTAAGGACAGGATAGCGTGGCTTGCCAGTGTTTTGGGGATTGCGCCGATTATAATTCAGGTCGAACTGCCTCAATCTCCCCAAAAGTAAAAGCCGCATTTTAATACAAAAAGAGGACAATTTGAGTAAACTTTAGCGGGTTCGGAGTTGTCTTATATATATAGAAACGAGTAGGAAAGGATGGACAATATGAACTCGCATATGAAGATTAAATCAGCGTTGCTTCTGATTCTGCCTGCCCTGTTCGTGATCGCCTTTTCGTTTCAGACAGCATCGGCCGTGGCGGTCAAGCCGAATACCATGTCGGTGCAGGCCAAAATCGAGCATAATCTTGCCAAGCATCATTTGCTGAAAAATAATGATATTCACGTTGTACTTTATGGTCATCTGGTGACCCTGCAGGGAACGGTTGCCACTCTGGCGGAAAAAAACCAGGCGGAGCATCAAGTTTCCAAAGCGGCCAAGGGATACGAGATTCAAAACAACCTGACGGTCCAGAGTGGCAGTCTGACCGATAGCCAACTGGCCGACCGGGTAACCGACAAATTGAACAAATATCTCTTTTACAGCGTCTTCGACTGGGTGACGCCGTCGGCCGATAATGGCGTAGTCACTCTTAAGGGATATGCTCACGAGAGATGGCTGAAAGGGGCTTTCGAGAGACAGGTAGCGCAGGTGCCGGGAGTCACCCGCGTTGACAATCAGATTGAAGTTCTGCCGGTGTCGATATTCGATAACGAAATCCGTCACCGCGCCATGCTTCTGATATATGACAATCCAATGTACGAGATGTATGCCTATGACGCTTTCGAGCCGGTGCATATCATCGTCGACGGGGGCGATGTAACGCTCTACGGCAATGTGGCCTCGTCGTCCGAAAAAGGCTGGGCGGCGACATTGATTAAATTCGGCACCAATGCCATGAAGATCGACAACCAGCTCCAAGTGCTTTAACTGGTTGTTTTCCGCAAGGGAGGGCAACTATGTGTAAGGCACCAACGCCGACCCGTTTAATATAAATTCAATTCCCCTCAATAAAAATCGATCGAAGCCGGGCGAGTCGGCCGCGCCGCAGGAACTTTCCTTTCGGGTTCCCAACAAGGGGCTTGACAGAACGGCCGTTAAAAGCGATAATGGGTCTGACCGGGGGACGATGTATTCGACGGGCCCATTATGCAATTCAGAATATATAAACTGGATTCCTCCCGCCGGGAGGACTTTTTCCGGCTTCACAGTGAGCACAATGCCGCCGAGGAATGCTTTTGTACCACCTGGTGGGTTCCGACATGGGAGGAATGGGCGGAACAGACCGCCGAACAGAATCGGGACCTGAGACTTCGCCTTCTCAATGATGGAATTTTCGACGGCTACCTTTTGTATGACGGGGAGGAACCGATCGGGTGGTGCCAGTGCTGTCCGCGGGATCTATTGCCCAAAATTAGACAAACTTATAATCTCAGCCCGGATGAGAATATCTGGGCAATATGTTGTTTTTTTATACTTCCGCGATATCGTGAGATCGGATTGGCTCATTACTTTCTTAATGAAATTATCCAGAGCCTCAAGATTCAGGGGGTTTCTCATATTCAAAGTTTTCCCAAGCGGGGCCGGGAATTGACTCCGGAAGATGTCTGGACAGGGCCGGAAGCGATATTTCTGAGAGCCGGCTTCAAGCCGGAGCGGGATGACGAAATCCATCCGGTATTCGGTCTTGATATTAATAATAAAGGGGGGACCTGATTATGATCACGGTTCGCGATTGGGACAGCGACACCGAATATTTTGTAGGGACCTGCTCTCACACGAATGAATCCGAGGAAATCGACATTTGCGGGCGTGAAAGAATCGAATACCTGAAAAAAAAGACCGCCGCGGGGCTCCAGATAAAAGTCGGGTTTATTGAAAATATGCCGGCCGGTTTCTTATATATGATGCCGGTCGAAATTTCACCCTGGGGTCCGCTGGGAAAGAATCTGATGTATATCCCATGCATGTATGTAATTCGCAAGGCGGAGGGATTGGGAGTCGGTCGGGCGATGCTGGCGGCGGCCGAAGACGCGGCGCGACTATCCGGCAAGAAAGGGATTGTCACCACCGGATTTTATCATGATTTCTGGTTTATGCCGGCCGCTTTTTTCGAGCGGGCCGGCTTCAGAGTTCTTCGGAAGAGAAAAGATGAAGCCCTTCTCGGAAAGGATTTTTTTGACCCGGTCGCCCCGCCCGAAATGCTTCGCCGGAATTTCAGCTACGCGGCGCTTCCCGATAAGGTCAAAATTGAGATTTTCTGGAACCGATTCTGCCAGACCAGCAATATGGAGGCGCGGCGGGTCAGAGAAGTGGCGGCGGAATTCGGGGAACGGGTGCATCTGCAGGAGTATGACGCCGACAACGGCGACACTCTTCGCCAATATCAAATACCGCGGGGGATATACATTGACGGCAACGAGATTGGTTGGGGGTATGAGGCCCCGCGAAACGGGCTTCGGGCCGCCATAACCAAAGCGCTCGAAGAAAAGGATAAGAGCCGGTTGGATGTCCAACCGATACGCGCCGAGCAATATGAGGAATGCATGCGACTGATGCTTTCGCAGGCCGGAACCTATTTAGAACGGACGATGGAATTAATGCAGATGGATCGGCGCCAGTTCGGCGAGCTTTTTCGGACGGTGGGCCAAGTCTTTACAATCCGCCATAAATCGATAAACGCCGGATTCTACTGGATTGAGGCAAGGGAAAAGATTCTTCATGTTCACGCCCTGATAATAAAAGACGAATTCCAGGGTCAGGGCCTCGGCTCAGCGATCCTTCGGCGGTTGGAAAAAGAATATCGGGGCCGGATGAACCGTATCGAGATGGGCGTCCACACATCTAATGAAAGGGCGATAGCCCTGTATCGGCGGCTTGGTTACGAAGTCCATAAGAGTCTCGACTATCTCGGATTTCTGATAATGCAGAAGGATGTATTATTGCCGAAAGACGGGGAATCCGAATAAGGTAATGAGGAAAATCGTCACAAAAAATTCGATATGAAATCCTAAATTTTGGCGCTGCCGACGTAATATAAGTGACATGTTTGATCCGCCCAAATCCAAAGTAGCTATTTCGTCCTGCTCCAGTTACGATCCCGCCATTCTTCAGAAGAAAATCGCCCAGACATTTGAATTGATCGGGGGGCTGGATAAATTTATAAAGCCGGGGATGAAGGTTTTATTGAAACCGAATCTTCTTTCGGCCAAAGAACCGATGCGGGCCATAACCACTCATCCCGAAATAGTTGCGGCCACGGCGCGGGAGGTTCGCAATCTGGGGGCGGAAGTCATTGTCGGGGATTCTCCCGGCGGGGCGAAAAGGGGCGTCAGGCGAGTCTGGGAAAATACCGGCATGCTGGCGATGGCAGAAAGAGAAAAGATCGAACTGGTCAACTTCGAAGCCGGCGGGGTGGTCAAGATGTCCATCCATGACCATCATTATTTTTTGGCCAAACCGGCGGTCGAGGCCGATTTTATCATCAATTTGCCCAAATTAAAGACCCATGTCCTGACTCTGATGACGGGAGCGGTGAAAAATATGTTCGGCCTTATTCCGGGATTCCGCAAGGGGGTATATCACAAGGAAGCGCCCAAACCGGAGGAGTTTGCTCATATAATTGTCGATATTCTTTCTCTGCGACCGCCGCATCTGACTCTGATGGACGCCATTCTGACGATGGAAGGAGATGGGCCATCATCCGGCAATCCCCGCTGGGTCAATCTTTTAATGGCCTCGACCGACCCGGTGGCGATAGACGCTATCGCCGCTACGATAATAGGTCTGAACCCGGAACGGGTCCCGACCACAAGGCTGGCGTCGGAAGCCGGTCTGGGGTTAGGCTGGCCGGAGGCGGTCGAAATAGTGGGGGAAAAATTGAGCGAAGTGCGTATCCACGATTTTAAATTGACTTCCAATCGGAAACTGGAACTGATTCCCTCGACTTTAAGCCGTCTTTTGGGTCATTATGTCTGGGTGAGACCGGCAATTGAAGATGACACCTGCACCCGCTGTAATGTCTGCGTAAATTCCTGCCCGACCGGGGCCCTGCAATCCTCCAATGACAGCAAAGCGCCCTTTTTCAACTATAAGGTTTGCATAAACTGCTGGTGTTGTCACGAACTATGCCCCTCCCGGGCGGTCTTTGTGGATCAGTCCTGGCTGGCGCGCAAGTTTATTCGCTGAATCGGGCAGGGCGCATAAATTGCGCCGGCGCAAATTCTGCTTGACAATTTATTTATAAATTTATAAAATGTATATGGCAGATTGGGTTCTGCAAAAGGAAAGTAAATATATTTAAATAGCGGGAGTCAATGACTCCCGATCAAGCGTGATAAGGAGGCAAGTGATATGAGGGTGACAAGAAGTCTGATAATCTTGTTTGCTCTGATATTGTTCGTCATTTGCTTCAACGCTCCGGCCGTTTTTTCCGGTGATGAGCATCCGTGGGATGGCGAGGGTGGCAGCACTCATCCCGGAAGCACCGGCATTCCCGGTACCGATTCTACCAAGATCATTGTCAGGACAAGCACTTACACCAGCAGTGGTGGGAATTCAGGGACTCCGGGCATCAGTTGGGCCGCGCTGTACAGCCATGTAATAATCTATGCCAATTTCATTACTTGGTATCGCGACCTACCGGCTGATTGGTCCTTAAGAACGAGGGGTGTTGAGGAAAATGTGAGGAGCATTTCAACTGTTATTATGAGATAATGAAAACCAGATTCGCAAATGAATCAAGCCTCACACAAAGAAAAGGAATGCGATAGCCGGCTACTGGAGATTGAAACTTTATTCCGCCAGAAGAAGCCCGAAATCGCCGGCGATTTGATCCGAAATCTGATTGCCTCGGGTTATCATGCCGAGGAACACGAGTCCGGATTGTTCAAATCGCTTCAGGCGCAGTTGCACTATAATACCGGTGAATATCATTCGGCGATCAAGCTGGCGACGGAAGCGGTCAAACTTTTGGCTTCCTCCGTGTCGCATATCCGTATCGGCGATGCCTTAATAATCCTCTTTAAGAGTTATTTTGCCATAGGTGATCTCAAGACGGCCCAGCGCCAGGCCAATGATGCCCTGGCTTTCTATCGCCGGGCCGACTATCAACTGGGTATTGTTGAATCTTTTAACCGTCTGAGTCAGATTGCCTTTGTCCGTTGCGAGTATCCGCAGGCCGAAGAATTAATCAGCGAGGCGATCGCCGCCTGCCGGGGCAATAATGCCCAGATGGTGCAGTTGCTGGGGAACCTCGGACGTATTGAAATTCTTAATGGCAAGTGGTCATCCGCCGAGGAGAATCTCAAAACCGCCAATCAGATGGCCGAGGGTATGGGATTAAGGGCCTCCTTGGCCAGAAATCACCTGTCCCTGGGATATCTATATACTCGGATGCGGCAGTTTATTCTTGCCGGGCGTTCCCTGCAGTCGGCTACCCGATTAATCGATGAGGAAAAGCTCCTTCGCGAGAAAATCATATTGTCGGAATATGAAGGAGAACTGGCGCTGGAATCGGGTGATATTGTTAAGGCTGAGAAAATCCTGGAAGCGGCTTATGAAAAGGCCCGCGAACTGGCCCCGGATTCCTCTCTGGTGAGCCAGATTGGCCGCCGTCTCGCGGAGGCGGAGCATTTGCTCGGCAATACCGACGAGGCTCTGGTGACAGCGCAGAAGGCCCATGCTGTTGCATCGCGACTGGGTGAAAAGGCTGAAATCGGATTGACCCAGATGGTCATTGCCGATATACAGTCGGCCCGCGGGGAATTTCAGACGGCGAACGATGCCGCTCTTGACGGACTCGATATTCTGCGCAAAGTCGGCGACCCGTATGATATCGCGCGTTCCCTGCTTCTCGCGGCCGATATCAATATCCGTTCCGGTGATCTTTCCCGAGCCGGGATTGAGAAATATTTCGAGGAGGCCTATCGGCTTTTCAATACGCTGAAGTTGCATTACTGGTCGGCCGAAGCGAGATTTCGTCAGGGTGTTTACTGGTGTCAGCACGCCAATATCTCCGGCGGATTCAAAAATCTGCACGAGGCCGAGAAGATATTTGAGACCATTTCGGAGAAGGGGCGCATTCGCAGTGTTCGGCTCTTCCTTCAGGACCTGTCCCGCAAGGCAGTGGAACGATCCCTTTCAATGGAAAACGAATTCAAGATTTTCGGAAATTATTTCTCGGATAAAGAATACCGTCATTTGAAATCGGGTCAGATCGATGAGATCATGGAAATTTTGGCCAAGCGAACCGGTTCGGGACGAGTTGTCCTTTATCAGGCCGGGAAGGATGACGGATATATCCTTTCGAATCTGCCGCTGAGCGAACATCAGAAGAAGAGATTTTCTCAGCAATTTAACGATCTTTTGGGTGAGGAATTCAGCAAGGAGAAGCCGACCCTGATTCTGGACAGCCGCCGCGATCCTTTCATAAACGAATTACTGACGCCGGAGCCGGGTCTGTCGGTCTCGAGCGTAATTGTCAGTCCCCTGTTTCTCGGGGCGGAAATCGGCGGTTATATTTATCTCGATCGGCAGTCGGCAAACGGCAATCTGGCGCCGTTCGGGCAGAAGGAACTCAATTTTGTGGTCGGGTTCGCTGATCTGATCGCTCTTAAATTGGCGGAATACGACCGGATGACGCTTGAAGAAGATAACCGCCGGCTCAAGGCCCAGTTATTGGAGAAAGCGATTTTCCCTAATATCGTCACCCAGAACAAACAAATGCTGGAGATGCTGGCCCGGGTTCAGCAGGTGGTTAATTCCAATATCTCGATATCGATCGAAGGGGAAACCGGATGCGGCAAAGATCTTCTGGCCAAGACCATTCATTATAATTCCGACCGCAAGGATCGTCGTTTCATATCGGTAAATTGCGCCGCCCTCCCGGAGACACTACTCGAATCGGAGTTATTCGGACACAAGCGGGGCGCCTTTACCGGGGCCGATCGCGATAAGACCGGGCTATTTGAGGAGGCCGACGGCGGCACGTTCTTCCTCGATGAAATCGCCGACATGCCTCTTTCGATTCAAGCCAAGGTTCTGCGCATATTGGAAGAAAAGGAAATTGTCCGGCTGGGAGAAACCCGGCCGATAAAAGTCGATGTCCGCATCATTTCGGCGACCAACAAGGACCTGAAGATTGAGATGGAGGCGGGACGGTTCCGTCAGGATCTTTATTACCGTCTGACCGCGCTCTGTTTCCGCATCCCGCCTTTACGGGAGCGCAAGGAAGATATTCCGCTTCTGATAAAGCATTTCGCCGGCGACAGCGCCCGTATCACTCCGGATGCCATGCGCCAGCTGGTGGCTTTCGACTGGCCGGGTAATGTGCGTGAACTGGAAAATGAGGTCAAGAAATTGACTCTTCTGGCAGGGGAAAACGGCTTGATTGACGTTTCCCTGCTATCCGGCAAGATAATGTCATCGATAAAGACCGAAACGGCTCCCGATGTCAGCCTCAGCACCGATATAGACTTCACCAATAATTTTACACTCTATGATTATCTCGCCGAATACGAGAAGCGGTTCATAATCAAGGCCCTTCGGGATCAGGGGGGAATCAAAAAGCACGCGGCGGCAACTTTGAATATTCCGGAATCGACCCTGAGACTGAAAATCAAGCAGTACAATATCGATCTTGACAGCCTGAATACCGTTCACTGATTTCACTTTTCAAAAAATTTCGACAGCCTATCATATCATCGATGTCTTTTTATTTTCGATAAAATTCCGTTCGGATATAAAAAATTCTTGCCAAATTATTTAAGAGTTTCATAGAATTGACGAGAATATTTTATATAGGGAATTGAAAATTAAAAGAGGGTAAAAACCCAGTTTTTAGCAACCATTTAACCAGACCGATTGACTCAAGCGGTTCAATCACCGGGAGGTGAAAAAGAGATGGCAGGAAAGACGCCCACAAAGAAAGAAAAGAAGAAACCCAAAAAGGGCAAAAAGTAATATCGGTTTCTATTTCTTGAAACAGATTAAGGGTTCCGCAGAGCGGAACCCTTATTTTTTATGGTCCTTTCCGCCCGAGAACGATTTTAGAAACCATTTGTGAAGCGGTCGTTTTTTTATATATTGCATTGCTATGAGCGAGAAATTTATCTGGGCGCCCTGGCGGTCCAATTTCATTCTTGGAAAGAAAGAAAAAGGGTGCATCTTCTGCAACCGGATCCGGCGCCACAATGACGGGGCCGATCTGATCGTATATCGCGGTGAAAAGGCTTTTGTCATCCTCAACCGCTATCCGTATAATTCGGGGCATGTCATGGTCGTGCCGAAACGTCATGTCGGTTCATTGAATCGGCTGACCGACGCGGAGGCGGCGGAACTTTTTGAATTGACCCGAACCACGGTCGATGTCATAAAAAAAGTCTTTCATCCCGATTCCTTCAATCTGGGCATGAATCTGGGGCGCGGCTCGGGGGCGGGGGTTCCGGGNCACCTGCATATGCATATCGTCCCGCGCTGGGCGGAGGACACCAATTTTATGCCGGTCATAGGGGGGACCAGAGTGGTCTCTTTTGATCTAAAGATGATTTATCGGATGCTCAAAAAAGGTTTTGATTCATTATGCCTCGAGGCAAAATCCCGACCAAAGCGGAGTTGATACAGCTTCAGAAGCTGTACAAAACCGACGAGAAAATTGCCGAGCGTCTGGGGGGAGTCACGCCGCAACTGGTGGCGTACTGGCGGCGGAAGAAAAATATCGCCCGGCATGCCTACCCCAAGTTTTCCGAATTGGATATCAAGGAAATGTGGGAGCGGTTCGGCGATGACTATCGGGCCGGACTGGAGTTGGGACTTTCGAAAGCGGCTTTTTATAACTGGCGGAGAAAATACGGCATCAAGGAAAAGCCGGCTTTCCTGAAACTGGAGCAATTGGAACTCAATCTCGGCGGACCGACCCGGGCCGCGGGGAAACGGCCCAGTTCCGGGAGCCAGACCGCCGTGCAGAAAATTCTCTCCGAGCGATCCGGGCTCAAGCGGGTCGAAGTGGACCAGATGGTGAGCGTCGAGCCGGATCTCGTGGTGGTTCACGATGACGCCGCCGGGGTGATTGAGCGCTTTCAATCCAGCGGCCTGAAATACGTCTGGAATCCGGGCCGAATCATTATTTCTCTCGATCGCACCGTTCCAGCCGCCAACGAAGAAACGGCGGCGGCGCACCATATGATTCGTGATTTTGTCCGGCGGCAGAACCTTCGGAATTTTTATGATGTCGCGGAAGGAAGCGGTCACCTGCTGGCGGTGGAGAACGGTCATATTCTGCCGGGCCAGTTGGCGCTCGGCACCGATCCCTTTGTCGCCTCGTTCGGCTGTATCGATTCATTCGCGGCGGGAGTGACGCCGTCCGAAATGTCCGCGATCTGGGCGACGGGACGGCTGGAAACAATCGTACCGGCGACCATAAAAGTCAATATCAACGGGCGAATCGCTTCGGTTCTCTCGGCGAAAGATATCGCTTTATTCATATATAAGAATCTTCGGGAAGTAGAAATCTCCGGCAAGGCCATCGAGTTTAACGGCGCTGCCGTGGCCCAGATGCCGATTGCGGAGCGATTTACTCTCTGCAATTTCGCGGTGGCGATGGGCGCCAGGGCGGCGATCTGTCCATTCGACTCCAATACCCGTCGTTATTTTCTCGGCCGGACCCATATGCCGTACCGGCCGGCGCTGGCCGACAAAGATGCTGTCTATCTCGACACGTACGAATTCAACATCGACAATATCGGTCCACAGATTGCGATTACATCCGACGGGAGAAGGATTGCCGGGGTGGCCGAAGTGGAAGGAGTCCCGGTTCAGCAGATCGTGATCGGGTCCTGCGGTAATGCTCGGATCGAAGATCTCAGGATTATTGCAGATATATTAAAAGGGAAGAAGATTCATTCCGAGGTGCGGATGCTCATTTATCCGGCCTCGCGGTCGGTCTATCTGGAAGCGCTGAAAAAAGGATTCCTGCGGGCGCTGGTGGAAGCCGGGGCCCTGATCATGAATCCGGGCAGCGGGCCGTGCCCGGCCGGGTTTCATAAAAATCTTGCTCCGGGTGAAAAATGTTTGACGACCGCGCCGCTTCGGCTCGATGATTTGCTTGATGGCGCAACAGGGGATATTTTTCTGGTCTCGGCGGCCACCGCGGCCGCATCGGCTCTCAAAGGTGTCATCTCTGATCCAACCGGATATGTAAGGTAAACTACCGGGCCCCACTTATTAGAGCGGACACCGACAAAATCCAATATACAGTCCCGCTTTAGTCTTTCATCGACTGCAGGAACTGCTTGTTGTTCTTGGTCTTTTTCATCCGGTCGATTAGAAATTCCATCGCTTCTACCGGATTCATCTCGGCCAGAAACTTTCGCAATATCCAGACTTTGGCCAGAACGTCCGGTTCCAGAAGGAGTTCTTCTTTACGGGTGGAACTGCGGTTGAGATCCATGGCCGGGAATATTCTCCGGTCGGCCAGACGGCGATCAAGAACCATTTCGAGGTTGCCGGTTCCTTTGAATTCTTCGAAAATGACTTCATCCATTCGCGAGCCGGTTTCGATTAGGGCCGTACCGATAATAGTGAGCGAACCGCCCTCTTCGATATTGCGGGCCGCCCCGAAGAATCGTTTCGGTTTGTGCAGGGCGTTGCTGTCGACACCGCCGGAAAGAATCTTGCCCGAATGCGGCACCACGGCGTTGTGGGCGCGGGCCAGGCGCGTGATACTGTCCAATAGTATCACGACATGCTGTTTATGCTCGACCAGGCGTTTGGCTTTTTCCAGCACCATATCGGCGACCTGCACGTGACGTTCCGCCGGCTCGTCGAAAGTAGAAGAAATCACTTCGCCCTTGACCGAACGGCGCATATCGGTGACCTCCTCCGGACGTTCGTCGATGAGAAGAACGATCAATCGCACTTCCGGATGGTTGGTCGTAACGGAATTGGCGATTTTTTGCAGAATTATCGTTTTACCGGCTTTGGGGGGAGAGGTGATGAGCGCGCGCTGGCCCTTGCCGATCGGGGTCATCAAATCCATGATACGGGTGGTCAGTTCGTCGGAATTGACTTCCAGCATAAACGATTGGTTAGGATAGAGCGGGGTCAGATTATCGAACAGGGTTTTATGTTTGGCAATATCGGGATCTTCGAAATTGATGGCCTCGATTTTGAGAAGGGCAAAATACCGCTCATTGTCTTTCGGGGGACGGACCTGCCCCGTGATGGTATCGCCGGTGCGAAGGTCGAAACGTTTGATCTGCGACGGGGAAACATAAATATCATCGGGCCCGGGAAGGTAATTATAGTCGGGGGAGCGAAGGAAGCCGTATCCTTCGGAGAGAATTTCCAGCACCCCCTCGGCGAATATCATTCCTTCCTGCTGGGCGGATGTGGCCTCCATGACCTTGAAGATCAATTCCGATTTGCGGAGACCGGAAACGCCGGGGATGTCGAGCGCCTCTGCTATTTGCAATAGTTCGGCGATGGTCTTGTTTTTCAGTTCGGCACTTTCCATACAAGTATCCTATTTGATAAAGGTGAATATATTTTTTCGTACTTATGTTTTAAAAGGCGCCGGGGGGCTATTTCAATTCTTCCACGGGGGCGTCGCCCCAGAGTTTTTCGAGAGCGTAAAACTCACGGGCCGATTTCTGGAAGATATGCACGACAACGTCGACGTAATCGAGGAGGACCCATTTCCCTCCGCGGGTTCCTTCGCGGTGCCACGGGGCCAACCCCTTTTCCAAGAGCCCTTCGTCGACGGCATCGGCAATCGCCTTGACATGAACATCGACATCGCCGCTAATTATGACAAAGTAATCGCAGACGGTTGTGAGGTTCTTGAGATTCAGGATTTTTACGTCGTAGCCTTTTTTGGTGAGAGCAAGTTTGCCTGCTGTTCGCGCAACAGATAAGGGTGTTAATCTCAATGCAGTGTTCGATTCTCCTCTCAGTTCGCCTTTTTTAAAAGGGTCGTGTTATAGTCCTCACCCACCACGAGAGTGGCGGTAATACTCCGGTAATTATTCTCAATCGGTTCGTAAACGATGTTGTCGGTCGGGAGACCCAGTTGTTCGGCCAGTTTTTTCGTTCCCGTCAGATCGGCCTCGCGGGCGATCAAGAAACTCCTTTTCACATTGGAGGCCTTGAAGTCAAACACTTCCACCACCGATGCCTCGACCGGCGCGGTCACCAGTTTGGGGAGAGCGTAGGCGATACGATCGGCCAGGCCGCGGGTCCCGCAGCCGTTAAGAATCTGTATACGGACCGGGTAGGTGGTCGTCACGGTGGTCTTGGAAACGCCGTTATTTATCCGCAAAGCGAAACTGGCGCCGTAAATTAACACCAGTATAAAGATCGCCAGAATGCTGAGTTCCAGAAACCGCGACGGCTTGGTCGGTTTGGGAGTCCGCCTTGCAACTTTTCTTTTGGGTGATTTATTGAATACCATTTATCGGCAGGAGAAGAGGGTTAGCAATTTTTAAATCTACCTCCACGGGTAATAATAGCCATAGGGAGAGTAGGGATTATAATAATAGTAATTGCCCGGAATGGCCTGCACGCCGACAGAGAGGTGGAAACTATTCGAGGGATGAAAGTCGAGATTGAATCCGGGGAAGAAAGCGGCGTTGGTGGATTGGGTGCGGTCAAATAGGGACCCGGGATTATGAGCAATACCAAGGACAAAATTCATGGAAAGGGAGCGGGACATTTCATAAAGAAGTGAACCGGTATATAAACCAACCGAACCGGAAGAGCCGCCGCCCGAGAAGAAACTCAAAGAATACGACTGACTCCATTTGAATTTCGATAAATCAATGAGGGAGAATGGCTTCAGGGCAGGTTTGAGGCCCAGATAATCGCCGCTGGTGGTGCCCAATTCGGCTTTATCGACCATCTGCGCCGACGCCAGAAAAGCAAATAAAAACACCAATAAGACTGATAATAATATGCTTTTTTTCATAAATCCCCTCCTTCCTGGAGGCCTAACCGAAAACTTACGAAGTTTTAAGTATTTGTCAACTTATTTTTGGCCCGAAAGCCTGTTATAATTATCGGCAAGTCGGTATCGCTCAATCACTCCGTCAAGTATGATAACGCCCGAAGGGGGCGGTTAGTTCATTTGTTTTTTATTACGAATTGTATCCTCAAGGGCGGCCAGTTCTTCCACGGAATTTATGCCGGTCACTTCGAACGGGTCGCCAATCGGCAATACCCGGCAGTCCCGCCCGGACCGGCGCAGGATTTTTATGGTATCGGTCAGGTATAATTCCTTCTGGGCGTTGTTGTCATCGATTTTATGGAGAGCGGGGAACAGGTCGCCTGAAATAAAGCAGAAGGTGCCGGTATTGACTTCCTTTATTTTTTTGGTCGTTTCGTCGGCATCTTTATATTCGATAATATCGGCCAGGAAGTCCGTTCCGGGCTCACGGATAATTCGTCCGTATTTGGCCGGATCATCATAAACCGCCGTCAGACAGGTCGCGGCTGAGCCGTTTTGATTATGAAAGTCAATCAATCCCCGAATAGTTTTTTCGGAAAGATACGGGACATCCCCGGCGGCCACCAGAATGTTACCGTCGAAATTTCTAAGTGCCTCCTCGGCCATCATGACGGCATGACCGGTGCCCCGCTGGTCTTTCTGCCAGACGAACTCGACCGGGAAATCTTTAAGTTCTTCGGCCACCATTTCGCCTTCGAAGCCTATGACGACGATGATGCGGCTGAAGGGGATAGCCGTCATCGTCCGGAGCAGGTGACGGATAAGCGGCTGGCCCTCGACGCGATGCAGGACCTTGGGGATTTCTGATTTCATCCTTGTCCCTTTGCCGGCGGCAAGGATGACGGCCGCGGTTAGTTTATTCATGTTCAAATTCAGGGATAGAGTCAGACTATTTTGTTGTTCTTGTCAACCTTGACAATTTTGGGCTTGAACGAGGCCGCTTTTTCCTGCTCGATCAGACCGTAGGCGATAATAATTATGATATCGCCGATATTCCCTTTGCGGGCCGCGGCGCCGTTGAGAGCGATAATGCCGCTTCCGGCCTTCCCCTCGATAACATAGGTCTCCAGGCGCTCGGCATTGTTGACATTGGCGATCTGGACCTTCTCATACGGCACGATCCCGGCCGCTTTCATCAGGTCGGAATCGATCGTAATCGAGCCCTCGTAATTTATATTGGCATCGGTTATGGTGGCCCGATGAATTTTCGCTTTACATATATGAATCAGCATAATTTTATATCCGCCGTTTTTAACAAGCCTATAATATAATTGTTTCCGTTTATTACGCAACAATTTTAGAAAGTTGCTTTTTTTTGATACCCTTGACTACGCCGTTTCCCCGTAATATCTTAAGTATGTCATGAGGACAGAAAATGGGACGGCTCAGGGCTCTCGGGAAAGGAGAGATTATGTTTTGCCCCAAATGCCATTACGAATATGAGATCGGCATCACCGAATGCCCCGACTGCGGTATTAAACTGGTGGCGGAACTTCCGCCCGACGACGAAATCGATTACACCGAACTGGTGACCGTATTTACCACCGGCGATGCCGGGCTTTTCATGCTGGCCAAATCGATTCTGGAAGATGCCGGGATAGATTACTACGCCAAGGGTGAAAAGACCAAGGAACTGTTCGCGGCCGGGTTTATGGAACTTCAGGTGCACCCCGACTACGCCGACGAGGCGATCAAGTTAATCGACGATATGGCGAAAGGGAACTATGTGACCGACGAAGACGAACTGGACGAGGATGAGGAGGAAGAGGAAGAAAGATAGCCGTTCCTTCTCCAAATGAGCATTTTGAACCTTAACAATCTCAACTTGTTGGTCGATTACTTAGGCCGCTGGCGAAGTCAATGTCCCCAAAATTTCAATTCTTAATCCATCTCATTGGCACGCGGGAGGGGTGGCCGGATAATATGACCGCCGCCGAAGAGAAAATCATGGCGGAGCATTTCAAATATCTCAAAGACCTTACGGAAAAGAAGAAAGTCATTCTGGCCGGACCTTGTTTCGGCCTGCGTATCGGCATCATAATCCTTCAGGTTGAGAGTGAAAACGAAGCCCGCACCATCATGGCCAATGAGCCGTCGGTGGTGCAGGGGGTGCACAGGTATGAAATTTATCCGATGACCGTATCTCTTCTGATCAAACAATAGCAAAATTCCGGCCTATTAAGTTGTTGAATGACAATAGAATAATAATCATCCCTCAATTTTACATTATAGACTATTTAATCCTGATTTTATTCAAGTCCTTTCCCCGATTCGCCGAAATTTATATATAGGCAAAATAACCCTGTCCGGGAGGTCATTTTCCATGAGAAATCGAATTCTGGCAACAATCATTGGGGGGCTCTTGATCGGGGCTGTCTTATTTTGGGGGTGCAGTGGCGATGACAAAAGCACCAACGGCGGCGGTACAACCGTGCCGGGCATAATCGCCGACCACCTGGCTATCGCTGATTTTGAGAGTATTCCGATAAATTACATCGAGCAGGCCAAAAGCAATTTCAAAATTTTCTACGGGCACACTTCCCACGGGAGTCAAATCATTAGCGGGATGGATATCGTTCACGAAGAGGACAGTCTGTATGATTACAACAATGGTGACGGGACCGTGCAGATTTCCGAATATAGCGACGATCTCGGCCTGACCGGAGATACCTCGTGGGCGCCGATTACCCGGCAACGATTGAATGAACAGGGGAATGATATCAATATCGTCATTTGGTCGTGGTGCGGGGGATGCTCCGATAATACGGAAGAGGGGATCAATATTTATCTCAACAAAATGAGTCAATTGGAGCAGGCTTACCTCAATGTCAAATTTATTTACATGACCGGGCACCTCGACGGGACCGGTCCGGACGGTAACCTGTATGCCCGCAACAACCAGATCCGTCAGTACTGCCAAACCAATCACAAATGGCTGTTCGATTTTGCCGATATCGAAAGTTACGACCCGGACGGCAATTATTATCCCAATGCCTCCGATGCCTGCGAATGGTGCGGCGATTATTATAATTCGTTTCCCTGCGCGACCTGCCCCAGTTGCGCCCACTCCCATTGCTTTAACTGCTATCTGAAAGGGAAGGCTTTCTGGTGGATGCTGGCGAGGATGGCGGGGTGGAACGGAATGCCGTAATAAAGGCAAAATTAAAAGGGCGGATTTTCAGATCCGCCCTTAATTTTTATATAAAAAATTCGAATCTTATTAAAGTGCAAATTCCGAATCGCGATTAAGAATCACTTCTCCAATTCGGCTTTGAGAAAATCGATCACTTCGACCGGGGTCGGATCGACATCGTTCAAAATGGCCAGATAGTAAGAAGTGAAATCGCCTAATTGAATCAGAGAGAAGATTCTTCCCAGCGGGAAATTACCGTTGGAGAAAACGTCGATTATCGGGACATCCTGCTTTTCAATCAACTTGCGAACAATCTCCATCCGCATTCTAATGCGCTCGTGGTCGTCGGAGTCACGAAGATAAATAACGACCAGTTTGTCGCGATACGGTTCTATCCGGTTCCAGCCGACCAGTTCATTATGATTGAATTCCGCAAATTGATTGTTGAAAGCCAAAACCTTGGCGTTTTCGCAAATCTGCCCTTTCCAGCGGGTTCCGACGGTGTCGGTCAATTTCGGGCCGGAGTAAATAATGGGGATTTTCCGATGAAGGCGGGACGCCAGGGCCTTGGCCGGGTTTTTATCGAGCGCGGTTTCGATGGCATAGCGGTCGCGATACGCTTTAAGCCCCAAGATGACTTCCTTAATATCTTTTTCAGGATCTTTGATAAATCCGAGTTTTCCCAGAAGCATCAGAAGCGGCGCGAAAGAATACCCCAGGGCCGCCCGGGGCGGATATCCCTTGGGAAGGGCAATTACCGGGAATTTTTTCTTTTTGGCGATTTCGGCTACTTTGCCGCCGGATGTGATGCAGATTATTTTCGCTTTCCGCGCGATGGCATCATTGAGCGCCGAAAGGGTCTCTTCGGTGTTGCCGGAATACGATGAGATAATTACGAGCGAGGTCCCGGAAACAAATTGGGGGAGACGATAGTGACGGCAAATCTGCATCGGTATTTTCAGCGCCCCTGCCAAATAGGAACGAACCAGATCGCCGCCTATGGCGGAGCCGCCCATACCGGCCACGATGATGTTTCGTAATCCCCGATAGCGATTTTTGTCGAGTTTTAATTTTTTCCCGATCGCCAGGGCCTCTTCCAGTTGCTCGGGGAAACGATAAATCTTGTCATACATTTTTTGCGGGTCAAGGGGCCCGATTTTGTCGAGGGTTTCAGGGAGATTCATCAGGTCCTCGCTCAAAGCGAAATATTATATTCGAACAGGCGGCTTTCGATATCTTTCAGGGTTGTCATCCGCATGATTTCATCGGCCAGCGCCACCGCATCGCCGTACTTCACCTTGGATATTACGTTGCAGGCGTTGGCGAGTTTGGACGGATTCATGGAAAGTTGGCTGATGCCCATGCCGATCAGAAGGGGAATGGCCAGTTCATCGCCGGACATCTCTCCGCAAACCGTCACCGGGATATTGCGCTTTCGAGCGGCCTCGAGAGTAATTTTTATCAGGCGCAGAACCGCGGGATGCAGGGGCGAGAAAATGCGCGCCAGCCGCTCGTTATCGCGATCGGCGGCCAGGGTGTACTGGGTCAGGTCGTTGGAGCCGATGGAGAAAAAGGAAACCTTTTCGGCCAGAAGGTCCGCCGCCACCGCCGCCGAGGGAACCTCAATCATGACGCCGATTTCGATGTCGCGGTCGAACTCTATTTTTCTCTGCCGTAATTCGACCATGGCGCGCTTGATAAGAGACGAGGCCTTGCGCAGTTCCGAAATGTCGGCCACCATCGGCAATAAAATTTTGACATTCTTGTGGGTCGAGGCCCTCAAGATTGCCCGCAACTGATCCTTGAATATTTTCGGCATATCGAGGGCCGCCCGGATACCGCGCCACCCCAGGGCGGGATTGCTTTCATGCAGTTGCTGATCGGCGATGTACTTGTCGGAACCGAGGTCGAAAGTCCGTATGACGACCGATTGCGGAAAATAGCGGGCGGCGACAGCATCGTATACCTCGAATTGTTTATCCTCATCTGGGAAATGGCCGCTCTGGAGATATAGAAATTCGGTGCGGTACAACCCGACCGATACCTTGTGTTTCGACAATATGTCATCGACCGGACCCGGCAGATCGATATTGGCGGCAACATCGACGGCTGTTCCATCGCTGGTCCGCGGAGGAAAGACGGGGAGTTTCTGCAGACGGGAGATGTGCTGGGTGGTCAATTTAACTTTATTGCGATGCAGGGCCTCCCATTCCTCTTCCGGCGGATTTATGATAATGGTGCCTTTTTCACCATCGATAACCAACCGATCCCCCGATTTAATCCTGATATGGGCGCGGGGGACGCCGACCACGGCCGGGAGGAGCAGAGAACGAGCTATCAGGGCCATGTGAGATATGGCATTGCCGCCCGAAGTCACGATAGCGCTGGCATGATGCTCATATAAACTTAAAACCTCGCCGGGGCTCAATTCCGGGGCGACAATAATACTGTTGGGGGGAAACTGAGCGTCCTGATGGTCCTGACCGCCGCCAAGGTGACTGATAATACGATGCGAGACCGCCTCGATATCGAACACCATCTGTTGCATATAGGGGTCGCTCGACAGGCGGAGCGGGGTAATGGTATTCTCCACCTCCAGGCTGTAAATATATTCCACGTTGCGGCGGCTCTTTTTGACCTCGTCCTTGACCTTCCTCAAGAATTCCCGGTCGGAGGCGATCATCATCTGAGTATCGAAAATTTTGGCCACCGGGCCGCCGATTTTGAGACCGGCCGATTTGCGCCATTGCTCCAGTTCGACCAGGGTGGCCTCGACGGCATTATCCAGACGGGCAATTTCATCGGGAATGTCGATTTCGGAAATGACCCGTTCCTGAACGGGATGTTCCCATTTGAATATGACCCGGGCCTCGCCGAATGAGAATCCGGGCGATGCCGGTATCCCTTTTATGACAGTTCCTGCTTTACGCATGGGCATTTAATATTTCCTGATTTCTATTTGAATATTACCGCTGTTCAATTCCGAAAGCAACAAATTTAAAGGTTTTTCAAGTCTCCGAAACCGGTTCCGATCAGTTCCGCCAGCGATTCGGCCGCCTCTTTTTCATCATCGCCGTCGGCGTATATGATAAGTTCCGAACCCATCTCGGCGGCCAGCATCATCACCCCCATGATCGATTTGCCGTTGACTTTGAGTCCGTCCTTTTCCAGAAAAATATCCGCCTTGAAACGGGAGGCATGACTGACGAACATGGCCGACGGACGCGCATGCATCCCGAGGCGATTGACTACTTTTACCGTTTTTAATACCATAAAATCAATAGTTGAGAACGTACCGTTTCCCGGAGAGTTCCTTAACCAATCCTTTCAGTTCCAATGCCAGCAATATTTGCATCAACTCCGGAACGGCGACCGCGGCCATTCTCGAGAGATTATCGATATGAACCGGGTCGGACGAAAACGACTCGATTATTTTCTTTTCCGTATCCGTTAAATCGTCGAGGGCCAAAACCTGCCGGACTTTAACTTCCCCTTTCAGTCGAGGAAGTTCGGTGAAAATATCATCGACCGAGGTGAGAAGTTTGGCCCCGCTCTTTATCAATTTGTTCGTTCCCCGGCTCATTTCCGAACGCGGTGAGCCCGGAACGGCAAAAACCTCGCGATTCTGCGCCAGAGCGTGACCGGCGGTGGAAAGAGCCCCCGACCGCTCCGCCGCCTCGATGACCACGACACCCTGCGATAGACCAGAAATTATCCGATTTCGCTTGGGGAAATTAGGCCCGAAAGGAATCGTACCGGGGAGGAATTCCGACATGATGGCGCCCGCGCCGACAATCTTCCTGGCCAATTCCCGCCCTTCGGGGGGATAGATAAAATCCAGAGACGAACCCAGAACGGCAATGGTTCGCCCGCCCGAATCGAGCGCGCCGCGGTGGGCCGAGGTATCAATCCCGCGGGCCATGCCGGAGATGACGGAGACATTATTTTCCGCAAGGGAAGAAGCCAGTGATTCGCCGAAAAGACGCCCCTCCTCGGAGGCCGTGCGTGACCCAACAATCGCAATGCCGTTGGCATCGCCGTCGCAATACTCTCCAAAATAAAATAGATACGGAGGGCGATCCGAGACATTTTGAAGCGGTTCGGGGTAATCCGGTTCATCGAACAGGAAAAATTTCCATCCCTTTTTTTCGATATCGGCAACAACAGTCCCGGCTCGCTGACGCTCCTGAGTTTCCTTAATATTCGATGCAATGGAACGGCCTATCCCGGGCAGGTCGGTCAGTTCGGCCACCGATGCGCCCAGGACTTTTTCGGCCGATCCGAATAAGCCAATCAGCTGAAACAATCGGGCCGGCCCGACCCCGTCGATTTCGGTCAGCGTGATTAAATCCGCGAGCCGTTCTTTTCTATCTTTGCCGGTCAAGTTCCTGCTCGATCCTTTCAAGAAGTTTCTTTATGCCGCGGCCGGATTGGGCCGAGCAGAGAATATAATCGGAATCGACCCGGACCGACATCTCTTTTAATTTTTTCGCATCGAAAAGGTCGATTTTATTGAGAACGACCAGCGACGGCCTTTGGGCCAGCCGCGGATCGAATTTAGTCAATTCTTTCTTGAGCGTGCTCAACGTCTTATCGATATCATTATCCGTGTAAAGATCAATCAGGTAAACTATTATCCGGGTCCGCTGAATATGTTTCAGAAATTGTATCCCCAGCCCTTTGCCCTCTGAGGCGCCTTCGATAATACCCGGGATGTCGGCCATCACAAACGATTTCATTTCGCGCAACCTGACAATCCCCAAATTGGGCGTCAGAGTCGTGAAAGGATAATCGGCAATCTTGGGACGGGCCGCCGAAAGGCGGGATAAGAGGGTCGATTTGCCCGCATTGGGAAGACCGACCAGGCCGACATCGGCCAGCAGTTTCAATTCCAGTGAGAGTCGCAGGGCCTCGCCCGGTTGCCCTTCATCGGCCCGTCGCGGAGTCTGATTGGTCGGCGATTTAAAATGATTGTTGCCGCGTCCGCCGCGCCCGCCCTGCGCCGCGATATATTCCTTTTTGTCTTCGCTCAGATCGGCCAGCAGTTGGTTGTTTTCCAGATTCATTATGATGGTGCCGACCGGGATTTTGATAACCGTATCAGCGCCGGAGCGTCCCGATTTGAGACCGCCTTCGCCGGGATGGCCATTTTCGGCCCGATAGTTCTTTTTATATCGGAAATCGAGCAAAGTCGCGAGGTTGCTGTCAGCGATAAATACAATATTCCCCCCCCGGCCGCCGTCGCCGCCATCCGGGCCCCCTTTAGGGACATACTTCTCATGCCGAAAGGAGATGCACCCCGGGCCGCCTTTTCCGGCCCTTACCTCAATTTCCGCATAATCGACAAACATATCTTTGGGAATATATAAATTAAGACCTAATTGAGCCAGTATTAACTGATTATCGAAAGATAAGCGGTTGGCCTATTTTTTCAGATATTCAGCGAGTTTCTGTTTCAGTTCAGCGCGATCAATATCATTGTCCAATAGCCCGTTGCTGGTGATTGAAATTTCGCCGGTCTCTTCGGAAACCACCACCGCGACGGCATCTGAGACCTCGGTAATGCCGATAGCCGCTTTGTGACGCATGCCGTACAATTTTCTATATTGCTGGGCCTGGGTCAGGGGGAGAGTGCAAGCCGCGGCCGCAATGGTATCACCGTTGACTATGACCGCGCCATCGTGAAGAGGCGTATATGGCGTGAATATATTGATTATAACTTCCCAGGATATCTGGGCGTTGAGAATTTTGCCCGATTCGATAAAATTCCTCAGGCCCTCCCTTTTTTCAATAACAATCAAGCCGCCGTAGCGGAGTTCCGAGAGACGAACCGCGGCGCGGGAAATTTCCTCGACCGATTTCTGTTCTTCCGCCCGCACCAGATATTGGAAAATGCTGGAGTGGCCCATCCGGGCCAGGGCGGAACGGAGTTCCGGCTGGAACACTATTACCAGAACGATAAACCCGACTGTGGCCAGGTTGGAAAAGAGCCATGATAAACCTTCCAGTTGGAACCAGAATGCGATAAAGGCGACGACAAAAATCAGAAAGAGACCGGTGACCATCTGGGCGGCACGGGTTCCTTTCATCAGGGTCAATAATTGATAAATGATGAACGATACCGCCAGGACATCGATCAAATCGACCAGCCGGAAAGAGATAAAACCGATATGAAACAGTTCCATCCTAATTTATCTCCTCGAGAGCCCGCCAGACTTTGACCGCCTCCACCGTTTCCATGACATCATGCACCCGCACCATATCGGCGCCGTTCATCAGGGCGATTATGGTCGATGCCACCGAGCCGCCGACACGGCGGTATGGTTCGCGATCCACCCCGCTGGCCAAACCGATGAACGATTTGCGCGATGTCCCGATGAGCAAAGGACANCCCAATGAACGAAATTGGCGCAGNTTCTTGAGAAGGAGCAGGTTATGCTCCAGTTTCTTGCCGAATCCGATGCCCGGATCGATAATGATCTGCTCTTTATTGAGCCCGCTCTTCAGACAGAAATCGATTCGTTCCCGGAAAAAGTCATAAATTTCCTTAAGGCAGTCATCATAATGGGGAGAGACCTGCATTGTCTGCGGCATTCCCTGCATATGCATCAAAATGACCGGTGCGCCGGCGTTGACAAGTACTTTTGCCGTCTCCAGATCAAAGCGGAGCGCCGAAATATCATTGATAATATCGGCCCCTTCCTCCAGGGCCTGCCGGGCGACTTCGGCCTTGGTGGTATCGACAGAAATCGGTATGTCCGAAAATTTCCGGGTGGCCCTGATGACCGGGATAACACGGTTCAGTTCTTCTGCGACCTCGACCGGCCGGGAACCGGGCCGCGATGATTCCCCGCCGATATCGATAATGTCGGCCCCCTCATGAATGAGCCGTTTGATTCTATTAAGCGCATCGCCTCCCGCCAGATACCGGCCGCCGTCGGAAAACGAATCCGGCGTTACATTCAGTACTCCCATAATAAGCGGTTCGGCCAAATCCAGTTGACGGCTCCGGGGCAACCTGATTGCGCGATGTTCCTGTGCGATCGACACGGTCATAATTTAATTTATGGATTTAAGTTTCGATTTAATATAGAAATCAATACCCCAAACGGCAACAATTTTAAATTGATACGCCGGAAAATTGAAATTAAAGCGGGGAGACGGGCTTCCTTTTTACTGCTTTATCAGGGCCATCGCTTCGGCGCGGGTGGCGTCTTTGCGCAATACCCCGCGAATGGCCGAGGTGACCGTTTTCGAGCCCGATTTTTTGACTCCGATCATGGTCATGCAGAGATGCTCGGCTTCGATAATAACCAGCAGTCCTTTCGGCGTCAGAACTTCGTTAATCGTATCGGCGATGGCCGAAGTCAGGTTTTCCTGCACAGTCGGGCGATGCGATAAGACTTCGACAATATTAACGATATTGGAAAAGCCGGTAATTTTGTTGGTCTGGGGGATATAAGCGATGTGCACTTTTCCGAAGAAGGGGAGAAGATGATGTTCGCAGAGGGAATAGAAGGAAATATCCCGGACAATGATCAATTCATCCTTGTTGTCGCTGGTATAGAGTTTGAGTGTCTTTTCCGGCCGGGATTTGATGCCGTCGAGAACCTGCTGATAAAATTCGTAAATCCGCTCGGGGGTTCTTTTCAAGCCCTCCCGATCCGGGTCCTCGCCGACCCCTTCCAGAATCAGGCGGACCCCCTTGATAATTTTCTCTTTATCCATCGACTTTGGGTACCGGTTCCGGTTCGCTGACCTCATCGGGCGCGGAGCGTCCTATAATAACATCGATTTCATGGCCATCAAGAACTTCTTTTTCCAGAAGAGCGTGGGCTAGTTTGTCGAGTTCCAGCCGATGACCGGTCAATATGTCCATTGCGGTCTGTTCCGCTTTCAAAATAATGGCACGGACTTCTTCATCGATGAGCCGGGCCGTTTCCTCGGAATAGTCACGATGCTGGGCGATTTCCCGGCCGAGAAATATCTGCTCCTCGCGCCGGCCGAATGTGACCGGGCCAAGCCGATCCGACATTCCCCATTTGCAGACCATATTCTGCGCGATTTCGGTAATGCGGCGTAGATCGTCGGAAGCGCCGGTGGAAAGTTGGCCGAAAACTACTTTCTCGGCCACCCGTCCGCCCATGGCATAGACCAGTCTGGTTTCCAGGCGCTCCTTGGAGTGGGTGTGACGTTCATCCATCGGCAAATAATGGGTTACGCCGAGGGCCATACCGCGGGGAATGATAGTAACTTTATGGACCGGATCGGCATCCGGCAGGAATTTCGAAACCAGAGCATGCCCCGCCTCATGATAGGCGACCATTTTCTTTTCTTCTTCCGGTATGACCAGGGAACGCCTTTCCGTTCCCATCATCACCTTATCCTTGGCTTCTTCGAAATCCTGCATTGTTACGGCATCGCGATTCTTGCGGGCCGCCAGAAGCGCCGCCTCATTGACCAGATTGGCCAGATCGGCTCCCGAAAGCCCCGGTGTGCCGCGGGCCAATATTTCCATACTGACCCCGTCAGAGACTTTTATTTTCTTGGAATGAACCTTCAGGATTCCTTCCCGTCCCCGAACATCGGGGGAATCGACTACGATCTGACGATCGAAACGTCCCGGACGGGTCAGGGCGGGATCCAGAATATCGGGACGGTTGGTGGCGGCGATAAGGATGACGCCTTCGTTGGAATCGAAGCCGTCCATTTCCACCAGCAACTGGTTTAAAGTCTGTTCCCGTTCGTCGTGCCCGCCGCCGAGACCGGCGCCGCGGTGACGGCCAACGGCATCGATTTCATCAATAAATATTATGCATGGCGCATTCTTCTTGCCCTGCTCGAAAAGGTCGCGAACCCGACTGGCTCCGACCCCGACGAACATCTCTACGAAATCGGATCCGGACATCGAGAAGAAAGGCACGCCGGCTTCGCCGGCCACGGCCCGCGCCAGAAGAGTCTTTCCCGAACCGGGGGGCCCCAGAAGCAGGGCGCCTTTGGGAATTTTTCCGCCCAGTTTCTGGAATTTGCCCGGGTCCTTAAGAAATTCGATTATTTCGTGCAGTTCCACCTTGGCTTCATCGACCCCGGCGACATCATTAAATGTCACTTTGGGGCGTTCGTCGGTCAGAAGTTTAGCGCGGCTCTTGCCGAATGAAAAGAGGCCCCGGGGTCCGGATGCCCCCTGCATCTGGCGGAGGAAGAAGAGCCAGATAAAGATTAAGAGAAACCAGGGAGCGATGGAAATTAGAATTGAAAAGTAATTGGGGCCCTCGGTCTTGGCATTAATATTGACACCGGCCTTCTCCAGACGGTTTACCAGACTGAAACTATTATCATCGAAAGGAATGCGGGCGTTGAAACGGATGAATTTGCCGGTGGTGTTGCCGGATGGCAGGACGGTTTCGGCCTTGAATTTTCCTTCGATCTTCCGATCGATAAAGACCACCGAGGCAATGTTCCCCTTATCCAGTTGATTCAGGAATTCGCTGTAGGTAATATCGGCGTAGTCTTTGCTGGAAGAGGTGTACAGGCTGTAGGCGAAAATGAAAGCCAGTATAATGACCAGCCAGAACACCAGCGATTTGGCCGGGCCCTTCCACGAGAATGATTCACGATTTTCATCATCTTTTCCCGGACGATTGGGCCGACGAGGCGGCGGCCCGGCGAATTTATCGTCATCCTTATGCAAGTTCATCAATTTCAATCTCCTAAGGTAATATACAATAATATCGGCAAAAATAGCCAATATATCGGTCTCTAATTATTTGCCGGCCACTTTGCCGATAAAGGGGAGATTGCGATATTTCTGCGCCGCATCAAGCCCGAAGCCGATTACGAAATTTTCCCCGGCATCGAATCCGACATACTTAATTTTTATCTCCACTTTGCGGCAAGTCGGTTTATCCAAGAGTGTAACAACTTCGACCGAGGCCGGTTCCTGAAGTTTCATATTATCCATAATGGCCTTGACCGTATTGCCGGTATCGACGACCCCTTCGACCAGAAGAATGTGCCTCCCGGTTATCGATACATTCGGTCCTCCGCTCATGGTGACAATATCATCCGGTTTCGGCCCGCTGCCGTAACTTGACGCGGAAATAAATTCAAGTTCAATCGGAATGGTGATCTGGCGAACCAGGTCGGCCAGAAAGATGACGCATCCTTTTAAAACGCCGACCAGAATCGGATCGCGATCGGCGTAATCGGCCGAAATGCGGGCTCCCAATTCTTTTATGCGGGCCGCAATTTTGTCTTGAGGATAAAGAAGATCAAACTTGGTTCTTTCCTGCATGTTTCGTTCTACGGATTTCAATTTCCAATACCTTCCTGGTTTTATTGTCTAATTTGCATCTTTCCGCAATCTGGTAGCCGACCAGCCAGATTATCCCCTTTTGGTCGGCCACAACCGGAATTTCATCCCGGATATATTTGCCCGCTTTCCGATCGGTCAGAAAATCACCGATTTTCCTGGTCCCGGTCATTCCAAGAGGGGAGAAGCGGTCGCCCGGTTCGATTTTGCGAAGAATAAGCGGCAGAATAATCTTTTCAAAATCAAGATTCACCACCTGCCCCTTTTTTTGTGTTTTCAGCCGGGATTTTTTCGGCAGAATAAGGCGGCTTCTAACTTCGGATGAAATCTCCGGGACAGCAGTCTTTTTCCCAACCTCCAGTTCTCGTTTGGCGAGGGCGATTTTCCTGCCGAAAATCACCATTTTTCCCTTATCTCGTGCGACCGTTATACCGGAACCGACATGGATGGCTTTCAAAGTTCCATCCGCGACACCCAGAACCCGCTCCACGTCATCAAAGTCTCCGAATCCGGTCTTCCCGGCGGCCGTCTCAAGAATAAGTTTTATTACTCGTCTTCGCAGCGCCCTATCATAAGTGCCGAAGGGTTTCAAATCAACAACTATTTTGCCCCCCGGAGTTGTCGTAGAAATTTCCGAAATTATCTGTACCGCAACACCTTTCAGAAGACGATCTTCATCCGAAACGATCGCCGCGTAAGTGAGAAGGGCCCGGCGAAAACCAATGCCGAATTTTTTCTCAATTAGCGGAATTATCTTATTGCGAAGATAATTCCGCGAATATTCCGATTGCCGATTGGTGCTGTCAAGCATTGAGGGCAGTTTGTTCTTTTTTAAATATTTTTCAATCTGCGCCCGAGACAAATTATGCAGGGGCCTGATAATTTTATCTTTCGACGGCTTTATTCCCAATAGTCCCTGCGGCCCGGTACCGCGGAAAAGACGGAACAGGATGGTCTCGACAATATCATCCCGGTGGTGCCCCAGCGCGATTTTGTCATAGCCGTCCTCATCGGCGATTCTTTTCAGAATCAAGTACCGAAATTCCCGTCCCGCCTGCTCAAGCGAAAGGCGGCTCTCCCGGGCAAAGGCGGGGATATCGGCTTCCGCCACAAAAAAGGGAATATTCAGGTGGTGACAAAAGTCGGAACAGAAGGAGATTTCTTTACGGACGGCGCGCGGCCGGATCTTATGATTGATATAACAGGCCCCGAGTTGAAATTTCATATCTTCTGATAGGCAACGCAGTATATGAAGAAGCGCGGTCGAATCCGGCCCGCCCGAAAAAGCCACCAGGACCTTTTCGTTCCCTTTTATGAGTTGCCCTTTTTCGATGTCGTTTCTGACATTTTCCACGATTTCCGTCATATTATGCCTATGATATTTATCAAACCGCGATAATTCAATAGAGAATCTTAATAATTGACTCGCCATAACCGGCACGGTATATTCGGAATCCTAACCAGTGGAGGATGAGATGGAACAGCCGAAAGTTACTCCCCAGATGGTTAAAGACCACGGGTTGAACGACGAGGAATATCAGAAAATAATTGAAATATTGGGCCGCGAACCGAATTATACCGAACTCGGCATTTTTTCGGTCATGTGGTCGGAACATTGCTCCTATAAAAATTCCATTGCCCTTTTGAAAACCCTTCCGCGCGACGGCGACGCCCTCTTGACCAAAGCCGGCGAGGAAAACGCCGGGGCGGTCGATATCGGCGACGGCCTCGCCATAGTATTCAAAATCGAATCGCACAATCACCCGTCGGCGGTGGAACCCTATCAGGGAGCGGCTACCGGGGTAGGCGGAATTCTTCGCGATATTTTCACTATGGGAGCGCGGCCCATTGCCTCACTCAATTCTCTCCGGTTCGGCTCGCCCGATAATCCCCGGGTCCGGTATCTGGTCGACGGGGTCGTGCGCGGCATTGGCGACTACGGCAATTCTTTCGGTGTCCCGACTGTGGCCGGAGAAACCTATTTCGACGAGGCCTATACCGGCAATCCGCTGGTCAACGCCATGGCGGTCGGAATTGTCAAAACCGACGGCATGATATCGGCCACTATCAAGGGGAAGGGCAATGCGGTGATGATTGTCGGGTCGAAGACCGGCCGTGACGGTATCCACGGTGCCACGTTCGCCTCCGAAGAAATATCCGAAAAATCGGAATTGAAGCGCCCCTCGGTGCAGATCGGCGACCCGTTCACGGAAAAATTGCTTTTGGAAGCGACGCTCGAAATTATCGATAAGGAATTGGCCGTCGGCATTCAGGATATGGGCGCCGCCGGTATCACCTGCTCCTGCTCGGAAATGTCGGCCCGCGGCAATTCCGGCGTGACCATCGATATCGATAAGGTCCCGGTGCGCGAAGATAAAATGACGCCGTACGAGATTCTCCTCTCCGAATCGCAGGAGCGGATGCTGGTTTGTGTCAAAAAAGGATGCGAAGAGGAAGTCAAAAAAGTTTTCAAGAAATGGGAATTGGAATCGGTCATTATCGGTGAAGCAAACGATACCGGCATTTTCGAGGTCCGGCTAAACGGTGAAACCGTGGCGAAAATTCCGTCGGAGGTCCTGGTTCTGGGCGGTGGGGCGCCGGTCTATCATCGTGAAACCAGAAAACCGTCATATATCGACGAACTGGCGCATCTCGACCTGTCGCAATTTTCTCTCCAGCGGGACTGGAACAAGGATCTCCTGACCATGCTGGCATCGCCCAATATCTGCAACAAGGACTGGGTCTATAATCAGTATGATTCGATGGTCCGCACCAATACCGCGATCGGGCCCGGCTCCGATGCCGCCGTCATGCGGATCCGCAAAACGCGCAAGGCGATTGCCCTGACGACCGACTGCAACGGGAGGTACTGCTATCTCAATCCCCGTCAGGGGGCTCAGCAGGCGGTGGCCGAAGCGGCCCGCAATGTGGTCTGCTCCGGAGGCAAACCGGTGGCGATCACCAACTGTCTCAATTTCGGCAACCCCTACAAGCCGGAAATCTATTACGGTTTTGCCGAAGCGGTCGCCGGGATGGGCGAGGCCTGCCGGGTGTTCGAAACCCCGGTCACCGGCGGGAATGTCAGTTTCTACAACGAGGACCCCGAGCATGCCGTTTTCCCCACCCCGGTTATCGGGATGCTGGGGATAATCGATGATACCAGGCATATCACCACCCAGTGGTTCAAGGATACCGGGGATTTGATTTTCCTGGTCGGCGAAAGCGAAGAGGAACTGGGCGGCTCGGAGTACCTTCACACTATATTTGGTAAGACAGCCGGCCCGGTCCCGGCGCTCAATCTGTACTATGAGAAGGCGGTGCAGGAGACCTTGCTTTCTGCGATTCGAGCCGGGATCGTCAAATCGGCGCACGACTGTGCCGATGGCGGCCTGGCGGTGACACTGGCGGAGTGCTGTATCGGCAACCGCGACAGGATGATGGGAGCGGAAATTTATATCACCGATGATATCCGCACCGATGCCCTTCTTTTCGGTGAGACCCAGTCGCGGGTGGTGGTGAGTACATCCAAAGATGACGGCGAAAAACTGGTCGATTTGTGTATCAAGCACAAGATTCCGGTGGCGGCGATCGGGCGGGTAGTCGGCGAACGGCTGACGATTAATGATGATATCGATCTTTCGTTAAAAGACCTGGCGTCGTCGTACTACGGCACGCTGAAAAAACTGGTCGAAGCGGTTTCATAGTCAAATGTAGGTCAGGATCGTCTTCGATCCTGACATCTTTTTAAATGCTCCGTCAGGTCCTTAAATCCGTCGGTCGGAATGATGACCTTACGGCCCATCTTTCCATTCCTTCATCTCTTTAATAATTTCACTTTTTCGGCCAACTGGTATCTTGCGGGCTTTGACGATGTCCTTTGAATAATGCCCCGGGCCTCAAGGTCGAGTTTAATTGTTTCCCCGTACCAACTTATGTTGCCGTCAAAACGATCCTGCAATTTATCGTTGAGTAATTTGAATAATTCCGTATGCGTCGGTTCGGCTTTTCGCAGGAGCGATAATATTTCCTTTTTCACTCTTTCGTACTTTGACTTGCTGATATTTACACCTCTTTTGCCTTGTGGGTGTTTGGTGAGTATTTTCTCTTCGCTGTCACTTATATTTGTCCTGCTCTTTGCCATATATACCTCATGATCTCGATATTGCGTAATCTGAAAGCGACAATTGCGGCCGTGCAATCGCGTTCGAACGTGATTGCACGGTTGAAAATATGATTGTTCAAGCCGCTATAAATAATAATATCGCCCGATTAATGCGAGGCGGCATTGGAACTGACAACATCGCAGATGAAATAAAAATGCGTGTCAATCTTGTTGGCGATCGGAACGCCGTCCACCATGGTCGAAACCAGCGCGTTGACGGCATCTTCCGACTTCGCCGGCAACATCGACATCAGCATGGCATCGACCGCCATGTTATGCGTGGCGCTGGCGGTATAGTTGGGCATGATCAAATAGACGCGCCAGAGGGCATTGTATTCGCCATGCCCGGGATCTGAAGGCTGCGAGTCGAGAACATGATCGTGAAAATCATCCGGGGTGATACCGTTCCCCTGGTGGTCGCACGGATTGCACTGCGGCGGCGACGGCCAGTAATTGGTCAATTCGTCTCCCGTGACCGGATCGAACGGGTACACGACCTCGTAAAAATCGGCCTGGGCCTGGTCGGTCGGATTTTGTTTGACGTCGATGGCATTGATGGTGACAGTGGTACCATTGAAATAGGCAGGCTCATATCCGGGCGGCATCCCCTGGGCAGTCGAAGGCATGGACGGCGTGGCTTTGAGCGGGCTGGCCAGTGAAGAATGTTGTGATGGGCCGACGGGGTCTTTTGAACACGATGTCAGGATCGCGGCGGCAGGGAAAACTAATGCGGCGGCGACAGCTATGAGGGTCTTGGAGTGTCTCATATGGTCTCCTTGTTTTGGGTCTCGTGGTTTCTTCCCAGCAAGAGAACCTTTAAATGCCTTAGTGTACTCCTTTATCTTTCTGCCATTTATAAATGGCTCCTTCGAAAGACACCCCAACTCGATTTAATGTTGCCAATCCATGTCGCACCGAAACGATATGCCGACTGAGCGCGCCTGCATTCCGGCGCCCTCCCGTTGGACACATACGACAGGAAGAAGAGATCGTTGTCAAGCCCCGACCGGTCTTTTGCTCCGGATCATGTCGGCGCCCCTTTCCGTCGCTGGCAACGGCGCGGAATCCGATATTTGCGAAATATACGGATAGTGGGTCCATGAAGTTTGTTATCACTTGCCAATTTCTTTTTCGCCCGAGGAGAAAGCAGGTATTAATACTTCGACAGTTCAAATACCGCGGTTTGCTTATCCGTAGCATTATACATAACGAGGTAACTGTCAAAATACTACAAGCCAAAAGGAGGATTTATGGCTAACTATTTGTTTGCTGTACCTCTTGCGCCCGGCAAGACGGAGATTTGGAAGGACTATATGAAGGAGATAACCGGGGCCCGCAACAAGGATTATAAAAAATCCCGAAAAAGCATTTCGCTCAACACCGAACAGGTTTTCCTGCAACAGACTCCGCACGGCGACATGGTCATTGTCAGATGGGAGACGGATAATCCGCGAAAAATATTCGAGTATTTTGGCAAATCGGAAGATCCGTTCGATAAATGGTTCCGGGATAAAATCCTGATTGAATGTCATAACATGGATTTTACTCAGTTACCTCAGCCGAATAAGGAAATATTCGATTATCAGGAGACGGAGTCACTCGAATATGCGGGAGTTCGTAAGAACCGATAATCTGCTTTGACGTGCAGAAGCCTATTCTGAAACCCGGGTCATTTTCGGCCCGGGTTTTTATCTTGAGCCCAATAGGTCGGAGTCGTCTCTGATCCTGAGATTTTATTATTATTTTCAGCCAGCCGTAGGTCGGGTCTCGAGACGTGAGCGTAGCAAACAGGCGAGAAACCCGACATCTTATTATTGTTCTCCATAATCGCCCTCACATTTCATAATCTCACTCTTGTCGCAATAATGAGTCAATTTAATATTTGACAACGGTGACAAAATAAGAATTTCCGGAAGAATAATATCTTCTCAATTTTGACATGGTTCATAATACAACGGAAATAATTGATGTCAAGACCACCGCCAAATCCCACCTCTTCCACGCCATTCGGGGTCTTGACCTACCCGGCTAGGCTACAGCACGTTGAAGAAGCTGGTCGAAAAGGCATCATAGAAGTTATTTTTGCAGGTCAAGCCGACTTGCGGCTTGACACTCATGGGGAGTGCGGGATAATGTCAAGCCACAGACGGGCCCGGCTCACAATCTTGCATAAGTCATGTCTATCAAAAACCAATTGCCATAAAACACGCTTTATCTTAAATTAAAGTATAGAATTTTCCAGTTTGTCAGACGACATTCAGATCATTTGTTCTGTAAGGCGTAATGAGGTAATGTATGTATTGTAGACAACGGCTCGTTTCTGTTGCGGCCTGCCTGTTGATATCGGCGGGTCTTTTTATTTCCGGTTGTTCGGATGATGATAAACCGACCGCCCCGGCCCGAAGCTGGTCCTGGGTGTCGCTCGGGAGCGGCACGAATGGTCTTATTATGGCGCTTACTGTATATGACGGCAAATTGATTGCCGGCGGAGGATTTGATACCGCGGGCGGGGTCGCGGCCAAATATATTGCCGCCTGGGACGGTTCCACCTGGACACCGCTCGGGACCGGTATGAATAGTTATGTCGCGGCACTTACGACATATAACGGCAAGCTGATCGCGGGGGGCTATTTTAATGTTGCGGGAGGAGTCTCCGCCAATTACATCGCCGCCTGGAATGGCTCGTCATGGGAACCGCTCGGGAGCGGCGCGAATGATATAATCTATGCCCTCACCGTCTCGGAGGGCGCATTGATCGCCGGAGGATCGTTCACAACCGCCGGCGGCGGGAACGCCCGGCATATTGCCTCTTACAACGGCTCAGCCTGGTCGGCTCTCGGCAAGGGAACGGAGAACTATGTGCGGAGTCTCGTTGATTATGGTCCCAATCTTATCGCGGGGGGCAATTTTGACTCCGCGGGCACGGTTCTGGCCTATGGCCTCGCGGCCTGGGATGGGTATAACTGGTCTAATGTCGGTCCCGGAATGGGTGAGTACAGTAGTGTTAGTGCGCTTATTGTAAATGGCGATTCCTTAGTCGTGGGGGGCGATTTTTACTACGCCGGTGGAGTGCTGGCCCAGGGGATCGCGCTCTGGTACGGCTCTCACTGGGGAGCGATCGGGACGGATATGAAAGGCGGGGTACGCACGATCACTTTCTATAACGGCAAAGTAATCATCGGCGGTAGTCTGTACACTACGGCGCCGAGCGGTGCACCGAGTGTCGCTTCGTGGGATGGTTCCACCTGGACTTTTATGGGAACCGGAATGGATGATGAAGTCAGAGCGGCCATCGTCTTTGGCGACAAGCTGATTGTCGCCGGGCAATTCACGACCGCTGGAGGAGTGGCCGTCAATCATATCGCAGCGTGGGAATATAAATAAATCATAATTTTCTAAAGCTGGTAACATTCAACGGTAGGACAAGCATTCCTGCTTGTCCCTTCGACCGATTCCAAAGTTGCACGGGGTCTTGCCGAAGACTCTTGTCCGAGGTGTGATCCCGCGCCATATGCACGGTGCAATTTCGGTATCAATTTGGTGTGACTCGGTTCGGGGGGCCAATAGGTACAGAGAAGTTTATAATTATGTCCATATATTATCAAATGCCGATCGATTTTTGCGCCCGCCAATTAGCGCCTGAATTTGCGCCAAAACATTCCCGTAATCTCCACATATTCATTCGGTTGAATGAAAAGATGCAAAAAATGGGGCCCCCTTTTGTATCAGAAAAGCGAAGCCAAATATCCACCATCCCCATATTGCCCATCGCCTTGCATCGAAAATCAATCGGCTTCGATTTATTCCATATATTGTGGTGCAAGGGGTTGCGGCCAAGAAAAAGGGGCGGACACATAAAAAGAAAGGGCCGGATACCCGCTGGTTCCGGCCTTCACAAAATTATAGAAGAGACATTAATGCGAGAACATGACGCCGAGGCCGATTCGGGTCAAGGGGCGGTTGTAATCGACCAGAGATTCGCCATAGCCGTTCCATACACGCACTATGAAATAGCTGATTTCACTTTTCGGGATCGGGACACTGTAACTCATTATTATTTCGCCCCGTCCTTTGCCGGGATTGCCGCGAAGCATCACGTGCGCCACATGGCGCCAGGGAAAGCGGTAGAAGATCTGCAGGTCGGCATAGCCGAGAAAATCGGTGATATCGGGATTGTCATCGCCGAGCGCATCAAGCGGATTTTTCTTTTGATCTTCCGGGAAGCGGTACCGTACCTTCAGATGCAATAGGAAATTATTGCGGGAGTAATACGGGGAGAAATACAGTAAGTTCCAACTGCGCGAAATCGGCGGCCGCTGACCATTGGATTCGTGCTCAAAGCCGATATCGGCCCCGAGGAAGGCCGAGGGGAGAGCGATATGCTTGGTGCGATAGAAAAGTTCGGGATTATAATTGGTCTCCCGAAACGGGGCGGAGTTATTGTGGTCATACGCCTGCCAGAAGGAAATTTGCGTATAGGCGAAGTAAATCCGGGTGTCGAACAATTGGTGTTTGGCGCTGATCTGGAAAACGGCCTCGGTTTGGGAACCGTCGTACTCCTCGCATAGCGTGACCGGGAGCATGAACATCTCTTTATGCAAAGAGAGGCCGGGGGCGCTTCGGACCATTTGAAAACTCTCGACCGGCGATTCGGCGCAAAGCGGCGCCGTGATAAGGAGCGCCGCCAGAAGGACTCGTAAATTGATAGACATATATGTTATGCAGCCGGCAGTTTAGAAATTCCAAACGAAATCGATGTACGGCAGCCAGTCTGTTTCATCTTCATTATCGCTTTTGTTATCCAGAGAAAAGGCTCCGCCGACGTCGATTGTCATAAATTCGCCCATGAGCCGGAGGCCGCCGATTCCGAGCACCCCGCTGTCGGCATCGCCGGGGATAAACCAGCATTCGCCGACCAGAGAAGCGCGCCGTCCCATGCGGTACTCGCCGCCGAACATGGCGGCCGGTTTATCGGCGATTTTATCGTTGGTGAAAGCGAAACCCAGGGCGCCGGTTACGCTTTGATCGTCGGTGCCATAGGTCACGTCGCTGAGTCCGAAATAGAAGGTCTTATCCCATAGCCGAAAGATGGTCAGGTTAATCGCCAGATCGAGATTTTTCCCGGTACTTATGCGGTATTTGGGCATAATATAGTACATCTGATTGTCAGCATCGGGGATGACCGAACCGCCACCGGATATCATGAAATTATCAGTGATACCGAACGCCAGGCCGGGGAAGAAGATCCACAGGTCATAGAAATATCCTTTGCCGGCCTTCAGGGTGCGGGCGGTCGGGCCGATGAGAAGGCGGGTCCGGTTGGCGTTGGGGTACCATTTGGGCGTCGGCTTTTCAAGTTCGGCCGCACTTTCTTCGGGCGGTTCGGTCTTTTTGATTTCCTTGGTTTCCTTTGTCTCCACCGGCGCCTTTACTTCTTTTTTCTCCGTCTCCTCTTTTATAGATTTAATTTTGCTGACGGCAATGGTCATTTCGCCCAAATCGGTCTGAAATTTGATTTGGTCGGCGCGGATTTCGGTGATTTTGCCGACCAACGTGGAGCCATCCTCAAGAATGATTATCTGCTTAACTCCTTCACCGGGGATCTGGAGCGTGCCGGTATAGGCAAGGGCACTGCCCGAGATGAACATAATCAATGCGGCCAGAGCCACAAGTTCGAGGGATAGTCTGAAGAATTCGCGCATACAATGTCTCCTTCCTTTACACGCCCGCAGGTCCGGCAAATCGACTCTCCGGTCCCGGTATGGTTGTGACGCCACAGGATTAGCGCCGAATAATATTCAATTCACTTTAATTGCAGCTTTAGTAAATCCGGGCTTCAAAATCGCCGCAGGCATCCGGAAAGAGACAAAAGCAATTTGATTTGAAGGTGGGCAGTGATTCGGGGAACTTGAAAAAAGCAAGGAAATTGTCAGGGGGCGGAAGGGATCGCTTACCATAGGATATTTTATTCTCCCACAAGGTGCCTTAAATATTTTCCCGAACATTGGATAATCTGACTGAAATTAAATTCATGAAAAGAGATTGTCAAGTCAATTTTCCTCGACATCAATGCATAACAGATTAAAGAAGCAGAATTATTTCGCTATCCACACGGGGGGTATTTGCCTTGACAAAGCGGTGGAATTTTTCTTAAAATCATAAAGAGGCAAATCGCGACACAATCGAAAGGATGTCGGTCGAAGATGCGCGGGGAAGACAGCCGTCATATCAACAAATTGGTTTACCTGTTTTTCTTCGGGGCGGCGATGGGGTTTCTGGAGGCCGCGGTGGTGGTCTATCTTCGGGCGTTGTACTATCCTGAAGGATTTTCATTTCCGCTGAGGGGAATGCCGTCGAAAATAATAACGTTCGAAATATTCCGCGAACTGGCCACAATAATAATGCTATACACCGCGGCGGCAATTGCGACCCGCCGTTTCTGGGAGCGGTTCGGATATTTTCTCTTCGTTTTCGGCCTCTGGGATATTTTTTATTATATCTGGCTGAAGGCGACTTTAGGATGGCCGCAGTCGATTTTTGATTGGGATATTCTTTTTCTGATACCGGTACCCTGGATCGGTCCGGTGATAGCGCCGGTTTTGATAGCGATACTGATGACAATTGTCGGGGCGCTTATTTCGTCACTTTACCGGCGAGGTTTTCGGCTTCGAACCACTTTATATTCGCGGCTATTGGGGGGAGCGGCAACAATCGCTATTCTCTATACATTTATGCGGGATTCGGGTGCGGCCCTTTATCAGAAGATGCCGCAACCGTTTCTTTATTGGGTGTTTCTCCCGGCATATTTGCTCTACATAATCGTTTTTTATTACACATATCGCAGGTCCAGACGGCATGTCTAAGGGACAAATATGTCGGCTATCATCTTAGAGGAAAAAAGGGGCAAAAATGTGGGTAAAGTGAATATTTTCACTTGCCAGGGTGGAGGGGTCGATATATATTGGCGATAAAATAGGATAATATTGATATGAATTATCCATATGATTAGGTTGGCTTGTGAAACTATTCACTTGCAGAACAACAAGATAGAGTCGTTTGCAAAAATAAGGATTTACATGATTTATGGGTAACAGGCAAATTTGGGGTAGAATAATTCTCGCGGGGATGATAATTCTGGCCGCCGGATCAAACCTTCTCGGTCAGGAAGCGATCAGTAACAGTGATTGCATGAATTGCCATGATGTGGCGGGCGGTGAAATCGGAAAGACGATTGACAGCTCACTGGCAATGTCATCGCACAGCGGGATGAGTTGCACCGATTGCCACAGTTCCATCAAATCGCTTCCTCATGATGAAAAAGTCGCCCCGGTGGATTGCGGCATTTGCCACACGACGGAATCGGAGCAGTATAAATGGCACGGACGCCTGCAGTATCCGGGCGGTTCCGATATCCCGGATTGCGCCGATTGCCACGGCAAGCATGACATTCTGCCGGTGACCAATAAGGACTCGCGAATAAATCCGATAAACCTGCCGATGACTTGCGGGCGGTGCCACAGCGATCTTAATCTGGTAAAGAAGCACGATATTCTAATCGGGAACGCCGTTTCGGTTTACGAAAGCAGCGTACACGGCAAAGCGGCGCTGGGCGGAGTATATACGGCGGCGACCTGTAATGACTGTCATTCGACGGCGGGAACGGCACATAAAATTCTTTCGCCGGGCGATCCGGAATCGTCGATTAACCATTTTAATATTCCCCGGACCTGCGGCAAGTGTCATCGCAATGTCGAGAATGACTACTGGGAAGGAATTCATGGAAAACTGGTGGCGCGGGGAGAGACCGATGCGCCGGTTTGCACCAACTGCCACGGCGAGCACGGTATCATTGCGCCGAGCGACCCCCGATCTCCGGTCAGTCCGGCCCGTATTGCGGAAGCGACCTGTTCTCCCTGTCATGAATCGGCGTATCTTAATGAAAAGTATGGCATCCCCGGCGGGCGCTTGAAATCGTTTGTCGACAGCTATCACGGATTAAAAAGCAAGGCGGGAGACGTGACTGTGGCCAACTGCTCATCGTGCCATGGCGCCCATAGAATACTACCCCATAGCGATCCGACCTCTTCAATCTTCCCGGCAAATTTGAGGAAGACCTGCGGCCAGTGCCACCCGGGGATATCGGCCGAGATGGCCAAAACCCCGATTCATAGTACGCCCGGCATATCGCAAACGCCGCTGGCGCGGACGATAGGGAAAATTTATATAGTTGTCATTATACTAATTATCGGCCTGATGCTGGTTCACTGGCTCATTGACCTGCGCAAACAGATCAAAAACATAAGTCTGAAAGAACAGATCAAGCGGATGACCTATAATGAAGTCTGGCAACATACATTCCTTATGGTAACATTTATTACCCTTGTGATTACCGGCTTCGCCCTGAGATATTCGGAGTCGTGGTGGGTGCAAATAATGTTCGGTTGGGAAGGAGGGTTCCCGGTCAGGGGTATTGTTCACCGGACGGCGGCGGTGCTTTTCATCCTCACCAGTCTCTGGCACCTGTTCTATCTGACCACGCCTCGGGGCCGCCAATTCCTGAAGGATATCTTTCCCAATAAGAAGGATTTTGGCGAATTTATCCAAATGATTAAGTATAACCTCGGCTTCAAGGTTACCAAGCCGGCGTTTGGGCGATTCAGCTATATCGAAAAAGCAGAGTACTGGGCGCTGGTCTGGGGGACGGGCGTAATGATACTTAGCGGCCTGTTTCTCTGGTTCGACAATCTGGCAGTGGCCTGGTTTCCCAAGGGATTTCTCGATGTGATGCTTGTCATGCATTTTTACGAGGCCTGGCTGGCATTTTTGGCGATACTCATCTGGCACATGTATTCAACCGTATTCAGCCCCAATGTCTATCCGATGAACCCGTCATGGTACACCGGGAAAATGCCGAAGGAATGGTATGAACATGAGCATCCGGATGACCCGGCCCTGAAGGAAAAAGAAGAGACAGTCGAGGAATAGAGACCCCAATTTGCGGCGGAAAGAAACAGTGACGGCCATTCGGTATAAATTCAATATATTATTGTTTCTGGTGTGTCTGACATTTGCCGGCGGGATCGCCATGGGGCAGACAGCCGATGATTGCCTTTCCTGTCACGGCGATATTACTCTTACAACTGCGCGCGATGGCAAGCAGATATCGCTCTTTATCGACGAAAAAATTTATAAGAAATCGGTGCATGGCGGTAATGACTGTGTGACCTGTCATGCCGATCTTTCCGGGACGGAATTTCCCCATAAGGCAAAGGTCGATCCGGTCGATTGCGGGTTGTGCCATGACCAGGTCGCGGCCGTCTATGACGGAAGCCTGCACGGAAAGGCGGTGACAGCCGGAATAAAGCTGGCCCCGCGCTGCTGGGATTGCCACGGCAGTCATGATATTGTTCCGGTGAAATCGCCGGAATCGCGAGTGACCAAATTCAACATTCCGTTTGTTTGCGGCAGTTGCCATAAGGAAGGAACTCCGGTCAGCCGCGATTTTGCCATTCCTCAGGACAGCATTCTGACCCATTATTCCGAGAGTATTCATGGCGAGGGGCTGTACAAGCAGGGGTTGACAGTAACAGCGGTATGCTCGGATTGTCACACGGCTCATAATGTTCGCCCCCACAGCGATCCGCAGTCAAGCATTTATAGAGACAATGTTCCCAGAACCTGTGAGAAATGTCACGGGCGAATCGAAAAGGTCCACCTGAAAGTGGTTCGCGGTGAGTTGTGGGAAAAGGAGCCGAACAAAGTTCCGGTTTGTGTCGATTGTCATTCGCCGCATAAGATAAGACGAATCTTCTATGAGCAGGGAATGTCGAATCAGGATTGCCTGCTCTGCCATGGAAAGAAGGATTTGACCGCGATTCGGGACGGAAAAACCGTTTCGATGTATGTCGATTCGCTGGAGACCCAGCATTCGATTCATTCGAAAGTATCATGCGCTCAATGCCATACCGGCATTACCCCGTCGCATCAGCGCCCCTGCGCGACGATAACATCGAAGGTAGACTGCTCCATCTGCCATGAGCAGGTGGTGGAGACATATAAAACCAGCACCCATGGAATGCTTGCGGATAAGAATGACCCGGTGGCGCCGGTTTGCCGCGACTGCCACGGTACCCATAATATATTGGGGCACGCCAACGAGGAATCGCCGACCTACCCCACTCACGTGCCGGATTTGTGCGGGAAATGCCATCGCGAAGGGAACAAGGCGGCGGTTCGATATAATGGAACCCAGCACAACATCCTGGAGAATTATACCGAAAGTGCTCATGGCAAGGGACTTCTTCAAAGCGGGTTGGTGGTCACGGCGATGTGCACCGATTGTCATACTGCCCATCATGAATTGCCGCGAGATAATCCGGAATCGAGCATTAATCATAAGAATGTGCCGGCGACATGCGGACGGTGTCATAACGGCATTTACGAGCAGTTCGAACAGAGCATTCATTCGCCTCTGGTTTCAAAGACCGACAAACCGCTTCCGGCCTGCATCGATTGCCATCAGTCGCACACCATAATTCGCACCGATACGGAGGGTTTCAAACTTGGGATTATCAACCAGTGCGGAAAATGTCATGAAGATGTGACTAAAACCTATTTCGATACATTTCACGGCAAGGTCTCCAAACTGGGATATACGGCGGCCGCCAAGTGCTATGATTGCCATGGGGCACATAACATTCTGCCTCCGTATGAACCGAAATCGACTCTTTCGCGCACCAATATTGTCAAAACCTGCGGACAATGTCACCCAGGCTCGCACCGCCGCTTCGCCGGTTATCTAACCCATGCGACTCATCACGATCGCCACAAATATCCGATTCTTTTTTATACGTTCTGGTTCATGACGATTCTTCTGGTTGGGACCCTGACGATTGCCGGAACGCATACGCTGCTCTGGTTACCCCGTTCGTTCCAGATGATGAAGAAACACAAGCAATTACGGATTGCGGCCCTGGGGAATCTGGAGTATGTCCGTTTCCGGACCCTGCCGAGAAGACTTCATATTCTGGTTATCATCAGTTTCCTGGGACTGGCATTAACCGGCATGACCCTCAAATTTTCCTATCTCGGCTGGGCGCAGTGGCTATCGGGGGTTCTGGGCGGATTCGAATCGGCCGCGTATATTCACCGGGTCTGCGCGGTGATAACATTTTTCTATTTTGGGGCGCATATCTTCGATCTGATCCGAACCAAAATAAAGGAGAAGAAGACCTGGCGGCAGATACTATTCGGGGCGAATTCGATGCTTCCCAACAGAACCGATTTGAAAGAAGTGATCGGGACATTTAAGTGGTTTTTCGGTCTCGGGCCGCGGCCCAACTACGGGCGATGGACCTACTGGGAAAAGTTCGACTACTTCGCCGTTTTCTGGGGTGTGGCAATTATCGGGACGACCGGACTGATGCTCTGGTTTCCGGAGATTTTCACCCGCTTCCTGCCGGGCTGGATAATAAATGTGGCGACTATCGTGCATTCCGACGAAGCGCTTTTGGCAGTGGCATTTATATTCACAGTGCATTTCTTCAATACTCATTTCCGGCCCGACAAATTCCCGATGGATACGGTAATATTTACGGGCCGGGTACCGCTGGAGGAGTTGAAACAGGATCGCCCCCGCGAGTATGAGGAAATGATCAAAAGCCGCGAGATTAAGAAACATCTGGCTGAGCCGTTGCCGCCGGTCGTTATCAGGGGCCTGAAGATTTTCGGCGGGATAGCACTATTTATTGGGATCTCTCTTATTTTTCTCATCATATATGCTGAAATATTCGGCTATCGCTGATTCGGAGAAATTTCCCCGGAATTCTCCACATAAAGTAAGTTATTGACCTTCAAATTTATATCAGACTACAAAAATTCTGGGAAAAATTAATTCCCACAAATAAGTCAACCAATTCCGTATTCTATTTTGGAAATACAAATAATTGATAGGATAATGAAAGAAATATGCTATCATTAAAAGCACAATATGGATTGAGGGCGATTGTGGCGCTAGCCGCCAACTATGGGAAAGGGCCGATTCAGGCTAAGGAAATTGCCAGTACACAGGGAGTACCAGTCAGATATCTGGAGTTGCTTCTGGCGCAATTGCGGCGGGCCAGACTGGTGGATGCCAATCGGGGAAAAAACGGCGGATATATTTTAGCCCGAGATCCGGGAGGGATAACGGTCTGGGATGTGGTGACGGCTTTTGAGGGGAAGATGATAATCACCCAGTTGAGGGAACCGGGGACCCCGGAAGACAACGCGCACGGTCTCTCTTTCATTTGGAAAGAAGCGGAGAAAAAGGTCATTGATTATCTGGCGTCGATTAAAGTTGCGGACATCATGGAAATGATCCGGACCGGTCAGGAAATGTATTTTATATAGTAATGGAAGATAATTCAGAGGTTACAATGAGCAGGATAGCAGAAGATATATCGCAATTAATCGGGAAGACACCGCTGGTGAAATTGCATCGGATGGGGAAGGGATTACCAGGGGAAGTGGTGGTTAAATTGGAATCTTTCAACCCCTGTTCGTCCGTAAAGGACAGAATTGCCTTCTTCATGATAGAGGATGCCGAAAAGAAGGGGCAAATAACAAACGACACAGTAATTATAGAACCAACCTCCGGCAATACCGGCATAGCCCTGGCTTTTATTTGTGCGGCGCGGGGATATAAATTGATTTTGACCATGCCTGATACGATGTCGCTGGAGCGCAGGAACCTCTTGAAAGCTCTGGGGGCCCAATTGATCCTTACGCCGGGAGCCGAAGGAATGCCCGGAGCAGTTAAAAAGGCCGAGGAGCTGGTCGCTTCGACCCCGCATTCATTTATGCCGCAGCAATTCAACAATCCGGCCAACCCGGCGGCGCATCTGGCAACAACCGGTCCGGAAATATGGCAGGATACCGACGGCAAAGTCGATGTCTTAATTTCGGCGGTGGGAACAGGTGGAACTATTACGGGGACGGGAAAATTTCTCAAGAAAATGAAGCCATCGGTAAAACTGATCGCAGTCGAGCCGGAGGCGTCGCCGTTTCTTTCCAAAGGGGAACGAGGGCCGCATCCGATTCAAGGGATAGGCGCCGGTTTCAAGCCGGAAGTCTTGGACCTGAGCATCATCGACGAAATATTGACGGTCGGTAATGATGAAGCCATTATGGCGACGCGGCGGATGGTCAGAGAGGAAGGTATTCTGGCCGGCATTTCGGCCGGGGCGAATGTGGCCGTGGCCCTGAGGGTGGCGGCGCGACCCGAAAATGCTGGGAAGATGATAGTCACTTTCATCTGCGATACCGGTGAGAGGTATCTTTCGACCCCGACCTATCTAGAACTCTAGTTCGGAAGAGTTCGACAATCTCGTCCAATTCTGAAACGCTGTTTCGCATTGTGTTTCTGATTGAAACGATTCTGGGAATCCTTGCGTGGCGTTTTTTTTAATAATTGAAATGGATGCGATAACCTCTTGCCCTGCAATGGAAAAATTGCTCCCTGAAATTTGCTTTTCAGAATTTAATTGGTACGCCGTATGCAATACTCACAGGTGGAATGTGGTTCTTGAATTGACATCAGGGGCTCAAGGAAGAGTAAAAGGGGGTAAGAGGTAACGGACTTCTCGATATGGTTGCCTCCAATTTGAGAGGCCGCTTCAGATCCGGCAGGGGGAGTCTCAGGCGGCTTACGATAGAATGGCCTCGCTGAAATGCGGGGCCATTTTTTCATGGTTTTAGGGGGGCTTAGTACTTATAATTGAACCATGGCAAATACAGAATATAAATTTGGAATATCAACCACGTTCGATTATTCGGTCGATATCGGGACTCAAGTCGGTCTGATTGCCGAAAGCGGCTTCGATTTCATCTCTATCGGGGCCAATTTGGAGCACAGCCATTTTGAGGAGCCGGCGAAATTCGAGCGAATTTTAAAGCAAGTCAAGGCAAAGGGATTGTTTGTCGATTCGGCACACGCCCCATTTGGAGAGGAATATGACCCGGCGCAGAGGGACAATTCGATTCGGGAAGGGGCGGTGAGCCGGCTAAAATCGTTCCAGAACCTGTGTGCTGTTTATGGGATCCCGATAATGATATTGCATCCCCATCACTATTTTGACGGCGGTCGCGAGGAATGCCTGGAACGGGCCATAAAGTCCCTTCAAGAATTGAACGAAAAAAAGAGGCCGGAGGTCAAGATTGCTCTCGAGAATCTGCCGGGCGGCGATAGTGTCTGGATGTTTGAAAAATTAATGGATCGATTCAGCGATTCGGATTTCGGTTTCTGCTACGACAGTTCTCATGATAATATGAGTGGGGATCCCTTTGGCCTTCTTGAAAATCTCGCGGAACGACTGACAACCTGTCATCTTTCCGACAATCATGGCAAAGATGACGAACATCTGATTCCCGGGGACGGAATAATTGACTGGCGGAAAATGCGGGGTATTTTTGACAGGGCCATGAAGATCAGGAATATTCTTTTTGAAGTCGGGACAGGAGCGAAATTAAGTGAAGATCCCGAGATCTTTCTGGCGCGAACAGTAAGAGCGGCCAGAAAAATTTTCAGTTCCGCCTGAGAGCGAAAAAATTCGCTGAAATTAAGGAAAGGGAAAATTGTATAAGTATAAACAGGCATTAGCATATGAGAGGAGACAGAAAATAATGCGATCGATGAATGGAACCGTTGCTTTTTTTCTTATTGGCTTTTCGATTTTGTTCGGGGTAGCCGCCGCCCAGATGGCGCCGGGGCAGGATACGGTCGATTATCTTCTGGAACAGGGGGATCGGGCGTTTATCGGCAAGAATTATATGGATGCCCTCAAGGCCTATGACCAGGCCATCGACCTCGATCCGAAATTTGCCACATCGTATGTTCAGCGCGGCGTGGTGTTCGGCAACATGGGGCAATATGATAATGCCATTAAGGATTTTACGAAAGCGATCAATCTGGATTCATCCGTCGGCATAGCCTATTACAGTCGGGCTCTGGCATTTGAAAGGAAAGGTCAGCCGGACAGCGCGATTGCCGACTACGGCATGGCCATCACCAATGAACCCCAGAACGGTTCGGCCCATTTTAATCGGGGGATTTTGCTTTACAAGAAAGGGCTTTATGATCAAGCCATCGATGATTACCAGAAGGCAATTAAGACAAAGCCCAATGACGAGAGAATATATATCAATCTGGGACACGCATACATGGCAAAAAAGGCCCTTGATCTGGCCGAGAAAAATTATTCACAGGCAATCAAGATCAATTCCGGTTCGGCCGACGGCCATTATTATCGAGGGCTTGCTCTGTATGACCTGACTCGATATGAAGAGGCAATTGCGGAATTTAGAAAGACGATAGAAGTAAATCCAAATTATATCAATGCCTACTTTAATCTGGGGGCAACGCTGGAGTGGATGAAGCGCTATGATGAAGCGATTGATGCCTTCAATCAATACATCAAGAAAGCGTCCGTAACCGATGGAACAAAAATTCAAAATGTTCAAAATGAAATCAAAAATATCGAAGGGAAAAAGAAACGCGCCGCCGAACAGGGGAAATGAAAGTCATTTCGGCTATTATGATGCCGGATTTTCGGGTATAAAGGTGGGAGAATCGACGGGGGTTTTTCCCTTTAATTTTTCCTGATAGTAAAGGTAGGTCATGGGAGGATTATCATTCAAAATTTCGGCCTCCGTAACCTCACCAATAAAAAGGGTGTGGGTTCCGATATCAAGCTGATTGACCACCTTGGCTTCCATGAAGGCGACGGCGTTTTCAGTTATAATGGGGCAGCCGGAGGTGCCATAGCGAAAGGCGGCTGTGGCGAACTTATCGATAACCCTTCCGGAGCGAAAACCGAATAGCCCGATAAAGGGAAAAGGGGTCGATTCCTGCAGGATGGAAATACTGTATCGAAGACTCTCTTTTATGTATTCATGTGTCAAATTGCTGCGGCTTATGGCGGCCGCGATACGAACCGGTTTGGAGGTTATCTGAAAGACCGTGTTGGCAATCTGGCCGTTGGGTTTACCGTCCAGGATAGAACTAACAATATAGAGGCCATAGCCCATTTTGCGCAGGGCATAGCGATCCAAAATTATCTCCATAATTTTATCCCCTCATCAATTATAATTTCAGATGATTCTAGAGGCGATATCGCAAATTTTCGATAAAAATTCCTGGTCTTCGGAATCAAAGGCTGCGGCGGTATGGGAATCGATATCGAGTTCACCAATAATCGCGCCGTTCTTATGGATCGGCAGAACAATTTCCGATTTGACGTTAATACTGCATGATAGATAATTGTCTTCGGCGGTGACATCATCAACGATAAATACTTTTTCGGTTTCCGCGGCCTGACCGCAAATCCCCTTGCCGAAGGGTATTTGGGTATGGGTGGTCGGTTCGCCGGAAAAGGGACCGAGAAGCAGCGTCCTTTTCTGCCCGGAGTCAACCAGATAAAATCCGACCCAGTTATAGGCGGCCACCCGGTCCATTAAAAGCTCCGTAATTTTCTGCAGTTTGGCGTCGCGGCCAAGAGAGGCGTCGGCCACGGCGGATACATCATTTAATAGGTTTAAAAAAGCGATTTGACGTTCATTCATGGGAGTGAACCCCCGATTTTCCCGGCTTTCCCGAGATTTTCATTTCGTCCCAGGCCCGCCAGGCGCGGCGGAGATGGGGAATAGTAATGGAGCCTCCGACGACAAGCCCGACGGTTAGGGCCTCTTCCAACTCATTATCGGCGACCCCCTCTTCGAAACACCGTACGAGATGATACATGATGCAGTCGTCACACCGGAGAACCAGGGAGGCCACCAACCCCAGCATTTCTTTTGTTTTGGTCGACAGAGCCCCGTCCTGATATGTCTGCCAGTCGATATTATAAAACCGCTTGGTATTAATTCCGGCGTATTTCATGACAATATCATTCAATTTTTCCCGCTCCTCCCGAAATTTATCGGCTCGGCTTTTATCCATGACAGGCACTCCTTAAACCAAATCTGAGACACCAAATAAATAAAGAACAGGAGAATTAACTCCTGTTCTTTAAATATAATAAAATATTGAAAAAATCTCAGTTACTTTCTTTCACCGAGGTAGCGGTCAACCATAAACAGGCCCTGATTGGAATCGCCGACCATTTTCAACTTGTGGACGATATCAGCCGCGGTCGCTTCTTCCTCGACCTGCTCCTTGACAAACCACTGAAGAAAACCGGCAGTGGCGTGATCTTTTTCGGCAATGGCCAGATCGGCCAGTCTGCCGATTAATCCTGTAATTTTCTGTTCGTGCTTATAGGCGGCCTCGAAAATCGACAGGGGCGTGCCCCATTCCGACTGCGGTTTGTCAATATTTTCCAGAGTGACTTTGCCCTGCTGTTCGTTGACATAGTCGAAGATTTTCAAGGCGTGAGTCATTTCCTCCTGCGATTGAATTCTCATCCAGTGCGCGAAACCGTCAAGATTGGCGGCCTTGAAATGGGCCGACATGGCCAGATACAGGTAAGATGAAAAATATTCCTCTTTGATTTGCCCGTTGAGAGCCTGTTCCATTTTGCTGCTAATCATTGTTAACATCCTTTCTTTCGATATATTTGCCTTTGAATATCGGGGCCGGTACCTCGGGGGGACGGCCCGGTTCAAATTTCAGTCTAGGAGATCAATTTCTTTATTGCAGCGAGAGCATCATCGTAATTCGGCTCGTGGCTCGTTTCCTTGACATATTGGATATAGCGAATAATGCCTTTGGTATCGATAACGAAAATAACCCGGGCCAAAAGGTGAAGACCTTTTATCAGGACGCCATAGGTATTGCCGAAGGAGGCTTTCTGATAATCGGACAGAGTCATCACGCTATTGACACCGGCGGCCCCGCACCAGCGCTTCTGGGCAAACGGGAGGTCCATACTGATGGTCAATATTTTAACCTTGTCTCCCAATCCGGCGGCTTCCTTATTGAAACGACGAGTTTCGGTATCGCAAACGGGGGTATCCAGCGAAGGGACGGACGAAATGACGACCACTTTTCCTCTCAACGAAGAGAGTTGAAACGGCTTTAAATCGTTGTCAACAACGTCGAAATCGGGAGCCGAGTCGCCGACTTTCAGTTCATTTCCAATAAGGGTCAAAGGATTCCCTTGTGAAGTAACAACGCCAGTTCTTTCACTCATGACATTCTCCTCTTAGATCGATAAAGTGTTTTTTTAACATTGCAATTCAATTGCTCCCTTAGGGCCTTACAATAACTTTTACGCCTTTAACAGGGGGAAATGTGATTTTGTTTCCCGGGTTGCATAAAATTTTGGCGGCGGGGGCTCTCCAAATTTATTGAAATCAATATTAAAAATTCGATAAATTGACTTAAATCAAGGCATCAGAGGGAGCCGCATCATTTTTTTGATGGATCAAATCTAATTGAGGTGGGAAAGGAGATTTAGCAGTTCCCGGCTTGCCTCGGACTATCAATTATAACAGGGAGAAAAATTATGCCAAAACTGGTATTTCCAAAAGTGTCACAATTAATGGCAATAATAGTCATTTGCGCCATAATAATTCCGCATTTGGATGCCCAGACGCCAGGGGACAAATGTATCGCCTGCCATGAAAAGGTTTCCCCCGGAATCGTCGGCCAGTGGCATCTCTCTAAACACAGTCAGGCCGGAGTTTCGTGCATAGACTGCCATGAAGCGGAAGCCTCCGACCCCGACGGCTTTATGCATAATGGCCAGCGAATTGCCATAATTGTTTCGCCAAAGGATTGCGCCCAGTGCCATGAAGAGGAATATTTTCAGCAAAAAGGGTCGCATCACGCCAAGGCTGCCGATATTTTGGGTTCTCTGGATAATCTTCTCGGAGAGGTTATTGGAGGGGAACCGGCCGTCAATGTCGGCTGCAAGCAGTGCCACGGCGGTGTCGTTCGGATCGATTCCACCGGTCATCCAACTTCGGACACATGGCCGAATACCGGGATGGGCCGAATCAATCCCGACGGATCCCGCGGATCGTGTTCGGCGTGTCATGCCCGGCATGAGTTCTCGGTCAAGCAGGCCCGACAACCGGAAGCCTGCGGGAAATGCCATCTGGGGCCGGATCATCCCCAGATCGAGGTTTGGAACGAATCAAAGCACGGGGTTCTATATCATGCGGACCGGGAAAATTTGAAATTGGAAAGCCAGCCGTGGCGAGCGGGTCAGGAATATTTTGTCGGACCGACCTGTTCGTCGTGTCATATGAGCGGATCGGGTCACCAGGCCACGACCCATGATGTCGGTGAAAGAATCTCGTGGACATTGCGGCCGCCAATATCGGTCAAACTAAACATGGTCGTATTCGAGGATGACGGCAAGGAAGATATAACAGGAGACAACCCGGTGCTTCCGGCGGTCGGGTCGATGTATAAGGCTTCCGCCGGTCAAATGAAAAAGGTCAAGGCGGTCCTGGACTGGAAAGATCGGCGATCGCGGATGCAGGATGTGTGCGGTCAGTGTCACGAGAAATCATTCGTGAAAGGGGCGTACGCACAATTCGACGATATGGTTAACTTATATGACGAGAAATTCGCCAAACCGGCCAAGGCGATTATCGATGAACTGAAGGCGGCCGGGAAAATATCGCAAGCCGATTTTGACGACCCGATCGAATGGACCTGGTATGAGATGTGGCACCATCAGGGGAGAAGGGCGCATCACGGGGCGGCGATGCAGGGACCGGATTATGCCTGGTGGCACGGTCTCTATGAAGTGGCAAAAGTCTTCTATATGGAGTTCTTGCCTCAGGTAAAAGAGGTGGCAGGCGAGGAAATGGCGTCGAAATTATTCGACAAATATATCTACACACAACCGGGGCACCTCTGGTATCGCGACGGTTTGGGAAAAGATGCTCTGGGAAAAATTCAGAAATTTTATAAGGAACGATATGGGGAATAAGGGGAAGATTTTTCTTGCAGGAAAGATAATAATTAATTAATATGGACTTTATCGATAGAAAAAGTATGTGTTGTCGGAGGCGTCTTGGATAGTTCCAATCAGGATCGGCGCGGTTTTCTGAACTGGCTTATCGGGGGAGGAGCGGTTGCATTTCTCGGTTCCGTTCTGTACCCGGTAGTAAAGTACATCGTTCCGCCGGCATCGGGGGAGGCCAATGTCTCCCAGGTAAAACTTCCGTTTAAATTGAAGGAATTGCAGGAAGACGATAAGCGGTTCAGAATTTTTAAATTTGGACGTACCCTGGGAATTATAGTCTGGGGCTCGGACAATAAACTTCATGCGCTATCCGCAATTTGTACACACCTTGATTGTACAGTCCAGTACCGGAAGGACCTCGGCCTGATCTGGTGTGCCTGTCATAACGGCAAATATGATTTGGAAGGTAGAAATATATCAGGTCCGCCGCCGCGGCCATTAAAGCAGTTTGATGTCCATGTCAACCAGACCACCGGGGATATTGTCGTTGCCGAGGGACAGGCGTAATGGAAAGGGCGACTTCACCCAAGAAATTCGGCCGAAGGATTTATACCTGGGTCGATGAGCGGCTGAAGATTGCCACGCTGGTGGAATATATGTCGCACAAAGCGGTGCCCAAGCATCGCGGCTCGATCTGGTATTATTTCGGCGGGGCGACGCTATTCTTTTTCGTGGTGCAGGTGGTTACGGGAATACTTCTCTTGCTTTACTATCGGCCGGGTGCGGATTCGGCCTATGAATCGGTGAAATTTATAATTTCGGAAGTCTCCTTCGGGTGGCTGATTCGGGCGATTCATTCCTGGTCGGCAAACCTGATGATTCTGGCTGCGTTCATCCATATGTTTTCGGTATTTTTCACGCATGCCTATCGGAATCCGCGGGAGATGACCTGGATTTCGGGAGTAATATTACTGGGGTTGGGCTTGATGTTCGGGTTTTCGGGGTATCTTTTGCCCTGGAACCAGCTCTCTTTCTTTGCGACCAGGGTCGGAACCGGCATGGCCGGTTCGTTGCCGATAGTGGGGAAATTTCTGATGACGGTGATGCGCGGCGGCGATGATGTCACGGGGGCGACAATTGGACGATTTTTCGGTTTACACGTAGCGGTCCTGCCGGGCATTTTCGCGGTCCTGCTTTCTGTTCATCTCTTTTTCATACAGAGACAGGGGATGTCAGAGCCGCTGGAGTGGGAAACCGACAAGACGGCCGTTCACAAATACTATCCGTTTTTCCCCAATTTCCTGATGCGGGAACTTCTGATCTGGTTGATTATGCTCAATATCCTGGCGGTCCTGGCCGTAGTTTTTCCCGACGGTATCGGAGCGGTCCATTGGCCCCTGGGGCAGAAGGCCGACCCCTTTGCGCCGCCGCCGCCGGTAATTCGGCCGGAGTGGTATTTCATGTTTGCCTTTCAGGGACTGAAATTCATGCCGGCGCATCTTTTCTCAATCGAAGGGGAATTGATCGGGTTGGGGGTAATGTCTCTGGGCGGATTAATCTGGCTTCTGGTCCCGTTTCTTGCGCGAACCAAGGCCCCCGGAGAGAAACCGATTCTGATCAGCGCCTTCGGCTGGGTGGTTTTGATATTTATCATTACGATGACTATTTTGGGATATTTGCTGAAATGAACACAAGAGTACGAAATACGAGTCAATTATGGGTTGGAGTGGCCCTAATCGCGGCGGTGCTGCTGGTGCCGTCAATCGGCCGGGGAGACGGCTGTTATGATTGCCATTCGACATGGGAGGAAGGGAATCAGGCGCCGTCGAAATTGATTCATCTGGATGTTCATTACAAGGCCGGACTGGGATGCTCCGATTGCCACGGCGGCGATCCGAATGCCGATGATATGGATGTCGTGAGAAAGAGCAAAGGATTCAAAGGGGTGCCGAAACCGGCCGAGATTCCGCAATTCTGCGCCTCTTGCCACAGTGACCCGGTTTACATGATGAAGCATAATCCTTCATTGCCGACCGATCAATTGGAAAAATATAAAACCTCGGTTCATGGTAAACGGCTTTTGGAAAAAGGGGACACCAAGGTGGCCAATTGCGTTTCCTGCCATTCGGTGCATAATATAGAAACGCCCCTGACGCCGACATCGACGGTCAATATTCAAAATGTTCCCAAGACCTGCGCCAAGTGCCATGCCGACTCGACCTATATGAAAGGGTACGGCATTCCCACAAATCAGTACAACGACTATGTCAAATCGGTTCATGGAGTGGCCTTGCTGGTCAATAAGGACAATGGCGCTCCGGCCTGCAACAGCTGTCATGGGAATCATGGGGCTACCCCGCCCGGGGTTACGACACTGGCGGCCGTCTGCGGAACCTGTCATGCCCTGGTGGCGGATAATTTCGACAAATCCCCTCACAAGAAAGCTTTCGATGAAGCGGGGTTTCCCGAGTGCGAAACCTGTCACTCCAATCATTATGTCCAGAAACCCCAGTTGTATTGGGTCGGGATCACGGATTCATCCCTTTGTATAAGGTGCCACGCCGCCAATGACGGAACCCGGGGATTTGCAGTCGCCGATTCGGTTCATCTGGCCCTGAGCCGCCTGACTGATGCTTATGACAGGGCGGCCAAAGAAATCGATAGGGCGGATCAGAAGGGAATGATGGTAACCGATGACCGGTTTGCGCTGAATGATGTCAAGCAAAGCATAATTCAGGGAACCAACGAAGTTCATTTATTTGACGCCTCGGTGGTGGAAAAGACATCAGCCGAAGCAGTTAAGGCGGCGGACAAGGTCTATGAATCGGGGCAGAAAAAGATCGCCAATTACTATTTCCGCCGGAAGGGATTGGGAATAGCCACTCTCCTGATAACAATTCTGGTTATCGCCTTATTTTTCAAGATGAGATCTCTTGATAAGAACTAAAAATCTCGCTTTATTAATCAAGAAATTTGGATAGGTTTTGAATTATTATTTCTAGAGAAACAGGATACCATAAAATATGAGAGAATTGAAATTTCCACGCCTGGTTTATAACTGGATCAGTACGGCCGGCGTCATAATCTCAGTCATTTCGGGATCTCTGGTTTTGCTACTGATGGGGATCTCGCTTTTCACACGGGATTCCAATCCCTACTTCGGCGTCTTCATGTACATGATTTTGCCGCCGTTTGTCCTGGCCGGACTGGCTTTGATCCCGATCGGAATGTATCGAACGTGGAAGAAATGGCGCCGGGAGGGGATCGAATCATACCCCAAATGGCCCTATATAGACCTGAATAAGCGCAGCCATCGCAACGCCACCGCCATCTTTTTTTTCGGGACGATTGTCTTCCTGGCGTTCGGGGCGGTCGGCAGCTATGAAGCATTTCATTACAGCGAGTCGGTCAATTTCTGCGGCAAGACCTGTCATACGGTGATGAAGCCGGAGTTTACGGCCTATCAGAATTCCCCCCATGCCCGGGTGGCATGTGTGGCATGTCATGTGGGGCCGGGGGCGGGATGGTACGCCAAATCGAAACTTGCGGGGGCCTACCAGGTTTACGCGGTGGTGGCCGATAAATACCCGCGGCCGATTCCGACGCCGATTAAGAATCTGCGTCCGGCGCAGGAGACCTGCGAACAGTGCCACTGGCCGGACAAGTTTTTCGGCGGCCAGCAGAAAGTATTCGATAATTATATGTATGACAGCACTAATTATTCCTGGCCGATAAACCTCTTGATTAAAACAGGCGGAGGGGATCCCCGGACCGGTCAGACGGCGGGTATTCACTGGCACATGAATATTGCGGTTAAAGTCGAATATATTGCCCGAGATGAGCAGCGCCAGGATATTCCCTGGGTCAAAATAACGGAAAGGAAGACAGGGCGGTCGGTGGTTTATCAAAGCAAAGAAAATCCATTGTCGCAAGAAGAGATAAGTAAGGCGGTGCCTCGGGTCATGGATTGCATGGATTGCCATAATCGGCCCAGCCATATTTATAACTCGCCCGATTATGCGATAAATATGGCCATTGCTACCGGCAAGATTAAGAGCAGTTTGCCTTACATTAAGCGAATAGCAGTAGCGGCGATGAGCGCCCAGTATGACAACGACAGCACGGCCCGTGAAGGAATCGCCAATTATATAATTGACTTTTATCATGACAGCCTGTCGGGTGTTTATGACAGCCGCCAGGGGGATGTCGACGCGGCGGTGGCGGCGGTTCAATATACGTACAGTCAGAATATTTTTCCGGAGATGAAAGTCCGTTGGACGGAATATGAAAATAATCTGGGGCACTTCATTTCCAAAGGATGTATGCGGTGCCACGCCGGGGATCATGTCAGTTCCGACGGGGAAGTAATCACCCGCGAGTGTACTGCCTGTCACACGATCTTGTCGCAGGGGAGCGGCGGCAGGGCGCAAATGGCCTCTGATCAAAATGGTTTGGAATTTGTCCACCCCGAGGAATCGATCGGCGAAGCTTGGAAAGAGATGGGATGCTATGATTGCCATACAGGGGTTCAGCCCTAGGCGGGGTGAGAAATAAAGGCAAAAAAATAGCGTCATGGCAGAAGCCATGACGCTATTTTGGTATTTATCGGGTTTACTTCTTCTCGGCCGGAGCTTCTTCCTTGGCGGCCATAGCATGTACTTTGAGTTTCATCTTGGCGAAATCAAAGGGCTCTTTGGAGGCAAACTGCGCCGGAACATTTTCGTGGCACTTTTTGCAGACCTTCTCGTCGGGCATAATCAAGCCAGCCTCGAGAGCCAACTTCTTATCTTTCATGACCGACATTTTCATATAGTCGGAACCCGGACCGTGGCAAGCTTCGCACTGAACGCCGGTCAGCATTTCGCCGGCGGCATTCTTGCCGGTGGAATGGCAAGCGACGCACTTTTCGTCTTTCTGCTCTTCCGGTTTCAAACTATCCCAGGCCTTGGCATGTTTGGATTCCAGCCAGGTGGGGTAAACGTTGTCCTTCTTGTGGCACATCATGCACTTGCTGGCGCCAACGTAGGTATGTTTGGCGGGGGCAGGTTCGGCGGCCTTTTCCTGGGCGAAGGCGGGGGCCATGAAGATTGCCAGAACGGCAACGATTGTGAAAGTAATCACAAACTTCTTCATTAAAACAATCCTCCTTAGGCGTTTTGCCTCATATTGGTTAGTCTCAAATCCAAATGGCTATATTCAAATCGTTTCTACTTATACAAAATAAACAAGATAATTGCAATCTTTTTTTGAATTTTTTCTCGGCCGAATTGTCCTGGGGAGATGAACTATTTTACGAATTTTACATAAAAAAAGGCCCCTTTGCGGGGCCTTTTTTTGAAAGACAACGATTTAGTGAGATGCGATCGGGCCATAGCGGCGTTTGCCGACCAGAACGCCATTCATATAATCAATTGAGTTGCCTAAGACGCTTCTGACATAGGCCGGATTATGGACGCCCTCGGAACGGTCGCCTTCAATCATTAGGTAGTCAAACAGGCAGCCGGCGACATTTTTATCGGCAATGGTCAGGGTATCGCCGGAAGGGACATTCGGCAAATAAGAGCCCTGGGTGAAGGTCAGGACGCCGAAATCAATCAATTGGGTGCGCAGAGTGTCCATCATGGCAACGACATCGGTCTGGATGCTGTCATAATCGAAGCTCTCGGCTGTAGTGTGGCAAGTCGTACAGACACTTGAAAGATCGCTGCCGGACTCTTCATCAACCATATTCCAACTATGACCGCCCACCATATAGCCGTCATGAACCTGGGGATTCGCCATATGGCAGCCGATGCAGGCATTGGTCACCTGGGTGGCATGAGGTGATTTATTATAAGTGTAACCCTCAATTTCATAGCAATTAGTGCCATTGAGAATATCGGCCTGCATGCTGTGATGCGGTCCCCAGCGATTTGAGGTTATTTGATAGTCATCGCTGGCGATGGCATTCGCACCCATCCGGGCCTGGTGGCAATTGGCGCAAAGATTACCTTCGCCGTGGTCAAAGGAAACGCCATTGGCCAAAGTTACGGCGGCCGTAGTTCTCAAGTTCAGGTTGCCGGAGGTATGAGGCGCATGGCAAGTGAAGCAATGGATGGCGGCGGGATGATCATAGGGCGCATCGTCGGATCCGGTGGCGAGATAATCAAGGAAGCCGTTGTCGCTATGGCAGCGTCCGCACCCCGCACGGTTGGCATAATCAACTGTCGTGCCCGAGGCGTGAACGGAATTGGCGTATTCGCCTTCCGCCTGAATGAGACGGCTGTCGGAGTCACCATGGCAAGTGAAACAACTGGTCAGAACGCTCGATTCCTTGCTTTCATAAACAACCTTGCGCTCGCAGCCGGTAGCCAGCAGAAGTACTGCCAAGAATGCGATTGGCCCCAAAAGACGTAAGAATTTCATAATACTACTCCTTTAGAAGGACAGTTCCTTAATTAAATTGATTTCTACGATATTGGCCGTGTAGTAATTATCCAGGAGGAGATAGTCGTCGAAATTATGCAGATTATACACGACTTCCAAATGGTGATTTTTTGCAAAGCGGTAGCCAAGGATTACACGGATATTATAGCTTTCAACATCAAGATCCCGTTGACTGCGGTAATATGTGGCCTCACAAGCGGCGGTCATATCATGATACTCATGAAGAGACAGGGCGCCGTAGAGAATATGATCGCGGAACTCGAAAGTTTGAGTCACATTTTCATATTTGCCCGTGGAATAAGAATAACCGCCGGATAGATCGGCCCATTTTTTCATGATTAAAGTGCCATCGGCGCCCAGACGGTTGAAGTCGACTTTACTCCCGATATCGTCATTTTTGCGCTGTTTGCCTTCGTATTTGAGTTCCAGGGAGCCGGTTTTGTTTTCGCGGTAATTAAGAACCAGGCGATAACGGGTGTGGTCCTCATTTCCCAACATGCGCACGCCATCCTTGACATCTTCGGCGCGAGAACCGAATTCGCCGCGGAACTCCCATTTAGCACCCGGTTTGTACCAGCCGGCGGCGTAGAAAGAATTGGCGCGGACCTCATTGGCGAAATCATCGTTGACATCGTTCTGGTACCCCAGAGTGATGCCGCCTTCACCCGGCTGAGTAAGCATGAGATACACCGCGTGTGCCAGATTGTCGGTGGCGATGAGATCGCTGTCGGAACTGGTGCGATCAAAGATGAAATGATAATTGAGGGCGAGATTTTTCGTCATATTTAGCAGAGCCCCACCCCAGACGGTATTGGTACTGTACTTGAAATCGGTCGTTTTATACTTGGTTTCGAAATGGCGGAATCCGCCGGATAATGTTACCCATTCATATTTGGGAAACGGGAGAAGAGCATTGAGGCGGATATTGTAGCGGCTCTGGTCGCGGGCCGGATCGAGTTTATCCTTATAGTCGGCGGTGCGATACTCGGCCTGAAACATCCGACCATGCTCGTTAAAGCGGAAACCGGCATTATAGCAATTCTGGCGATAATCCATCTTTGTTTCGGCGCCGGGTAGATCGGGATAAAAGAGGGCCGTGGTCGAGCCGTGAAGATTGATAAAACTCCCGCCGCCGAATAATTTCAGGTATTTGGAGGGGTAGTACCACAGCGAAGTTCCGGTTTGACTGCGGCGGGTGAAACTCCCGCCTTCGGCGCCGTAAATGCGGCGATACTGATTATTGCTGAGAGAAAGACCAAAGAGCCCCGGTTTCCCGAAGCCGAGAATCATGTTGCGGTTATTAAGAGTGATATTTTTCAGGTCGGCATTCAACCGCATGCCGTTTTGAAAATTATAATAAAATTTCTCGAATGAGAGGCCGAGTCCTTCGTAGTCGTTGAAAGTCGGCTGATTGATGGCCTGATTGCCCTTTTCGTCGATTATAGTATATCCGATCCGGACATTCCCATTGCCGGCATTTTCGGCCGCCACCAAACTCCCCAGAAGGAGGGTGAAGGACAGGGTGACGAGGATTAATTTAGTTATTTTCATATTCACCTCCTCAATTGTCCAGTTCGGTTGCGTGACATCCGGCCTGGAAGCAATTGGGAAAGAGTTTGACGCCAAGATCCGGATCGAGGAAGTCTTTGTTGGTATTAGAGCCGTGAATATCGCTATGACAGAAAACACAGGCAAAGCGGCTCCCCAGCCCGCTGTGCATAGTGCGGTGCAGAGGGGGAATGCCGTGGCACTGCAAACAGGTTCCATTATCCGGCTGAGCCAGGAGCCGATCATTGGGCGAACCATGCGGATTATGGCACTCGGTGCATCCGCCGCCGTTGACGGCATGTTTATATACCACGGGATGTTCGTAGATAAACGGCCCGGCCTTGTCGCCGTGGCAATTCTGGCAGGGCCAGTCCATGCCGACAGCGAGGGAAGGATCTTTCAAATCGGACATCTTGTGACAATCGGTACAGCGGATATTGCCGGAATTCAAGGGGTGAGCCGAACGCTGCTTGAACTCCCTGGCGACGTTAGCGTGGCAGGTGGCGCAGAAATTTTCATCACCGTCTTTGACCAATCCCGGATTATGGTTGCCATGAATGGAGTGGCAGTCAAAACAGCCCAGACCGGCCCTGAGATGCGGATCGGCGGACGCCATCCCGGCCTGATGGACGGCAACATGACAGCGGCGGCACAATTCCGCCTGCTTATCGGGCGTAAGCGCGCCGATATTGGTTATGGTTTCGGCGGAAGGATTGTCAAGATGCTTCTCCCATCCGTCATGGCACCCGATACAGCCAACGCCAATTGATGATTTGGGCGAGATATCGGACATCATTTGATGGGGGGTGCCTTTTAAGGAGGCGCCTTTGTCATCATGACAAGTAAGGCAATCGGCCGATTTTTTCACCAGATCCTGGTTGCTGTAGTATTGAGCGGAAACGATGGGAACCAGGAGCAGAGAGAAAATCATGACCATTATCGCCTTAAACGGCAGTTTTGGAAATCTTCTCTTTCTTATCATATCTCAGAGAATCCTATTTATATCAACAACTTTCTATTTTTTTCCTTGAGTTTGAAAATGAATTTAGAATTTCTTCCTTGTTAAATCTTTCACAAACTTTTATAAAAGAAACCGATTTTGGCGACCGCGATCGAATTTATGGGGGAACACTTTGCCATCCATGTCGAGCCGAACACTGTCCCAAAAAAGATTCCTGTATCCATACTTAGAATACCTTTTTGGTCTTAATTGTCGGTATCTTGATAATAAAGTTTAATGGCTGCGTCAAGGGAAAATGCAAAAATTATTACGAAAGGAATAAAATTGATATTAATTCTCTACTAAAGAGGATATTTTTTTTGTTCAATTTCGAGAATCCGCTTATTCATATCGACTAATGCAATAATGGGGATATCGTGCCAATGAATCAGCGGAATGCGGCGTAGTTGTTTTAATTTGCAATATCATAAGACGAGGTACATATGAGAAGATTGCTTTATTCATTTATTGCGCTAACCATAGGGACGAGCGCATTACACGCTCAAAATTACAGGAGCGGAAACTCGCACAACCCCGATTCGCTAAGGTTCCCCGAAGAGAAGCATCTTAAAGATGTCAGGATGTTGACGTTTGAAGGGCAGAATGCCGAAGCGTATTTTTCGTTCGACGAAAAGAAATTGTCATATCAAGCCGCGGTCGGCGATATGGGGTGCGATCAGATTTTCATAATGAACTTGGACGGAAGCGGCCGCAAAATGGTTTCTACCGGCCGGGGCCGAACGACCTGTTCGTATTTTTTGCCGGGTGACAGCGAACTGATTTATTCATCGACTCATCTGGCCGACTCCGCCTGTCCGCCGCCTCCAGACATGTCGCACGGCTATGTCTGGAAGCTGTATGATACGTTCGACATTTTCAAAGTCAATTTGGACGGCTCGGGAATGTCCCGCCTCACCGATTCACCGGGGTATGACGCCGAGGCGACGGTATCGCCGAAAGGGGACAAAATAGTATTTACATCGACGCGGGACGGCGATCCGGAAATTTATACCATGAATCTCGATGGCAGCAGTAAGACCAGACTGACGTTCGAAAAAGGGTACGATGGGGGACCGTTTTTCTCGCAAGATGGAAGGCAGATTGTGTTCCGGGCCAGCCGACCGAAAACGGAGCAGGAACTTGCCGATTATCATGAATTAGTCAAAGATGGATTGTATCGTCCAACGACTCTGGAAATATATGTTATGGATGCCGATGGCAAAAATATGCGGCAGGTGACCAATCTGGGAAAAGCCAGTTTTGCGCCGTATTTTTTCCCCGATGGTCAGAGAATAATTTTCAGCAGCAACGCCGGGAGTGATTCCGGCCGTGATTTTGATCTTTATATGGTCAATACGGATGGATCCGGGCTGGAGAAGATCACTTTCAATCCTACTTTCGACGGTTTCCCAATGTTTACCCGGGACGGGAAGCATCTGGTTTTCGCCTCGAACCGCTTCGATAAAAAGCCGGGCGAAACGAACATCTTCATGGCGGATTGGGTGGAATAATAAATATTGACAAAAAGAGGGAGAGGCTTAAATTATAAGTAGATAAAGTCATCGTCGATTCGTCAATAAAGTAAATCAATATTGGGAGGCAAGATGTTTTCAAAAGCGCTTTTATTTATTGGTGTCTTTCCGCTTGTAGCGATATTGCCCCTTTCTGTACCGGCAGGCGGCCAGGCTCTTTGCGGCGATCCCAGCGGCGACGGTCAAATCAATATTGTCGATATCAGCTTCATGGTCAATTTTATTTACAAAAATGGCCCCGAACCCACTTCCATTTCGGTCTGTGATGTGAACCATTCAAATGGAATTAATATATTAGATGTTTCCTGTCTGATCAATTTCCTCTATAAGGGCGGCCCGTCATTAAATTGCGGGAACGTAGCCTCGGGGGACTTAATCGGCCACAGCCCTTGCAAGAGCCTTTTGGCAGCGAAGATATTCGACTCCATTCCCTCCGACCAAGATTGCGTGCAGTATCAATATGACGGTTTTGGAACCCTGACGCTGAAACATATCAATGCGGGATTAAATTGCTGCCCGATAATCGCGGCTGACGTTTACGTCTCTGGAAGTACCATAACTATTGTGGAGATAGACTCAACGGACAATGGCGGCTGCAGTTGTCTTTGCACTTTTGATCTTGAATATGGGATTGATGATTTGTTGCCGGGGATATATACTCTGAGGTTTGTCGAGCCGTATAAAACCACGTCGGATCCGCCGTTGGAAGTGATCATCGATATAGGGACCAATCCTTCGGGCGAATATTGTGTGTCGCGCTGTTGTTATCCGTGGGGGCAATAACTGAATTGGGCCGAGTAATTGCCAGGGTAAATTTAAAAAATTGAAGAGTGGGAATGGATACCAAATTTATTAGATACAATAAATTCGAATCTGATAATTGCACAGAAATTATGGGAGGCACAATGTTTATCAGGATCATTTTCTTAATCGGCATCATCTCGCTAATAGCGACAATCCCGCAAGGCGCCATGTCTGGTGGCCTGGCTCTTTGTGGGGATCCCAGCGACGACGGCAATATTAATATTTTGGACGTGAGCTTTATGATAGATTTTCTTTATAAAAATGGGCCGGCGCCGGCTCAGCCATTGGTATGCGACGTGGATAATTCATATAAAGTCAATATACTGGATGTCGCCTATCTAATTAATTTTCTGTATAAAAGCGGGCCGGAGCCGTCTTGCGGCACGGAGCCATCGGGTGAAATAATTGGACATGGTTCCTGCAAACAGTATTTGCAGGCCAAGGCGCTCGATTCTATCTTTCGTAATCAAGATTGTATTCAATACCAATATGACGGTTTGGGAACACTGACATTGAAACATGTCAATGCCGGATTGAATTGTTGCCCGGTGTTCGTGGGCGATATTCAAGTTTCTGGAAATACTATTACGATTACGGAAATAGACTCCACGATAGACGGCGGGTGCGAGTGTTTGTGTCTTTTCGANATCGATTACGAAATCCATNACCTGATTTCCGGNGAATATACTATAAGGATCGTCGAGCCTTATAAGAATCCGAGCGATCCGCCGCTGGAGGCAATCATAAATACAGGTACGAATCCATCGGGAGAGTATTGCGTTTCCCGCTGCTGTTACCCCTGGGGGCAATGAGAGAAATTTAATTTGATTGGAGCCGGGAAGGTGATTTCCCGGCTATTTTTTTGGATGTTTGTCCCTTGATATTGGCGCTGACGAAGTCTATATTGGCGATTCGATTGCCCATGTTTTAATGCAAGGTTTTGGAAAGGAAAAATTATGAGCGATAATGTGAAGGCATCGCAGGAAACTGTGACGGCGCGGGTTCAGGATCTGTCGGCCAATCCGGCGCCTTTGGGACTTCTGGGGTTCGGCATGACTACGGTGCTCTTGAATATTCATAACGCCGGTTTTTTTGAATTGAATACGATGATTTTGGGCATGGGAATTTTTTATGGGGGAATGGCCCAGATATTTGCAGGCATCATGGAATGGAAAAAGGGAAATACTTTCGGAACCACGGCCTTCACGTCATACGGCCTCTTCTGGCTTTCGCTGGTCGGTTTAATTGTTATGAATAAATATGGATGGGCGGCGGTCGCCGATAATGGGGCGATGGCGGCCTATCTGTTTATTTGGGGTCTTCTCACATTGCTCTTGTTCTTTGGAACCTTGAGACTGAATCGGGCGCTGCAATTCGTATTCGGCTCGCTGACCATGCTTTTCTTTCTGCTGGCAATCGGCAACGGCCTTCAAAATAAAGGAATAATCATTGTCGCCGGTTACGAAGGGATCATTTGCGGATTATCGGCGATTTATGCGGCAATTGCGCAGGTCTTGAACGAAATTTACGGCCGGACGATTTTGCCCATATACCCCGCGGCACGATAAAATTATAAAAATCTGGAATTATGCCGGCCCGGAATCATTCTTGGGCCGGTTTTTATTTTCGTTATCTTTTCAGCATAAAATTTCATAAAATATCCCCGATTTCAGGAATTACAAGGGTACATATGAATATGTGGGAAATAGAAAAGTAGATAAAGAGAGGTTTTTCTGGAAAAATGGCCGAAAATATCGGTGGTAATCCCGATAAAAAATGAGGCGAAATTTATCGGGTCGACCATAAATCAAATCCTGTCGCAGGATTATCCTCCAGATAAAATTGAGGTTTTGGTAGCCATCGGGGAATGTGAGGATAATTCCCGAGAAATCGTGACGGCGCTAGCCGCTAAGGATGATCGGATCAGGGTTTTTAATAACACGGTAGGGCGGTCATCGGCGGGGAGAAATATCGGCGCCAGAAACGCCACAGGGGAAATAATCACCTTTATCGATGGTCATACTTATATTGATAATAACCAGTTGCTGAAAAACACCGCCATGCTTATGGAAAAGCAAAATGTTCTGGTCTTAAGTCGGCCGCAGTTTCTGGAGCCGCCCGATAATGATTTTTTCCAAAGGGCGGTGGCGATGGCGCGCCGCTCGGTAATCGGTCACGGCCTTGATTCCACCATATATACTGATGAAGACGGCTATGTTATCCCCGATAGTTCCGGGGCCAGTTACAGGAAGGAAGTCTTCGATAAGGTAGGTTTTTATGACGAGCGATTTGACGCCTGCGAAGATGTGGAATTCAACCATCGGGCAGGAAAAGCGGGCCTGGAATCATATACTTCAATGAAACTGGTGGTATATTACTATCCGCGATCGTCCTGGAAAGCATTGTTTGCACAAATGAAAAGATATGGTAGAGGACGGTTTCGACTGGCACAGAAGCATCGTTCCACCATATCTGCGGGAACCCTCATTCCGCCTCTCTTTGTCTTGTCACTGCCGCTCCTTTTAATATTGGCGGCGCTCTCCCCGATATTTCTAAACCTGTTTATTCTATTGGCGGGAATTTATATTCTGGCAATACTGGCGGGATCAATTCTGGTTGCCATAAAGAACGGTATCAAATATTTGCCATATCTGGTCTTAATTTATCCGGCGATTCATTTAGGACTGGGGTGGGGCTTTCTGGAGGAGGGATGGCGGAAATTGATCGGCCGCGGTGTCGATTTCGAAAAATAAATATCTTCAAAGTAAAAGGTCGATGGAATCGTAATACTCAAAAATTCAGAAAGAAGAGCAATAAATTTATATTTTGGGATTAAGGGCCGACTTTTATATTGGGTTAATTGCTAAATTTATCCGATGATGAGTTTATGACCGAACTGCAGAAATTTGAAAAACGAATATTGATTACCGGCGGGGCCGGATTTATTGGCTCAAATCTTCTCCATTACCTTGTCCCCAAATATCCCAAGTATCTTTTTGTCAATGCCGACTGCCTCACTTATGCCGGAAATCTTTCCAATCTGGTAAGTCTGGAAAAAGTCCCGAATTATCTGTTCGAGAAGATAGATATCCGGAATTTCGACAAGGTTTTGGCCTGCTTTGATAAATATGACTTTGACGGTTTAATTCACTTGGCCGCGGAATCGCATGTGGATCGGTCCATAACCGGGCCGGCAGAATTTGTTCAAACCAATATAATGGGGACATTCAACCTGCTTGAAGCATCCCGACGAAAGATTGCGTCGGGCGCGGATTTCCGCTTCCATCATGTTTCGACCGATGAGGTATTCGGTTCGCTGGGGGAAAGCGGTTATTTCACCGAAACGACCCCGTATAATCCGAACTCCCCATATTCGGCCACCAAGGCCGGCAGTGACCATCTGGTTCGGGCATATCACAAAACCTACGGGCTAAATGTCGTCACGATGAATTGCTCCAATAACTATGGACCGTATCAATTTCCGGAGAAATTGATTCCGCTGATGATTCGTAACGCCAAGGCCGGATTGGGGCTTCCGGTTTACGGCGATGGGCGCAATATTCGCGACTGGCTCTATGTCGAAGATCATTGCCGGGCGATCGATCTGGTTTTTCATAGGGGCAAGACTGGCGAGACCTATAATATTGGCGGGCACAATGAAATCGAGAATATCGAACTGGTGCGACTGATCTGCCGGATGATGGATGACTTGCTGGGCGGGGAAGCACGAGAAAGGTTGATCACTTATGTCAAGGATCGTCCGGGACATGACCGCCGCTATGCCATTGATGCGTCATATATAGAGAAAGAACTGGGGTGGAAGCCGCTTTACAGTTTTGAGAAGGGGATACGAAAAACCGTTGAATGGTATCTTGAAAACGAGATCTGGCTGGAAAATTGTATCAGCGGACAGTATCTGAAATATTATGAGAATATGTATTTGAATCGAGGATAGATCCGAGATGAAAAATGAGGTAAAAAAGGGAATAATATTGGCGGGCGGCAGCGGGAGCCGCCTTTACCCGGTAACTCAGGTGGCCTGCAAGCAACTTCTGCCGTTATACGATAAGCCGATGATTTACTACCCGCTTTCGACTTTGATGCTTTTTGGTATCACCGATATATTGATTATTTCGACCCCCAAAGATATACCTCAGTTCGAGGGATTATTCGGCGATGGTCATCATCTGGGACTGAATATCTCATATAAAATTCAGGAGAATCCGGCCGGGATCGCCCAGGCCTTCATAATCGGGGCCGATTTCATAGGCGACGATAACGTCATTTTGATCCTGGGGGATAATATATTTTACGGCGTGTATGATTTCCTTCGACATGCCCGCGATTTCCGCGAAGGAGCCACCGTCTTCGGATATTATGTCCGGGATCCGCAGCGGTATGGAGTGGTGGAATTTGACGAAAAAGGGGTGGCGGTATCAATAGAAGAGAAGCCGAAACATCCGAAGTCAAATTTCGCCGTGACCGGCCTTTATCTTTATGATAACCGGGTGGTAGAAATCGCCAGAAATTTGAAGCCATCGGGGCGAGGAGAACTGGAGATCACCGATGTCAATCGGGCCTATCTCAAAATGGGGCAATTAAGAGTAGAAAAACTGGGGCGGGGAATCGCCTGGCTCGATACGGGAACTCATGAAAGCATGCTGGATGCCCAGAATTTTATCGCCACTATTGAAAAAAGGCAGGGACTTAAAATCGCCTGTATCGAAGAGATAGCCTACCGAATGAGATTTATTAACCGGAAGCAGATGCAGTTTCTCCTGGACAATATGGCCGACAACGATTATAAAAAATACCTTCTCGAGGTCGTTCGCGAGGTCGACGGTGAAGAGAAAAATACTCATCACCGGTAGCCAAGGTCAATTGGGCCGGGATTTGGTTTCGGTCTTATCCCAGAAACACACCGTCACAGGAATAGATATTGAAGATCTGGATATCTGTGATCGGGACCGGACCAATGCCCTTATTGGAGAAGCAAAGCCAGACATAGTGATTCATACCGCCGCCTATACCGATGTCGATAGCTGTGAAAGCAATCGTGAATTGGCTATGAGAATAAACGTCGAAGGAACGGAGAATCTGGCCCTGGCCGTTCGAGAGATCGGGGCGCGAATGATATATTATTCCACTGATTATGTATTTGATGGGACCAAGGATTCGCCCTATATCGAAACTGATCGCCCCAATCCCATGACAATTTATGGCCGGAGCAAATGGGAAGGGGAGAAGAGGGTCATCAAAAATTTGGCGGATTTTCTTATTATCAGGATTGCCTGGGTCTATGGCAAAAATGGCAAGAATTTTGTCAAGACGATGCTCAAACTGGGACGAGTTCAGATGGAAAACCGAATAAAGAAAGTAGAAATCGTTCCATTGAAAGTTGTCAACGATCAATTCGGCAGTCCAACCTGGACCATGGCTATTGTCCGGCAGACGGAATTGCTTCTGGAAAAGGATCTTACGGGAATAGTACACGGCACATCGGAGGGGGTGGCGACCTGGTATGATTTCGCCCGGGCAATTTTTGAGGAAGCCGGTATGGAGGTCGATGTAAGGCCCTGTACCACCAAGGAATTCCTTCGTCCCGCGCCGCGCCCCCACTTCTCGGTTCTCGAAAACAAGTGCTTGAAAGAAGCGGGATTTAATCTGATGCCCGACTGGCGAAATTCGCTCAAGGAATTTTTCGATATATATAGAGAAGGTATTGAAATATGAAATGCGATATTGAAGGCGTGATCCTTAGGGAATTAAAACGATTTAACGATGATCGGGGCTGGCTGATAGAGTTATTCCGTCACGACGAAATTGAAGAGGAAAATCGTCCGGTGATGGCCTACGTATCACTAACCCGGCCGGGAGTGGCGCGGGGACCCCATGAACACGTATATCAATCCGACTATTTCGCTTTCATCGGGCCATCGACATTTCGACTCTATCTATGGGATAATCGTAAAAATTCCCCGACTTTCGGTAAATCATTCAAAATAGATGCAGGCGAAAGCAATAAGTTGACCGCGATTATTCCTCCCGGTGTCGTTCACGGTTACAGGAATATCGGTTCAGTCGACGGTATCGTCTATAATGCCCCCAACCGGCTCTATGCCGGCCAGGGCAAAAAAGAGGCGGTCGATGAAATCCGCCACGAAGACGACCCCCATTCAAAGTATCGACTCTACGATTAAATCTTTTCCAGACGCACCCCCGTAATTCCCGCAATCCTGATAGGAATGTTGTGCTTCGGATGCCGTTTTTTATTGGATTTATGCGGCTTCGCGCCATTATTTTGTTGACAAGAATAAACGAGTGCAATATTTTAATTGTTGATGGTAATGGTCTTTGGGACCTGAGAATTGAAAGAATTTCGGCCGGTCCTCACAGTTCCCGGCCTTTAAGGAGATTTTTCGACCGCTAGTTGGTCACACCTTTTCTACTGCTAAAAGTCTAAAACGGATTTTAAACAGAGCCTAGGACATCACGGCGAATCTGACGGTTACCCGGCTTAACAAGCAAGGAATGCCTGCAACAGCGGTGGGTCCAGGGAAGGAGACGCGGAATGAAGACGGGAGCTGTCGTACTCGGCCTGCTTCTATGTGCGACAACAGTATTTTCCGGGCAGATCACTATTACTTCTTTACCCTATTCAATCAATCAGGGTCAGCATTCGCGTGACGCTATCGATACCATAACCATTGCCGGAACCCGTCTGACCTCACAGACTGACGGTATAAGGTTCAATCCTGAGTATCATAATCCGATAAGCGGATGGCTTTTGAATCTGGTGAGCGATACCATCGAATTTGCGGCCGGCGGCGGCAGCAATAATGAAGGAATCGCGGTCATGAGCCAAGCCGATTATCCGGCGCACAATTTGACCATAAACGGAGGGTGGATTATCTGCAAATCTCCCCGAGATAATGACACCAACAGTTCCAATAATACGTGCATGATATTCGGCGGGGAAGACATTTTACTCAAAAATGTAAATATGGTGGCGGGTGGATATGACGGGAAGTGTGTGGTGGGCTCAGGATACGATTTTGAGATTTCGGGCGGCCAATATTTGAGCCGGGTAAATTATTATCACAGCCGCTGTCAATTCGACGCTATTATTATGAATTTCAGCCAGGTAGTATACGACGAAGACTATGCCTTGGCCCAAAGCCATACCTGTAACATTAAGATTCATGACATCAAGATAACCAACGCGCCGCATGCCGGTATAAGAGTTGCCAGTACCACCGGTTCCCTGACCGATTACGCGGTGGTAAAGATTTATAACAACGATATAAATATCGACGCCCGCAATTTCCGGTACACAAGTTACAGCGGCACCTGCGCCTCATCGGCAAACCCGTTCGGGATAGCCCTGCAGAGAGTTGGACCGGGTTCGGAAATATATAATAACAAGATTACTTCCGGAACCTCGTTTGGTGGGGGGCGGGGCATTTTACTTGAAACCGCCCGGGGCAGTTCGCGCTCGTTTGTGGAGGTTTTCAATAATTATGTGGATACGCACGAGGGGCCGAATTCCGAGTATGACGAGAATCATGCGGAATTTCATGCGGTGAGGATGAGAAACGACTGCAGTTATCTCCATTTTCATAATAATACCGTTATCGGAACGGGAGACAACAGCACCGCCACATCATCTTATGGAAAATCGATTTCGGCCGTTCGCTACACCTTTGACGGCACCTATGGTGGGACCAATTCCTATAATATTATCGAAAATAATGTCTTCCGCGTGAAATCACTGAATGCCGGGGTGACGGCCTATGCCGTCTGTTTCGATCAGGTCGATATTCCGGACACGACCATGACGTTCCGATATAATCGCCTTGAAAGCGATAATATCCTGGTAAAATTCGGGGAACTGAATGGCGGCGCACGGGGAATAACATTGCACGGCGATACACTGCGCTTCCTTTCGCCCAGCTATGAGCCGGAAACTTTTCATGTCGGACAATTTTGCAATGACTTCAACAGTTCCAGGAATTTCGCCCGAGATGAGGTCTACCAAAACGGGGCCTCAGATACCAACATTGTCATTTCCTGCACCACGAGAGGTCAGAATGAATTGGGGATCCAGAGACTCCTGAGAGTAAAGGTTCTGGGGAACAATGGTTACCCGGTTACGGGGGCTGCTTTGACGGTGACAAATAACTATAGGAAGTCGGTAGTATCCTCCTTGACCGCAGGGAATGGGATTGTAAGCGGCCCGGCCACTTATTGGTGGGAATCAGGGACCTCTTCTGATTCCACCGCCTACAATAATTTCACGATTAAGGCCAAAAAAGGGACCGACAGTACCATCGTGTCAACCAGGCTTACGGCGACATCGGCAATTCAAACGATTACGCTTCTAAAAACGGCCGGGGACAGCAGCGCCAATTGCGATACTTGCGGGGTTATATGCGGAGATATAAACGACGACGGGTCTGTCAATGTCATTGATGTGGCTTATCTGATAAAATATCTTTATCGAAACGGCGAGGCGCCTTATTCTATGGTGGCGGCAGATGTTGACAGGGACGGCGTCCTAAATATGCTCGATGCCGCATACATAATAAATGCCCAATATCGGGGCGGCGGCGACCTGCGTTGCTGGTAGTATTCTAACGCGCGACATATTTTGGGCCGCGGCAGTTTAAAACTGCCCGGCCCTTTTTTATACGGCGGGCATTACCGGCGAGGGGGAACAACTTCAAAAAGAAAGATTGAAATTGCCGATAAACAATCTATATTGGGCGAGCCGGGCGACGTATAAATCCGGCGTTCCTTAAGATTTTTTAAAAAGGCAGGCAAACAAGAGATGGCCCAGTCGGTGACAAAAGAAGCCAAAGTGATAGCCCGTCATTCGATGGTCTACGGGCTGTCGAATGTCCTGGACCGGGCGGTCGGTTTTGTCATGCTACCGGTCTATACCCGTTTCCTGACCCCGGCCGATTACGGGATCATGGAACTGATTTATATGACGACCAGCATAATTTCGCTGGTCATCGGATTCGGTCTGGAAGCCGCGGTTAGCCGATTCTATTTTGATTATGAGGATGACGCGAGCCGAAAAAAAGTGGTCAGCACGGCCATTGTCGGCTACGGCGCCGTCACAGTGACAATCACGGCCATACTGCTTCCGTTCTCCGGCATATTTTCCAAACTGGTTTTGGAGTCGGCGCAATATTCCAATCTTTTCATAGTCGCCCTTTTGACGCTCGCCACGGGGATGATTCTTCCCATCAATTATGCGTACCTGCGGGTTCAGCAGCGGTCGTTCGAGTACATGATCACCAAGGTGGGCATGACCGCGGTCAATCTGGGGATGAATATTTATTTTGTCGTCTTCGCCAAAATGGGTGTTTACGGGATTTTGCTTTCCAATCTTCTGGCTCAGCTCCTGTTTGTCGTCATATTGAATATTCGGACATTATTGGAGACGAAGTTGCGGATCGATTACGGCGTTCTGAAAGAAATGCTGAAATTCGGGTTGCCTTTAATACCGTCAAATATATCGGCCTATATAGTCCAGGCCTCGGATCGTTATTTCGTGAATCATTATGACAACACCACGATGACCGGCTTATATTCGCTGGGCTATAAGTTTGGAACCCTGATCAATCAATTCGTGACCTCGCCATTCATCCAGATCTGGGGGCCGCGGCGAATGGAATATTTCGGCAAGGAGGGGTATGAGAAGATCTTCGCGAGAATTTTCACTTATTTCTGTACCGCCTCGCTTTTTGCCGGGCTCCTGATATCGCTACTCTCCCGGGAAGTGATAATGTTAATGGCGGACAAATCATTCTGGTCGGCGTATAAGGTGGTTCCGATTGTAACCCTGGCCTATATAGTATTTTCGTTTCATTATCATTTCAGTGTCGGCATCCTGATGAAAAAGGCGACCAAGTACATGGCCTATGTGAATATCGCCAACGGCATTCTCAATCTGGCGCTGAACTTTCTCCTGATCCCGCCATTTAATGTTTGGGGAGCGGCCCTTGCCACATTGATTTGTTTCATCTTCAAGGCCACGATGATTTTCTACTTCTCGAACCGGTTCTATAAGATTGAAATGGAATGGCGGCGGCTGTTTATGCTTTTCGGGATAGCATTCGCGCTGTTTTTTGCCGGGTATCATATCGATTCCGGATCCATCTGGCTGAATGTTTTGGCAAAGACCGGAATCGGTTTTTGCTTCCCCGTCCTCCTATATATTTTCCGTTTCTTCGATAATGAGGAAATTAAGAGACTGAAGTATATCATTAAGTACAGGAAATTTGAATATGAATGAGATTTTGAATCATGAGTGGCTTATATCAGAATTTCGTTAAGAATATAGTTTATCCTCTGGAGACCATTCGTATCGGCTCATCCGCCCGCCGCCATCTGGCGGAGCTGGAAAGATCGCAATTCTTTTCACCTGAGAAGATAAAGGAACTTCAGGTGGAGCGGCTGCGTCGTTTGTTAATACATGCCTACGAAAATTGCCCGTTTTATACGGACCGATTCAATCAATGCGGTTTCAATCCCCGAAAATTGCAGACAATTGAGGATATGCAGATAATTCCCGTGACAACCAAAAAGGATATTCAAGACAATAACGAAAGGATGCGGGCGGTCAATTATTCCGATGACCAGTTGGAGCCGAATAAGACGGGGGGCTCGACCGGTTCGCCGCTCTTTTTCTATCATGACATGGATCGAATATATTCACGGGAAGCATCCACCTTTCGCCACAACCGCTGGGCCGGGTGGGATATCGGAATGAAGACGGCCTATCTCTGGGGGCATCGGGGCGATCTATCGGGTGTGCAGAATGTCAAGGCCCGCTTGCGCAATCTCCTTCTGGAACGGCGCCTCATCCTTGATACTTCCAGTATAAGCCGCGAGAAATTAACGGCGTTCAATCAGGCCCTTAATAAATACCGGCCCGAGATTTATATTGCCTATGCCAACTCGATTTTTCTCTTTGCCCGTTTTTTGAAAGAGACCGGGATTCGCGATTATCATCGGCCGCGGGCCGTTATTACCTCCGCCGAAGTCCTGGAACCGAGCCAGCGGCAGGTAATCGAGTCGGTATTCGAATGTCGAGTATTCGACCGCTATGGTTCGCGCGAAACCAGTTTGATCGCCTCGGAGTGCGATCGGCACAGTGGACTCCATCTATGCGCCGAAACCCTCCTGCTGGAGTTCGTCAGAGAAGGTAAGCCGACTTCCCCGGGACAGCCGGGAAAGACACTTGTAACCGATTTGCTCAATTTCGGGATGCCCTTTATCCGCTATCAAAATGAAGATACCGGATGCTGGACGGGGAATAATTGCGGTTGCGGGCGAGGATTACCTCTAATGTCAATTGCGGGAGGAAGAATCACCGACTTCCTCATAACTCCGGAGGGGCAAATTATTTCGGGAGCGGCCTTGACCATTTATCTGATAGCCAATGCCCCCGGGGTAGCGCAGGCCCAATTGATTCAAGAAAATATCAACGAAGTGACTTTCCGTATCGTAAAAGGAGAGAAATTCGGGGATGCCACTCTGAGATTTTTTGAGAGGGAAATACCACGGTTCTTCGGCCCAAGGGTAAAGTACTCAATAGAATATGTCGAAAATATTCCTTTAGAGAGCTCAGGCAAATACCGTTTCAGTATTTCTAAAGTGGACCCGAGCGAGATGTTTTGACCCTTAAGGCTTTGAGGAACTTGTGAAAAACGGCAAGAGATTCTTGGGGATTATAGGAGGCATGGGAGCGGAAGCAGGGGCGGTTCTTTACGAGCGAATTATCAGATTGACTCCGGTAGAGGTCGATCAGGATCATATCGAAAGTCTGCTTTATTCCAACACCACGATTCCGGATAGGACCAAGGCCATTTTGAACGAGGGGCCCAGTTCTTATCCCCCCCTTCTGGATTCGGCGCGTCTTTTGGAAAGAAATGAAGTGGACCTGATTATCCTGGGTTGCGTAACATCCCATCATTACATCGAGGCCCTGCGCAAAGAAATAAAGTGCGAAGTGTTGAGTGCCATTGAAGAGACACTCGAGCAGATTAAAAGCCGTGCTCCTCGGGCGAAAAAGGTAGGAATTCTAGGAACAACGGGGACCATTCGAACCGAATTATTTCAGAAGGCCCTGAAAGCCGCCAGCTTGGAGCCGCTGATTTTGCCCGATGATATTCAAGAGAAGTTTGTGATGGGGGCACTGTACGCTCCCGACGGCATCAAGGCCGGTTATCAGCAGCCGGCGCGGGATAAAATGCTGGTGGCGATGAACTGGCTGCTCTTAAATGGAGCCGAGGCCATTATCTCCGGGTGTTCGGAGTTCCCGCTACTGTTCGATCAAGACGATTGTCTGGTGCCGCTGGTCGATGCTATGGATGCTTTGATCCGCAAAGCAATTTTCCGCTGCACGGGCCGAGAGGCGCTCGAACGGCCTAATCGACAAATAGACGATTAAACAGTTCGAACCCGAGAAGAGACGACAGATTTCCGGCACCGGGGGCGCCGCGGCGCTGTTTTTTCAGAAGCATCTCCAGATGGGGCATATTGTAATATCCGCGGCGGCGGGTGCGTTCATCAAGCAACACCGATTCATAAAAATCACGGACCTCGGGGCAGGCACGGTACCACTGGTTATAATGGTGATAATTTTTCTTATTGTATAGAATCAGTTTACCGGCCGACAGGCGTTCCAAATAATGGCGCATTTTTCCGCGCCAGGCTTCATATTTTTTGCTGAAATTCGAGCGTGTTTGATAGAGGTTGACGCCGGTGCCCTGATATGTGATCCGGGCCAGGTCCGGCAATTTGGCCAGAAAATAATCACGCATAAAGACTCGTCCGGGTTTTAAGTGGGCCGGCAGTTTGAGGTAAAAATCGACCAGCCTATCATCGGCCAGGGCAAAATGATCGTGCCAGAAGAATCGGTTGCAGTCGACTTGATTCATATAGCGGGCCAGGCGATTTTTAATAAAGAAAATGTCCTTCTGATTACAGTACCAGGGGGAAACTTTTTCACAGGCCCGAAATTCATCGTCGATAGAAGGCAAATATCGGTCCTTTAAAAATTGCCGGAATTGATCGGTGAAACAGAAGAAGAAATCATCATCGAGAAAATCTCCGCCCAGAGTAAATTTTATGCGGTTAAGTTTTTCTTCATGACTGATATCTTTTACGATTTCGGACGGCTTAAAATAAGAGGAGCCGAAATTGGTCGGCCCGCCGAAGATACCGTTGAGGAATACCGACGATTCGGCGGGAAGGCCGTATTGCTTGCCGATGCCGATAAGAATGGCCGGGCTGTTGTCCATCATGCCGTCGGATAAAAATATCATCTGCTCGGAATATTGAGCGATCCAGCGGGGATCGATTTCTATAAAGCGGAAATGCTCCAGTTTGAGGAACCGAGCCACGTCTTTGGCCACTTTGTAATCAAGACAACCTTTGATGCCGTGCGTGAAGGTACGGGGATTGTGTCCGGCCAGAAGCGTATGGTGTAATATAAAACGGGAGTCGAGGCCACCGGAAAGGGGCAGGATGATATTTCGGGCCTGACCGATTCTTTTCCTGATAATCTGCCCGTAAAGGGCATCGACCTCCTCGATCATCTCCGGGATCGGCTGACGGGATTCCTCGCCGTAATGATAGTCCCAGTATTGTCTGACGGATATCTGTCCGTTTTGATAATTCAAAAGGCTGGCGCCGGGCAATTTTCTGGCGCCGCTGAACATGGTTTTGTCCCCCATCAGATATCCATAATTGAAATAATCAGCCACGGCGTTATTGTTGAGGGCCTTTTTGAAATTTTCGTAAGCGAGAAACGCTTTGACCTCAGTGGCGAACAGGAAATACCGGTCATCCTCAAAGATATAAAGATGGCGGTGGCCGAAACGATCGTTGCCAATTGTGACCCGCTTATGCTCCAAGTCAAAGATCACAGCATTGAAAGAACCGTCGATTTTCTCCGGCCAATTATCCGGCGAAGCTCGATAAATATCAATAAGACGGGTCGCCTTTTTATCGGTCGGGGCTGAAATTTGTCCGGATTGAACATTCTTCCAATCATAAATATAACCGGAAAAGGCGGAGGCCATTTGTCGCCTTTCATCGATTGCAAGTCTTTCCTCACCTTCAAGGGGAAGTTCCACAAGTCCGAAGGCGAACCAGGCGCCGGAATATGTCTGAGAAGTAAATTGCTCATTATATGAAAGGCGGTTCTTCATTTCTTGAATGAGTTTCTCATTCGCGTCCCTATCCTCATTCTGTTTTCTTATGACGCCAAAGATTCCCGGCATATTTTTCCTCTTGAATAGAACTATTATTAAGATAGGTAATAAATTGACAATTTTTTAGCAATCTTAATTAGAAATTGAATTTTGAGGATTTCCCTCCTTTGTCATTGGCGATATCCGATCAACTTCGTCATAAATAATTTTCGAAAGATTGAGACCGTCGAACGACGCCAGAAATGGCCAATTTTTCTTGACATTCGAGCATAAATCCTTATGTTGTTATTGATAAATGCGTTACTATAATACGCAAAGATTGAAAACTACTTTTGAGGACTTATTTTATATCGGGTTCTTTTGGCCCGAATTCCCCTACCCGCCTTTTGATAATGGTGTTGTTACATTGACGGTTAATGTGAAGTAAACGGCTTCAGGCTTGTTTATTTCGGAAGACTGAGGTATGAGTAATTTGAACCAGGGACCTATATTTATATTTATGGCGATCGCAGCGATTTTTGCTGCTGTCGGAAGCGCAGACGCCGAGGGAGGACTGGCGGGAGAGACGACTTTTAATCCGGGGGAGATTTTGCTCCGCTGGACCGCACCCGGAGATAATGGATATACGGGTCGCGCCGCCGGCTATGATATAAGATACCAGGCCTATTCTTTGGGACCGCTGGACACCGAGGCGGAATGGAGAAATGCGTCACGGGTGTTGGGAGAACCAAGTCCGTCGATAGCGGGAGTAAAGGACTCCATGATTGTCAAGAGCCTGGTATACGGTGCCAGTTTTTATTTCGCGATGAAAACCTATGATTTGGCCGGGAATTATTCGGTCCTTTCCAACTCGCCGCTGGTGACGGCCGGGGACACTTTGAACTGCAGTTATATTCCGGGCGATGCCAATGCGGACGGATATATTAATATCAAGGATGTCGCCTGTGTCGTTTCTTACCTTTATAAAGAGGGGTTCCTGCCGTACCCTCTTCAGTCGGCCGATGTCGATGCCTCAGGGATAATCAATATTCTTGACGTCAGTTATGTCATAAAGTCGATATACCACGAAGGTCCCGATCCGGTATGTTATTGAGGTTGTTGGCGTTCAAAGATTTATTATCTTGACAGAACCTGTCGATTTTACTTTTAATTAAATTTTGAATGCGTATATGAATTGGATTTCATATTGAAATCCATGTCCGGAGTCCCTGCAGAATGTAGACTGTCCGGAGAATATTGAAGTTCGGGTCCTTATGGAAAAGAAATGGCGAAATATTCTGATTTTTTCTCTGATTGGTAATTTGTTCATAATTTATGTGGCCTATAAAGCGCTTGATTACCGCCGCCACGTGAACTATTTTCTGGATAAATATACCAATGTGGTCGATGATTTTTCGAGCCGCCGTACTTTCGAAGCCGAAAATAGAAAAGTGGAGGGTCAGCCCGCTTCGCCGAACCGCGTGGTGTTCATCGGTTCGCAGATTACTCACGGCTGGGAACTTGAAAAATATTTCCCTGAATACGAAACTATTAATAGAGGTATTGTTGGTCAAAGGCTGGCCGGTTTTGTTCTCAGATTTCAGTCGGACGTGGTCGATTTGAAACCGGCTGCAGTGGTGGTGGAATTCAGTTCCTACAATTTCCGCCCGGAAAACAGCCAGGCCGAGTTGAGGGACTATATCAAGTCACTGGCCGATATGGCCAAAGCCAACGGAATAATTCCTATTCTAACTTCTGTCGTTCCGGTCGGACCGGATTTTGCCTCCGAGATCGAGGTGCCGTACATCGTGCAGGACAGTTTAAATTTGTTCAACCGCTGGCTGTCATCTTATTGTACCGAGAAAAATATCCCGCTGGCCGATTTTGCCGGGGCGGTGAGTGATTCTTCCGGTTATCTGGCGAAAGAATATTCAGCGGGCCAAATCTTGCTGAACCCGGCCGGGTACGATCGGATAAGTCGGGCCACTCGGGAAGTCTTGAACAGAAACAAAATTGGCGCGAAATAATTCCTTTTAGGGAGAGATATATGAAAAACTTTATGGTGGTTATACTGATCTTGTCGCTGGCGGGGAATTTGATAGGTGCCTATTTTATCTATAAGGCCCTGAAGCTTCGTGGTGAAATTCGTCAGTATCAGAATTATCATGCGGATTTAAAGGCCAAGTATGAGTCGCTCAAAGCCGATTTTGGAGGCATTGCAGTCTATAAAGCGGAGAACGAGCGGCTCCTGAAAGAAACCTCACCGGAACAGAGGAAAAAGATGACGATTCTTTTTGGGGCATCGATTACCAAGGGATTCGATGCTGAGAAATATTTACCCGGTAAGGGACTTATCAATCGCGGTATCGGTTCGCAGTCGGACACCCAGTTATTGGCCCGCTTCTCGCCCGATGTCCTCAGGCTTGAACCGGGGAATGTTGTGTTAAAATTCTGCTCCGGGAATTTCACGCCGAAAGCCGACATTCAGGCAATATGGGATGAGTATGAATTGATGGCGATGGAAGCGGCCGGCCATAATATAAAGCCGATTCTGGCAACTGTCCTTCCGGCTACGAAGAGCGCGGAGGAGTATCCCGATTATAGTATTGCGGCGCAGGTTAAAGACTTTAATTCGCGAGTCAGGGAATTGGGGGCGAAACACGGGTTTATAATAGCCGACTATTATGAGGCCCTGTCGGATAAGGACGGTTACCTTCCCGATTCGCTGGCCCGGGACTCCATCCATCCAAATGAGAAGGGATATGCGATAATGGCGAATGTTCTGGGGCCGATTCTGGATTGATTTTGGGACCCACGCCTAACCTAATCCCTTGAAATGACGATAATTAAGGCGAAAGCCAAGTAGTCCAAATTAGAAAGGATTTTTATCGGACTTATGATAGCTGTCGATTGGGAAAAAGTTAATTTTCCAAATCCGTCAATAATTGAAAAGCATGATTATTTTGATCGCGGCGGCAAAAAGATTTTCCGAGCCGAATATCTTCCCGCGGGTGGATTTAATTCCGGGGTGGTTCTTTGTTCTCCTTTTGCGGAAGAGAAAGTCAGGACATTGCGCATCTATGTTTCGCTGGCCCGTGCTCTGGCGGCTGTCGGCGTGGGCGTCGTTAGCTTTGACTATTTCGGCGACGGCGACAGTGAAGGGAATTTTGAAGAAGCATCGCTTGAGGACCGTCTGCTGGACATTGAATCAATATTCATCGACTTCAGGAGCCGCCACCGCCTTGAAAAATCGGTGCTTTTGGGTCTTCGCTGGGGAGCCACTCTGGCGGCGCTGTCGGCGGAGAAATTGAGTCCTGATCTCCTGGTGCTCTGGGAACCGATAATAGATACCGGCAAATTTTTCTATGACTATTTACGAATCAACCTCGCTTCGCAAATGCTGATTGAGGGCAAGGTCTCCCGCAACCGCGATGACCTGGTGCGGGTTATGCGGGAGGGAGCGGCGGTCACGGTTGAGGGATATAATATCACCGGCAGATTTTATGACGGGGCGACGGCAGCGACATTAAAGGGAAAAGCCCAAAATTATCCCGGGGCGGCCCTGATCATGCAAATTGCGGCGGCGCCCGACAGGATTCGCCCCGAACTGGAAACGCTCCGGGGAGCGTTTGACCGGGCTGAAATTCGGGCCGTGCCACGTGAATTTGAATGGGAAAAGACAGAAACCTGGCGGCCGGCGCCGCCCTTATTGTTTGGTGAAACGTTCAGCTTTTTGGAAAGAAATGGGTTTTTCGGAAGAAATATTCAGTCTTAAAAATAACAAGGGCGAAATGATGTACGGGGTGGTTCATCATCCCGCCCGGCCTAACGGGGCGCTGGTGATGATGTTCAATATCGGACTTCATTATCGGGTCTGCCATTCCCGCCTTTTTGTTCGTCAGGCGCGCGACTTGCAGAACAGAGGATTTTTGGTGGTGCGGATGGATACTTCCAAGGTCGGGTACAGCCACGGGGAGATTCCAGTCGGCCGGGCAATCGATTCATATGACGCCGTCCAGACGGGGTTATTCAAAGATGATGCTCTGATATTTTTAACGTACTTGCGAGACCGATTCCGGCCGAAGAAAATATTTTTCACCGGTCTGTGCGGGGGGGCTCTGACAGCGATTATAGCGGGAGCCGCGGCCGGTGAAGTTGACGGAGTGGTTTTTATTGCCGGTCCCGTGACAGTAACCTCGCCCGAATACGAACTCTCGACCATGCATCCCTTTCAAGCCGATATCCTGGTCGCGGGGTATCTGAAACGGTTGATGAGTCCTTCGGCTTGGGCCAGATTTTTTTCCGGACGAACCTCATATCGAAGCTTGTTCACTTCGCTTAAAGTCAAGCTGGCAACCAAATTCAAGAGGGATAACGCTGGCATCGGCGAGGCGACAAACATGGGCGGTGATGAAGAAGAAAATAAGGGAGACCTGTTTAACCGGGTCTTTTATGAATCATTCGAGGCCCTCATGAGAACCGAGCGGAAAATTCTTTTTCTTATGCCGGAGCTGGATCGCGCCACCTATGACTTTGACAGTATCTTCGCCAGGCAAGTGCTGGGTCATTTCGCGCAGTCGTCACATCTGTTTAAAGTGGCCCGGATACCGAAAGCCAATCATACTTTTTCCACCCCGGAATCGACGCGATGTCTTTTTGAAGAAACCGCCAACTGGCTCAATTCCAATCTTTCCTGAAATATGACGAAACTGGTTGTAGTCATAGTCAGCTGGAACACGGTCGACCTGACGCGGGATTGCCTGCGGACCCTTTTCACCGAAATCGCCCCGATAGATCATGAAGTCTGGATGGTGGATAATGATTCCAGGGACGATTCCGCGGCAATGGTGCGGAGGGAATTTCCGTCAGTGAAATTGATTCAGAACCGGACAAATGTCGGCTTTGCCAAAGCGAACAACCAGATCCTGAGTCAAGCCGAAGGCGAATATTATCTTCTGCTGAATACCGATACGATTATTCCACAGGATTCAATCCGCAAGTTGATTCAATTCATGGACGAGAACCCGGACGCCGGGGCGGCCGGCCCAAAATTGAAAAATGCTCTGGGTGCCGCGGAAAGGGGTCTGAAACCGCTCCCGACTCTGGGCGGAGAGATCCGCTATTGTCTCGCTTCGCATTTCTACCCGCTCAATTCGATTTTCCAAAGGATGCTCGCGGGCTCCCGAAACCGCGAAGAAAGTACCCTCGGGTCAATCGAGGCCGAGGTTCTTTCGGCGGCTTGTTTGATAATCCGTCGCGAGGTAATTAAAAAGGTCGGATTATTGGCTGAAGATTATTTTCTTTTTTCCGAGGAAAATGATTATTTCTACCGGATGAAGCAGGCCGGATTCAGAGGATATTATCTTCCCCAAATTGAAGTAATACACCTTATCGGGATGAGCCGCAAGAAGCGTCAGAACTTCGATTCGGATTTGAATTTCTTCAAGAGCCGGATGCTTTTCTTCAGGAAATTCCATCCCGGGATAATGCCGCTGTTCAAATTGAATTATTATTTCTTTTTTGTCTGGTCCTATACGATGGCCGGATTGAAGGGATTTTTGAAAAGACCGCCGTCCGAGGAGAATTATGCCGAGCTCTATTGCCGTTTGCTCGGGATTCTCCGGAGAGGAGGGAGGGAGTGAAGAAGGTCCTGATCGTGTCATACGTGTTCCCGCCGATGGCGGCGGTCGGCGTGCACAGAATTGTGAACTTCTGCAAATTCCTTCCGCAATTCGGGTGGCGCCCGGTAGTGCTGACTGTCAAGGGAGGGGTCAATGCTTCCTGGGATGCCACCCCTCTGGAGTCTATTCCCGAGACAATTATCTACCGCTCATTGACTTTTGAACCGTTGCTTAAGCGAGAAATGAATCGTCAGGCCAAGGAATCATACAGCCCTTCAGAGAGCGCTGAGAAAAAAACGGGCGGCGATAGGAGAAAATCGCTTTTGGGTCGTCTGAAGCGGTTCATCCGTCTCTCCCTATCGGTGCCGGACTATGCTATTTTCTGGGTTCCCTTCGGGGTGATAAAAGGTATAAAAATCGTGCGCAAGGAAAATATTTCGGTCATTATGTCTTCGTCACCCCCGGTATCGGCCCACATAGTCGCTTCGCTCGTGGCCCGATTAACAGGTCGGCCCCATCTGGTTGATTTTCGTGACCTCTGGACTTTGAATCATAATTATAGCCAGAGAGGTTATCCGGGGTATTTCATGAAATATGACAGATTCTGGGAACGTATGGTTTTAAAAAGGGCAAGACTGGTTACCACGGCGTCGCCCGGTTTCAGCCGTCAGATGGAAAGTCATCTCGGCGGATTTCTGGCAGGAAAAATTCGGACTATTACCAATGGTTTCGACTACGGGGAAGTTGATCTCGGAGAAGAGTTGAGCAGAAATGAAAAAAAACGATTGCAGTTCCTTTATACGGGGGCGCTCTACAGTCATTTCAATCCGATCTTTTTTCTCGAATCGGTAGCGGAATGGTTTAAGGAGGATAAATTCGATCCGGAAACAGTGGCGATTGATTTTTACGGAAATTGCGACTATGATTACAGTGACTGGGTGAAGAGAGTGGGATTGGAGCAGATTGTAAAATTCCACGGATTTGTACCGAGAGCGAAGCTCTTACCGATTATAAAGGAGGCCGATTGCCTCCTGCTCCTGCTCGGTTTCAGGCCCGAGGCGGCCAATGTAATACCGGCCAAATTGTTTGAGTACCTGGCATCCGGAGCAAAGATATTAGCCCTGGCGCCGGAGGGGGTGGCCTCGGAATTAATTAAAAAGTACGGGACCGGGGTCTGTATAAATCGGGAAGATAGGAATGTTTTGAAAGAGGTATTAAGGCGGATTTATCTGGAATGGCGCAATTCGCCTTTGCAACGACGCAAATATCGATATATTGAAGATATAGACCGGAAAAAATTGACGGGACGAATGGCCGCTTTGCTGGAGCATCTTACTGCCGCCAAGAATCGTGGGGCGGCCGGATCCCTGCCGGAATAAGGATAAATGGCGGAACCATATCAGACATATCAACCGAAGCCAATTGTCACGGCTAAAGGACTGATCTTCCTGGCTCTCATAGTCGGCAGTTTGATTTTGGGGGGGCTGGCGGCGTTGGTAAATCCCCTTTATTTGATTTTGGGCGTGGTCGGTTTGGTGGTCATTTTTCTCATGGTCAAATATGACTATTTCGGGCTTTTGGTTTATCTCCTCGTGTTTCTTATGCGGCCGGGTGAGACATACACTTTTCTGGCGAAAGTCCGCATCGAATTGATACTCGGAGCCTGCCTGGCGTTTCTGGCCCTGATAAAGAATAAATACCGCTACGGTCACTTTACAATCCCGGATAATAAACTTAATCTTGATATGCTTTTAATCCTGGGGGCGATGTGTCTATCCTTTTCGCTATCTTCGTGCAAGGATTGCACCATAAATGCGATTCAGGAATTGCTGAAACTGGCCATATTCTTCCTTCTGATAATACTTACCATAGACACACGCAAGAAATTGGAGATATTCATCTGGGCGTTTCTATTGATAAACGCCAAACTGACATTCGATATTAACTGGGGTTTTTATCATGGTCAGGCCGTCTACAATCAGGGGCTGGAAAGAGCCACCGGGGGAAATTCCGCAATGGACAATTTTAACGGTATCGCCATCACGATGAACACCATGATACCGTTCGCCTACTACCTGTTTTTCTATTACCGGGAGTACTGGCAGAAGATTTTGATGCTGGGGTGCCTGATTTTATTTTCCTGGACCCTTATTATCACCGGCTCGCGGGGCGGGTTATTGGGTTTCCTGGGGATACTGGGAATTATATGGCTGCAATCCAAAAGAAAACTGGCGTTAGGGTTATTTTTTATTGTTTTCATGGCGGCAGGATGGACCATGCTCGGCGCTTCCAGTAAGGCCAGATATGAGACTATCTTCGATAAAAATCTCGATGAATCATCGGAGAATCGGGTTCTGGCATGGGAAGACGGGCTGGAGATGGCCATTATTCGTCCTGTAACCGGCGTGGGAGCCGGGGCCTTTGCCTGGGCCCGAGTGGAAAGATTCGGGCGCTATCTCAATCCGCATAATATGTATATTCAGGTGCTCGCGGAATTGGGTTTTATCGGAGCCTTCATATATTTCATGTTTGTAATAGATATTTTTCGATTCAATTTCAGATTATTGAAAAGTGTGCCGTCCCGGGGATCGCCTTTAGCGCTTTTGAGACCGCTGTCGCGAGCGATCATTGCATCATGCGGATCTCTATTGATAACCGGCATTTTTGCCCATTCGGCATATCGCTATACCTGGTATTTCGTGGCGGCCCTGACCGTGATTGCCATGCAATTTGTGAGAGAAATGAAAGCCGTCGAAGAATCGTCTTCTGCCGGAAATTTGGCCGTGTCGGCATCCGGCATCGACAGCGGTTCCAAGGTCAACGGGTAAACAGGATGAGTTTATTTTCAGCATCAGTACGTCGTATCCTGCTGCCATATTTATTGGCGCGTGAAAAAAAAGGCTCGGCTCTTAAACATTGGCGATTTTTCGAAAAGAGCCAGTATTGGACACTTGATCGGCTTCGCGCTTATCAATGGGAAAATCTAAAAAAATTATTGCGGCACGCATATGATACATCGCCTTTTTATACGGCGGTTTTCAAGGAACGCGGCCTGACTCCGGATTCAATCCGGAGTTTCGACGATTTGTCACTTTTGCCGATTCTTACGCGCAATGATCTCTTTGAAAAAAGCCGGGATATATTATCTAAAAGTTACAATCCGGAAAAACTGCAGCGAGTTTTAACGGGCGGAACGACAGGGCAGCAGGCGCCACTCTACCGGGATCAGGAGAGTTTTAATCTGAAGTTGGCTATCGAATGGCGTCACGAGAGTTATATGGGGCGAAACCCTTGCGACCGGATGGCCCTGATTTGGCCGGCGCATATAGATGTTGTCCATGACGAACCACTGAGGTCGAAATTGAAAGCCCGCTATCTATTGGGGCAGTATCTGTTCAGTGCCGGCACCAGCGATCCCAAAATAATGGAAAAATTCTATCGTGACATACGGGATTACCGGCCCGAATTCTTCAAAGTCTTCCCGGCGGCCTTTTATGGCTTAACCAGGTACATTTCAGAAAAAGGGTACCGGCCGCCGCGAGTAAAGGGGATCTTATCGACCGGGGAACCGCTGTATGAAAAGCAGAGGAAATTATTCGAAGAATATTATGGATGTCCCGCTTACGACATGTACGGTTCCCGTGAAGTCGGCAATACCGCTTCGGAATGCCCGGCGCATGAGGGATTGCATGTGGCGATGGAGACGTCGTATGTGGAATTTATCGATAAGGGAAAACCGGTCGATTACGGCAAAGAGGGGGAGATATTAATTACGGATCTTACCAATTTTGCCTTCCCTCTGATTCGTTACCAAATTAATGACTATGGAGCGCCGATCGAAAAAGCCTGTTCCTGCGGCCGAGGACTCCAATTAATGAGTCCGGGGGTCGGTCGCCTGATCGATGATTTTTGGGGACCGGACGGTGTTCGGCATACAGGAAATGTCCTGGGAATTCATCTGACCGCCGAACCGGCTCATGAAATCGGGCAAATGCAGGTGATTCAGAAGACCCTTACCGACTTTATTGTAAAAATCACCCACAAGCCGGAACCTTCGCAAGAGGTTCTGGATTTTATTCCGATGCAGATGAAGAAAATTATCGGTCAAGGGATAAATGTAAGGATTGAAATTGTGGATGAAATACCTCGAGAGAAATCAGGTAAGACGCGATTCCTGAAATGTGAGATAGACCCGCCAGCCGGCATACTTCACGGCGATAGTTAGCGTTACCGTAACTCTTTGTGCCGCAATTATATCGATTTAATCCGAAAATTGTGGTCAAAGATTGTATAACCTTTAAACACCTTGGGAGCGGGGGGAAATAAACTTTGACCCGGTTTGGGCCGAATATTTTAAAATAGGGCCATTTTTGAATATATTTTATTGGCCGAATTGATTAAAATGCGACAATGGCCAGGAGGTTTATATGCACGTGCTTGCGAGAAAAATAGAAAGGCGAAACTTGAAAATCCCACGTGTCACATCCTACTTAAAAATTCAAGGATTCTTTTTGATCATATTTGTAGTATTTATAATGCCCGGGACGGCCGATCAATTGACGGCTCCGGTCAAGGTGGCATCAAGCGGGGCCGACGGTTCCACTCTGGGAATCCCGCGGTGGAAGGGATATATGTCGGAACTTGATCCCAATCAGTTCTGGCTCAGTTACGCCAGCGCCGCCAGCAGTGCCGGGAGTATGAATTACACAACTGACGGCGGCAATACCTGGAGTACAGATATTATCCAGATTGATTTCAACGGGTGGTTGGATATGCACCTGTCGTTATTTGGCCGGAACGGAAATCTGTATTTTACCTGGCCGGGTGTTCATTTCAGAAAATTCAGCGCTCCCGCTCACAGCAACGATGACCGGGGCGCCCTGGTGACATTATCCGGAACTACAGATGCGCATCGATCCAACATTATGGTGCAGAATACGGGGCGAATTTGGGTGTTCACACGAGACGCCGGAACGGCCTCGGAAAATGTCAAATATCAATATTCTGATAATGAGGGTTCGACCTGGACGACCGGCATGGCCTATTCGACCAACGCCGCCAATGTCAGAATCGGCTCCATGCCTTATGTTGGCGGTAATCCGGCGCTGGTTGTGGAGTATCTCGACGACAGCCGCGGTTTTGAGTACTATCTCTGGAACGGTTCCTCGTTTCAGGCGCGCAGTGATCATTCCATATACCCCGTCAATATGGGGCAGACCAGAGTCTTCACCCACAATGTCATCAACGATACGACCATGCACTTGGTCTTCGGAGATGCCAACGAACTGCACCATTGCTGGAAAAATTTCAACAACGGAAGCGGCAGTTGGAACCATGAAATTATCGACAATTCTCCCTATACGGCGGACAATGAATGGTTTGTGACTTCGACCGTCAAAGGGAGCGATTTGTATATTTTCTATTCCAAAAAAACGTCCTCGGATGCGGCTTCCTCGATGATTTACTATAAAAAGTGGTCACAGACAAATCAAACCTGGACGGCCCCGGTGCTGGTATCGACGGCGGCCGGAAACATATCGAATCGGGATCCGAACACCTGTTTTCATGTCCCGAATAATGCCAATTACATTCCGGTGTTCTGGAACAGCGGTGACGGCGGCATCTATTTCGCCAAAATCATTCTCAATTCCTCGGGCGATACGGTGCCCCCGGGAAAAATAAATGACCTGGGCGCGATTCCGGGGAGCGGATTAGGGGAAGCGACTTTAAGCTGGACGGCACCAGGGGATGACGGGTATTCGGGAACTGCTCAGAGTTATATTATCAAATTTGACACGCTGCCTATAGCCGATGCCAGCTGGCCGGCCCTGGCGGCTTATGCCAATCCGCCGGCGCCTCTGCCCGCCGGTCAGCACCAGACCTGCAGCGTCAGCGGGCTGACCCCGGGAAATATCTATTTTTTCGCAGTGCGAGCTTCAGATGAGGCGGGCAATCTTGGAGCTCTGTCAAACGTGAAATCGCTTGATATAAGTCTCGACGTCAGCGAAAACAATCGGGCCCTGCCCAGTCAATCGCGCCTTATTGAAAACTATCCTAATCCGTTCAACGCCGGGACGACCATTCAGTACAGCCTCGCGAGCCGCGCCCGGGTGAGGCTATCCATCTATGATATTCTGGGCCGGAAAATCAATACCCTGGTGGACGCATTTGAATCTGCCGGGTTCTATTCGGTTCCCTGGAACGGCACCGATTTTGGCGGACGGCCCGTGGGATCAGGAGTTTATTTCTGCCGGATGACAGCCGACAGTCTGGCCGATTCCAGAAAGCTCCTGCTTCTGAAATGAACCGAAATTGCTCAGAAAAAAGTTTTTGACCAGTCCGCCTCTTTTCCCGATAATTAAACAGCCGTATGAAAATATTGATAATTGACGAAGAATTCCCATATCCTCTGAATACCGGAAAACGAATCCGCAGTTTCAATCTTCTATCCCGTATCGCAAGGAACAATGCCGTCACTTATCTGGCCTACGGAACAGAAAGTACGGAAAGTTTTGAGGCGCTGAAAAAAGCCGGCCTGAATCCGGTAGCGGTCCCTCCTCATGTACCGACGAAATCAGGACCTCTGTTTTATTTTCGACTTTTGGGCAATCTTCTGTCGCGGCATCCTTATATTGTCACGAGCCATTATTCAAAAGTTTTTGCCGAGAGACTTCATGAAATGATCGCTCGTGAGCGACCGGATATTATTATTTGTGAGTGGACCCCGTACGCGATTTTTGTCCGGGACATTTTCGGACCAAAGAAAGTTATTGTCGCACACAATATTGAGCATCGGATATGGCGGCGCTATTACGAGAACGAAGCCAATTTTCTGAAGAAATGGTATATCGCCCGGCAGATGGGCAAAGTGGAACGATTTGAGAAGGAATCGTTCAGCGCGGTTGACGGCGCGACGGCGGTATCGGAAATTGAAGCGGAACAAATCAGAGGCATCAATCCCGCCTGTATCGTGGCGGTGGTAGATAACGGAGTCGATCCGGAATATTATAATTTGCCCGATGTTCCAGAAAATAAAAATCTTGTGTTTGTCGGTTCCATGAACTGGCGGCCGAATCAGGATGCGATAAATTATTTTGTGCATGATATATTCCCGCTTATCAGAGAAAAGGACAAGAAGATAACAGTTACATTTGTGGGTCAGGATCCGCCGGAGGTAATTCGCAAATTGGGCCGGCTGCCGGGGATAAGTGTCGCCGATAATGTAACGGATGTTCGGCCCTATGTCCAAAATGCGGCTGTCAGCATTGTCCCTCTGCGCATCGGGGGAGGATCCCGTCTTAAGATTCTCGAGGCCTTTGCCATGAGAAAAGCCGTGGTATCGACCACAGTTGGTGCCGAAGGACTGGAAGTTGCGAATGAAAAACATCTCCTTCTGGCGGATACGGCAAAGAGTTTCGCCGAAGCCATTTTGCGCCTGATGAATGATTCCGAATTGAGGAGAAATCTGGGTGAATCGGGAAGACAATTGGCGGTTGAGAAGTACAGCTGGGATATTCTGGCGGAGAAACTGCAGCGGTTTCTTGACAAGTTGATGGAGCGGCAATGAAAATTCTTCATCTGCGCGCCTCCAATTTCTACGGCGGGCCGGAACGGCAACTGCATTATCATGCTCGTCTGGCGCGAGGGACGGAATTTGAAATTGTCCTCGGTTCTTTTTCGGAAAAGGGGTCAGCGCCGGAATTGCTGAATATAGCAGAAAAAGAAGGGCTGGCGGTTAAACTGTTTGAAGTGAAAAACGCCTATGATAGACGGGCTCCCGGCATGATCCGGGATTATTTGACAATAGAAAAAATTGATTTGCTCTGTACACATGACTATCGTTCCCATATCCTGGGATACCGCGGCGTGAAGAAAACGGGGGCGCGATGGGTGGCTTTTTCCCGCGGCTGGACCAAAGATACTCTTAAGGTGCGGATATTTACATTAGTCGAGAAAATAGTTATTCGGTTTGCGGACCATATCGTGGCGGTCTCAAATGCTCAAAAGGATAAACTGACAGCCCTTTCAATCCCGACCGAGGAAATTACCGTGGCCCATAACGCCATTGATATTGAAAGCCTTAAAAATGTCGTTACAGTGGATTTGAAAAAACGGTTCAATTTTCCCGAAGAGGCCGTCGTAATAGTCGCAGGGGGAAGATTCAGCCGGGAGAAGGGGCAAGTATATTTGATTAAAGCCGCTGAGCAGACCCTGAAAAAAAATGATAGACTACGATTTCTATTGTTCGGCGATGGCCCCGATTGGACAAAAGTGAAAAATATTATAGTGCAAGAGCATTTGGAGGATAAAATTATCTGCCCGGGATTTGAAAAGAATCTCCTGGGCTGTATCAAGGCGGCGGATATACTGGTTAATCCGTCATTGTCCGAAGGACTGCCCAATATTGTGCTGGAAAGCATGGCCCTGGAAGTCCCGGTGATCGCCACGGCCGTGGGAGGGGTCCCGGAATTAATTAAAGACGGATTCAACGGCCTTCTGGTGCCTAAGGCCGATGCGAGATCCCTGAGTGAAGCCATAATCAAGTTGGCCAGAGACCGGGAATTAAGACGGAAATATGCCGGTGCGGCTTCGGGAACTCTGGCCGGCACGTTCTCATTTGAGAGGCAATTGGTAATTCTCGGAGAGATGTACCGTCAAATGGCAGGTGACGGCCCTAGGGGATCGGGAAAATGAAGAATCTTGCCAGAAAAATTCTCAATTCAATATTCTATTTCAGCGGCATTTGGCTGATAATCAGATATTGGAATCGTCACAAGTTGATCATATTGATGTATCACGGCGTGGTCGAGCAAGATACAGGTGTCTGGACGCAAATCCCCGGGGGTTATTTTGTCCCCCATATGCGATACCTCAGCAAATCGTATAGGGCCATTAAAGGATCAGATCTCGTAAAGGCCCTGTCACAAGGTGATAACTATCGGGTTCTGGTGACTTTCGATGACGGTTTTAAAAATAACAGAATAATCGCCTATCCCATTTTGGAAGATTATAAAATCCCCGCCGTTATTTTTGTGACAACATCATTTATTGAAGGGCATGAAAAGTGGGGACGGTATATCTGGACCGACTATGTCGGCCTGGTGCTGAAACATGCCCGGGCCCCAGAAATCGATTTGGGCCATTTTGGATTGGGGACTTTGGAACTTGACAGCAGGGGGAAAAAATTGGAGGCCCGATCCGGAATTAATGCCTACCTCAAAAGAACCGATACCGCCATAAGAGATAGCGTAATAGAAGAATTGGTCCGCCTAGCCGATCCGAAGATGCCATTTCCGGACGGAGAGATATTTGAGAGTTTGGGTTGGGAAGATATTATTTACATGTCGAAGAACGGAAATATCGAATTCGGAGCCCATACGGTAAATCATGAAATTCTGACCTCGATATCTGCAGAGGACGCCCGAAAGGAGATTCGCCGATCAAAGGAACTTTTGGAATCGAGGACCGGTTTGAAAATTGCGGCATTTGCGTATCCCAACGGAACCGCCGAGGATTTCAACGAAAATATTAAGGGCATGACAGCGGAATATTATGAGTGGGCAGTCAGCACTATCGAGGGGTTGAATGATGCCGGGTCGGATATTTATGAATTGAAGCGTATCAATGTCGGCAATGATATGTCACTTCGGGGATTGAAGCTGGCCATGTCCGGGACGTCGGAAGTGGTCAATCGTATTTTTCGTTTTGGGCGACACAAATAATGAGGCATGATGAAGATCAGAGTAATCGATAATCTTGATGAATTTAAATCACTGGAGGTGGAATGGGAAGAGCTTTTGACTCATTATCCGGGCAGGAATCCCTTCCTGACTTTCGAATGGATGCTGGCCTGGCTGGAGATATTTGGAAAAGAAGTCAGACTGTTCGTGATTGCGGTCCATCAGGATGAGAAATTGTGCGGGATCGCTCCACTATGCATGAGGACGAACGGCACCCTAACTTTCGTCGGATATCCTCAGAATGATTATGCCGATATTATAGTCGATCCGGAATCACCGGGAACTCTCGAAGCCATTGTCACGGTCATCTCAAATTCGAAAAACAAATGGAAAAAGGCGATTCTTGACCAACTACCCGAAAATAACTCTCAAGCGGATGGCTTACGTCATATTTTGGAAAAGGAAGGATACCCCTTCCGGGTGGAACGATCCGATGCCTGCCCGGCCATGATTCTTGACGACATTGCCGCCGCCAAAAAAATGTACTATAAAAGGAATATCACTACGTACATAAACTGGTTCAAGCAACAGGGGAATTTTAATTATACCGTATGGAGCGAAACCACGGCCGCCCTGCAGCATCTTGAAGAACTATTTTTACAGCATATCAAGCGCTGGGAAGGAAGCGCCACGCCGAGCGCTTTCAAGAACGAGACCATGAAAGAATTCTACCGGGCTTTTGTCCGGCGAATGCATCCCCGGGGGTGGGTGCAAGTCTCCGGTTTGACGCTCGATGATAAATTCCCGGCGCTTTATCTTTCGTTCGAGTTCAATGGCATATTGTATCTATATAAGACCTGTTTCAATCCCGAGTACTACAAGAAGTCTCCCGGACAGGTTATATTGCGCTACCTTTTCGATTATGCCGCGGAGCACAATTTGAAGGAGCTCGATTTCGCCCGGGGCGACGAAGGTTACAAGGATCGTTTTGCCAATGCCGTTCGCCAGAATCGCCGCCTGGTGATATATAAAAGTGACGGGGCCATGAAAGCGGCCGAGCTCTATAATTCCTTTCGTCAGTCAAAATTGGTCGATATCTTATATCGGAACAAAGCGGTCAAAAAAATTAAATATCGAATATTGCAGATTTATCGGGGTAAAAATTAGCGCCGGGAACCAGAGTGTGATAAAAGTCGCATTTGTCATTGATGGAATCGAATCACCTACGGGCGGGACCGAGAAGCAGCTTTTGATGTTGCTTAATGGCCTCAATCGAGAGAAATATTCTCCATACTTACTAGTTCTAAAGAAATCAGAGTGGATGAAGAGCCAGAATTTTGATTTTCCCGTGATTGATTTTGAAGTTGACCGTATTTTCGGATGGAAGACCGTAGATAAAGTGAAGCAAATGGCGGCCTTTTGCCGGACCGAGAAAATTGATATCGTCCAGACTTTTTTTGTCGACGCCAATATATTCGGAACCGTCGGGGCGCACCGGGGTGGCTGTCCCGTGATAATTTCCAGCCGCCGTAATATCGGGCATTGGCAAAAAAGTATTGATGTGGCGATATTGCGATTTTTGCGGCGTTTTACCAATTATTATATTGCCAATTCTAGAGCCGCGGCGGTTGTGACAATCAGAAATGAACATATTCAGGAGAAGCGAGTTCGAGTGATTTATAATGGGATAAATCTGGACCATATTGCATCGATTACACCGGAAATGAGATTCAAGCAGCGGAATCTCTGGAAAATAAAAGAAGAGAGATATGTTATCGGCTCGATTGCCAATTTGCGCCAGGTAAAAAATATTGACCTGCTTATCGCTGCCGCGGCAAATATCGTCCGAGAATTCCCCGAAGTTCATTTTGTGGTGGTGGGGGAGGGGCCGGAACGGGACACTTTGGGAGAATTGATAGAAGAAAAGAAAATATCGGGAAATTTCACGCTGGCGGGATCATATCAAGATGTCATTCCTTGCCTGGCGGCTTTTGATGCCGCCGTTCTGACATCATCCCATGAAAGTTTTTCCAATTCCCTGATAGAATATATGGCGGCGGGGCTGCCGATTGCCGCGACCAGTGTCGGTGGAAATATCGAAGCGATCTGTAACGGCCGGGAAGGGATATTGTTTCCGGCGGGGAATGTCGATAAACTTACCGAAGCCCTGAGAGATATTATAACCAACCATGAGTTGGCGCGGCATTTGGGCGAAAATGCAAAAAACAAGGCCTATCATGAATACAGTCGAGAAGGTTTTCTGAAGAATCACGAGCAGTTTTACATGCAGGCATTGAGAGAGGTTGGGACCAACGAGAAAAATACTTAAGGGACTTTTTAAGGCGGTTTTTTATATCCTCGTTCTGCCGGTCGGTTTGCTATCCCGCGGCACCTATAATTTCTTTCATTCCACCAAATGATTTGACCTCTTTGCGCAGTTTATGGCTCTTATTCCAAGATTTTTGGGAACTTATTGCCGGGCCTGTTTCTATAAACAAACTCTCAATAAATCATCGCCTGACCTCGATATTGGCTTCGGCAGTATTTTTTCCAATATTGAAACAAGCGTGGGCCGTGGAGTTCTTATAACCGGATATACCACCATCGGTCTGGCGGAGATTGGGGATTACGCCGTTATAGCCAACCATGTGTCGGTGCTATCTGGCCGCTATCATCATAATTTCAAGGATATGGAAAAAAGAATTCTCGATGGTCAAGATACCTTTATAAGAATTGCCATCGGGGATAATTCATTTATTGGTGATAACTCTACAGTAATGGCCGATATCGGCAAAAATTCCATTGTGGGGGCGGGAAGTGTGGTGGTGAAGCCGGTCCCGGACAATGTTGTAGTAGTCGGAAATCCGGCCCGTGTCGTCAAAAAACGGGGCGACTAATAGGGATAGGAATCGGTTCTAATCTCAAATCTGATGTGCATTCGTGTGAAGTTGTTCAAAATATAATCAAATCCTCATTTGCAGAATAAGATATTAATTACCAATAAGTTATGAGTGTTATATAAAGGGCGATATTAACCAGGCAATGATTTTTTGATATCTTGCTGTTAAGGATCGTTTGTGGGGGATTATAACTGATTATCTGATTGCGTATTAGGTAGGATGAGATAATTACGCGGCGGGCAATCTATTTGATTATTTGAATCACTGGAAGTTAGGGGAAATATGATTGGCAATTGTTTTTATGGTGTTTGGAAATATTTGTATATGTAAATTCAAAAAACTGCATATAAGGGAAAAGAGAGTCAAATCCCGTGGAATTGCCTGATTTTCCTATAATTTGGGCCTCTTAAGGCCGATTAAGATATAGATAAGACGGTATTAACAATAGGCGGGATAAAAGGTGCGATATGGCGTGTGTTCCCGCTGATGATGAGGAGGCAAAATGAATAGAGCTATCAAGGATAGATTTCGCGGATTGGGCCCGGTAGTGGCCGCAATATTTATAATTATTGCTTTGTCAGGGGGCCGGGATGCTCTGGCGGGTCATATTGTAATCAGCAGTCTACCTGATACTCTGCGTCAGGAGAATCACTCCGCGGATGCCATTGACACGATTACCTTCTCCGGAACCAAGATTTCATCGGCCGCCAACGGTTTGATGATGTTGTTCACCTATCAGGATCCCCTTGACGGCTGGTTTATTGATCTCGGGACCGATACTCTGGAATTCGGAACAGGCGGAGGATCCAACCTGTACGGGATAACGCTGCGCAATCAATCCGGTTATCCGGCCAATAATATTGTCATAAACGGCGGGTATATAATTCATAATCCGCCCCGGAACGATGACAGTACCATAAAAAATAACACCTGTTTTACTTTCAGCGGCAATAATATAAAATTGCGAAATGTCAATATGATTGCCAATGGCTGGAACGGCAAATGCATTCTTGGCGGGCAGGGGTACGGAATCGAGATTGACGGCGGATCATATAACAGCCGGGTCGATTATTATGACAGCCGCTGCCTCTTTGACGCCATCATTATGAATTATACCGGCGTCGTTTTCGATTCCGCTTATGCCGCGGCCAACGGATTTACTTATAACATCAGCATTCATGGAATTCGGATAAATGCCGCGCCTCACGCCGGAATAAGGATAGCCAGCACGGCCGGTTCCCCAACGGATAATGCTGTCGCCAAAATTTATGACAACCAGATTAATGTAGATGCCCACAATTTCAAGTATACCAGTTACAGCGGTACCTGTTATTCGTCGTCAAATCCTTACGGTATTGCACTTCAGAGAGTGGGGCCGGGCACGGAAATTTATAACAACACCATTACGGCCGGAACGACCTATGGAGGATCGCGGGGAATTTTGATTGAGACAGCCAGGGGGAACAGCTCCCGCTATGTCGAGGTATTCAATAACAATATTGATATTCATGAAGGGCCGAATGCCGAATATGATGAGAATCATATTGAAACCCATGCCGTCCGTTTACGGAATGATTGCCAGTATCTGCATTTTCACCATAATACCGTGGTCGGAAGCGGCGACGCCAATACCGAGACTCCCAGTTACGGACGTTCAATAGCGGCCCTCCGCTATACTTTCGAAGGCGCCTATGGCGGTGTTAATTCCCATAACCTGATTGAAAACAACCACTTTCTGGCCAGGTCGTTGACCTCGGGGGTGACGGCATATTCTGTCTGCTTTGACGCGGTCACTCTTCCCGATACTACTCTGGTCTTTCGATATAACCGGATTGAGAGTGATAATATTTTGATGAAATATGGCGAAGTCAACGCCGGCGCCAAAGGGATCACGATATTCGGAGATACCCTTTCATTCATAAGCCCGACGTATTCCCCGAAAACATTCGTAATCGGACATTTCTGCAACAATTGGGATTGCCGGGACAATTTTGTCTGTGACGCCGTCTATCAGAATGGGGCCTCCGACCAGGATATCACGTTCACATGTACATCCAACGGTTCCCTTGAACTCGGTCTTGAAAGGATGTTCAAAATCAACGTTGTCGGCAGTAACGGCCTGCCGGTGGCCGGGGCCACCATTGCGGTTACAAATAATTATGGCTTCATCGTCATCAATTCCACTACCGACAGACTGGGCCAATTAGTCAGGCCGGCCCTGTATCACTGGGAATCGAACGGCACTGATTCTACGGCCTTCAATACTTTCAGTATAAAGGCGAGAAAAAACAGCGACAGTACCGTCATTAATTACACCGCCGCGGCGACAACAACTCCGCCGACAATCACGCTATCTCATACGACAGGCGAAGAAGCGACAGATTCCATCCCGCCGTCGTCGATACATGACCTGGGCGCCGCGACCGGAGTAAATCCGGGAGACATTTTTCTAACGTGGACGGCTACGGGTGACGACAGCACCAGCGGCCAAGCCAGCGCCTATGAAATCAGGTATTCATTGAATAATATCAATTTCGTCAACTGGAATTCAGCGACACTGTATAACAGTGTTCCGGCGCCGCTGGCTTCCGGCACATCGCAATCCCTGACAATATCAGGACTGCAGCCGGGGACAGTTTATTATCTGGGTATCAAGGCCGCCGACGCCGTGGGGAACATATCGAACCTGTCCAACATTGTTTCGTGCCAGTCACAGGTGGATTTGTCTTTGGGGAACGATGAGACCGAAGTCGCCCTCTTTTACCCGTCGACCGGCGATATTCTGAACACGTCGCATCCGACATTGACGGTCACCAATGTCAACAATATAGACACCAACCGATATTACTTTCAGGTGGCCGCCGATTCCAGTTTCGTTTCGCCCGTCGCGGCCTCGCCGCCGATCCCTCAGCAGACAGGGTCAAGGACATCATGGAAAGTTGACGGCAGACTGACGTCGGGGGTAAATTACTATTGGCGCGCCAAAGTTAATCAGAATAATTTCAGCCCGGCGGCGGTCTTTTCAATCCATCCGGAAACGCACGCTTTTCCCAATCCCTTTAAGCCCGTGAGAGGGCAGGTTGCAACCTTTACGGATATTCCGGACAACTCCGACTTGCTGATAATGACGGTCACCGGAGGGACAGTTCGGCACTGGACCAAAATTACTTCGGGAGAAGTCATCTGGGACGGCACCAACGAAGCCGGATTGCCGGTCGGTTCGGGGACTTATCTTTGGTATATCGAAGGATCTGGAAATTCGGGGAAACTGCTTCTAATCAGGTAAGCGTCATTCTGGGGCAATTTCAGGATCGCTCAGATGCGAATTTTTCTTTGATATCCGTTTGAAGCCTTTTAGCCAAATTCAAGATAAACAATTGAACGCCGATAAATTAGAGTGGAATAATGAATTTTATTTTAATAATTTTCCAGGGGAACAGAAGGAAACCGAAGGAATATTTGGCACCACAAAAAAAAGGCTTAATTTTCCCGGTATTTCTGCGTAATGTAACTGTAAATATGCAATTTTAGAGGTAATCCACTTTGAAATTCAGTAAAGATTCTTTAAAAATTGACGCCGCCCGCGTAACCGACGAATTGTGCCAGGAGATTCTCCATCAAGTGCGGGTTGAACTCAAAAAAAGCGGCGCGGTGATCGGCATTTCCGGAGGAATTGACTCTTCGGTGACAGCCGCTCTTTGTGCTCGGGCTCTTGGGCCGGAACGGGTCCTGGGAATTATGTTGCCCGAAAAGGAATCGGCTGGGGAAAGCAAAACCCTTGCGGAGAGTCTGTCGCAAAAATTCGGATTTGAGGCGATTCTGGAAAATATTTCAGGAGGATTGGAGGGAATGGGTTGTTACCGCCGCCGCGATGAAGCGATCAGGACGGTCTTCCCCGAATACAGTCCGGATGAGTATAAATGCAAAATCGTCATCCCGCAAAATATTCTGGAGAAAGATACCTTCAATTTCTTCAATTTGACGATTGAAAACGATAAGGGTGTAGTAAAATCAAAACGGATGCCGCTTCAGGCTTATTTGCAGATCGTGGCGTCCTCCAATCTTAAGCAGCGACTTCGCATGACAACCCTATATTATCATGCGGAAAAGCGGAACTGGGCCGTGGCGGGAACCGGGAACAAAGACGAACATGAGCAGGGTTTTTTTGTCAAATACGGCGATGGCGGTGCGGATCTGAAACCGATAGCGCATTTGTTCAAAATACAGGTCTATCAACTGGCGGAGTACCTGGGTGTGCCGCAGGAAATTATTCAGAGGACGCCGACAACGGACACATACAGCGCCGACGTGACTCAGGAGGAATTTTTCTTCGGACTTGATTTCTATCGGATGGATATGCTCTGGCACGCCATGGAGAAGAATGTTCCCCCGGAAGAAGCCGCGGCGGTCCTGGAATTGACCACGGATCAAGTAAAAAAAGCCTATTTTAATATTGATCGAAAAATCAAGGCAACCGAATATTTGCGACTGGCCCCGCTGGAGATTCGGTCAAAGCTTTAGATATTGATCCGGCGGGTTTATAAGAAGAAATTCAATATTAATTTTTAAGGAAATATTATGGCAGCGATTGAACAAGGTTCCATTAAAACGAAAGTAAGGGGATTCATAACAGATACTTTTTTGATCGGCAATGACAAAGCTAAACTCGGCGACGCCGATTCTTTTATGCAATTGGGCATTATCGATTCCACGGGTGTTCTGGAATTGGCTTCATATATTGAATCGGAATTCGGCCTGACCATTCTGGATAATGAAATGGTCCCCGAGAATCTCGATTCAATCGAAAATATTGCCAAGTATGTTCACCGAAAGATAAGTTGAAAATCTATCGATTCGGCCCGGTTAATTATCAAATACCGGAGCTTCTTGCGGGATAAGTAATTGCAATGAGAATTTTTGATATACTTGCCAATAGCGCCGCTGTCTATCCGGGAAATATCGCGGTTCGCCATGATGGTCGCAGTATGAATTACCGGGAGTTATATGAAAGTGCAGTCGGCCTGGGTAAATATCTCGAAACTTTGCGGCTTCCGCCGGATACCAGGGCGGCAATTCTTTTTGAAAATTGCGCTGAATATCTGATTGCATTCTTTGCAGTTTTCAGAGCGGGTCTGGTTGCGGTACCGCTGGATACTTCCCTTCCTCCGGAGAAGATTAACGCAATATTGATCGATTCGCAGGCCGAAATATTGCTATGTCAGGCGAAATTTGAACGTCATCTTGACAGAATGATGGGTGATACGCCGCCGATAAAATTTATAATCACCGAAAGGAAACTACAGCGGCCGCCCGAGACCGTAGTCGGCGCAACATTAGAAGAGATTCTAAGCGATCCCAATTTAAAGGACAAAATATTCCCCGAAAAAAAATCGGCAGATTCACTGGCCTATGATTTAAAACAGGAATCGGTAGCCGCGCCTCACGAACTGGCGGCCATTTTTTACACCTCGGGAAGTACCGGAAGTTCCAAAGGGGTGATGCTCTCCCACCGGAATCTGATTTCCAATACTATCGCTACGGTTATCTATCTCAAACTGGAGGCCCGAGACAAGGTCATGGTCATTTTGCCGTTTTATTATATTTACGGCAATTCCCTTCTTTTGACCCATATCCTGGCGGGCGGAACGCTTGTCATCGACAACCGCTTTTTATATCCGGAAGTGGTTCTGGATACCATGCAGAAAGAACAAGTCACCGGCTTCTCCGGGGTCCCTTCCAATTTCATGATCATGCTGAATAATTCCAGTCTGGCAACACGCTCCTGGCCGCACTTGCGCTACTTCACGCAGGCGGGAGGGGCGATGGCCCCGGAGGTGGTTCGTCGTCTGATGACGGCCTTTCCCGACAAAGAAATTTATATTATGTACGGCCAGACGGAGGCGGCGCCGCGTGTGTCGTATTGCCCGCCCGAAAAATTAAATGAAAAAATCGGGTCGATCGGAATACCGGTCCCCGGCGTCACCATAAAGGTGATGGATGACGACGGACATGAGGTGCCAATAGGGACCGACGGTGAACTGGCGGTCCTCGGCGACAATGTTATGCTTGGCTACTGGAATCAGCCCGAAGAGCAGAAGCAGGTTCTTCGGGACGGCTGGCTGTTTACCGGTGATTTGGCGCGGCAGGATAGGGACGGCTATTTTTATATTGTGGGCCGAAAAAAGGAAATTATCAAGGCGGGAGGAAAGCGGGTCAGTGCCAAGGAGGTGGAGGAGTGTATCCTGGAACACCCCCAGGTGGCCGAGGCGACCGTATTTGGTATCAAGGATGATATTCTTGGTGAAGCAATAAAAACCGTAATAGTATTGAGACAGGGGACGGATCTGAGTGTTAAAGAGATACAGAATTATTGCCGGTCAAAACTGGCCGAGTTCAAAGTGCCCAAATATATAGTATTTGCGGATTCATTGCCCAAGTACAAGTCGGGTAAAGTCAACAAGATGCTACTTATGAATAAAAGTGTTTGAATACAGGTATCCCGAAAGGAAGAAATATGAAATTCGGCAAGGAGTTACTCAAGATTGATCCGGCCCGGGAGGCGGCTCTGGCACAAGAGTTTCTTCAGGCGGCCATCAAAAGTGTCCCCAAACGCGATGGTATAATTGTCGGTGTCAGCGGGGGGGTTGATTCGGCGGTTGTGGTATCATTGGCGGTGCGGGCGGTCGGAAAGGATAACGTCCTTGCATTGATTCTCCCGGAAAAGGAGTCAAATCCCATTTCCGCCCAGTATGCCGAAAAAATAATCAGTCAATTGGGGGTGGCTTACAAGACGGTGGAACTGACCAACACGGTGGCCAGTTTGGGGACATATAATAATCGTGACGCCCTCATTCAGGACATATTTCCCGAGTATGGGCCCGGATTCAAACATAATATTTTTCTTCCCCAGAATATTCTGGAAGTGGATCGCTATAATTTCTATACCCTGCGAATCGATGACGGAAAAGGGAACCGGAAAGAGAAGCGTCTGTCCAAGAAGCAGTTTCTAGCCATAACGGCCGCGGCCAATGTCAAAATTCGATCCCGAATGCTGGCACTCTATTACTGGGGGGATCAATATAATTATCTGGTGGCCGGCACCACCAACAAGACGGAATTTCTACTGGGAGATTACTGCAAATATGGGGATGGCGGAACCGATGTCGAAGGGATTTCTCATTTATATAAACTTCAAATATATCAACTGGCCGAATATTTGAACGTCCCGAAGGAAATAATAGAAAGAACTCCCAGCCCGGATACATTCAGTCTGCCGGTTTCGGATCAGGATTTCTACTTCGTGCTTCCTTTTGACCTGCTCGATCCGCTGCTCTATGCCTGGGAGTATAAAACGAATATCAAGGATGTGGCGGCCGGATTGAATTTAACGGAAGAGCAAATTCTCCGCTGTTACAAAGATTTCAGTTCGAAATTCGCCTCCACCGAGCATATTCGTCAGCTCCCGAAGGCGATCGAACGGGACTGGACCCGGTATAAAGGATAGAAATCGGAATTTGACCGGTGGAATGAATTTGCTTTACTGACGATTTGCGATATCTTATAATAATAGAGATGTGAAGGCGGTTTCCCTAAGCCCGGCCTATCGGAAAAGAATGGAAACGGAAAAGAATAAAAGGACGATTGAAGTCAGCGATATTTTTCGCGTCGCCTGGCGGCGCAAATGGCTGATTGTAATTCCCTTGATACTGGTAGCGGCGGCGGCTTATTTTGGTTCTTATCTGATCACGCCCGAATATGAATCATCCATCATAATATATCTCGGAAATCCGGTGAGACTTTCCGACCAATTGCGGCGAATGGTCGGTGATGTCGGCAATGTATTGGGCGATAACAGATATCGGGAGTCGGAACTGCAGAGTCTCCAGAACGAGGTGACATCGACCCCGTATATTCAGCGGTTGGTGGACAAACTTCATCTCGATCAGGATCCCTCCCTTGACAAAAGGGCAGAGAAGTTACGTAAGGCCCGCCCCGATTTGTCGATGTCCCAGGTTCGCTTCAGCCTGATACTGAATGACCTTCGAGATCGTGTCGGCATCAGTTCGGCCGGTTTGGAACAGGTCAGGATATCGGTTCTGTCGCCCGATCCTTTCAAGGCCCGCGATATCGCCCAGAACCTGGGTGAAATACTGATGGATGAAAAGACCAAGCAGGCGCTGGGGTCGGTTCGTCTTTCGCAGGATTTTACCTATGATCAACTGGCCAAATATGAGAAGGATTTGCAGGATAAAATCGATGAAAAGACGAGATTCGAAAAACAGAATATGGGCGTTCAGCTGAATGAACTGGTGGTATCCGATTCCAACCGCAAGGCGATCAGCGGAGAAATCGACGCCATAAACGCCGATATTCAGGAAAAGAAGAGCGAGGAAACGGGGCTATTGAGCAAACTGAACAATGTTCCCTCGAGCAAGTTGGTTCTGCCCGATTCACCCGATTTGCAGCGGATGACGAACGATATTCAAAATCTTCTGAAATCCGTTTCAAGTTTAATGCCGCGCTATCGTTGGAGCGATCCCGAAATACTTAATTATAAGACAAAGCTTTATAATTATATAAATAATGTCGAGGATGAAATCAGGAGGCTGGTTGATGTCCAATTTGCTCAGTATGATGCCCCGACCCGGGACCTAATTGTACAGCTATTCAGTTTGAGGACAGAGCTGGACATTTTGTACTCCAAATCAAATATCCTGAAGCTGGCTCTCGATGATATCAATCAGAAAATAAATGCCTTTCCCGATTATCAGGCCCGATTGGAACAATTAAACCGTGAAATAAATGCGGCCCGCGATCTGCGGGATCGTTTCAAGGAACAGCAGGAAGGTTCGCAGATTTCCCAGGCTCTTTTGAGCGAGGCCCGTTTTCAGGTGATAGAGCCGGCCAAGGTTCCGATGGAACCGGTCCGCCCCAATCGCATCAAGATCCTGGTAATGGGATTGATCCTTGGACTGATGATTGGCGCCGGCGTGGCTCTTCTGGCAGAACTGATGGATAATTCTTTCAAAAAGGTCGAAGAAGTCGAAGATTACCTCGGTTATCCGGTGCTGGGCGTTATTCCTGATATTGCCACCCTGAAGAAAGCGTCCAAATCCTTTTAGGGACCCTCTTTAAATCCCCTTACAATCGGCCAAAACCTCCCTATTAAATTAAATCCTGTTTTGTTATTTTTGGCGGCATTGTTTCACCTTGGAACATCCGCCGCATATTATTGATTATTGTTGTCTCAATTATATCTGTCGCCGGGGTAAATCATAATCGGCATCAAATTGATATATCCTAACACCTTTGGCGGCTTTAACCTGTGTCGATTTTGCCGATAAATAGATATGAAAATATATTTCGGCAAGCAAGTAGGCGCCGGGCCGTGTGATGGAAAACCGTTTTATCGGTCTAAATGTAATTGACGAGCATATCAGCAAGGATTCAGCTCTGATGAACCCACCCAAAATTAAATCTTTGATAAGCAAAGCCGGGCTACTAAGAAGATTGGAAACTAAAATTATTCTAATGATATTCGGAATAATTTTTATATTCATAGCGAATCTTATTTTTTCCCATCATCAAGATGAATCGCGGATGAATCTGCTTCGGGAGCAAAGGACCCAGGAAAGGGCGAAAATTTTTGAAAATATTATAGAGCTTCAGGGGCAAGGATTGAAAGATCTGGCCCATGATTATTCCTTTTGGGACGACATGGTAAAATTCGTGAAAGAGCCTGCCATCGACTGGGCGGAAAATAATATAGGGACGGCTTTAACCACATTTGATATTGATGCGGTCTGGGTATATCGGCCCGATATGAAGTTGGTTTATAGCACGGCCGATAGCCTGGCCGTACGGCTGCAAGAACTTCCCGGAAAAGATGAGACTATTCGGGGGCTAATCTCGCGGGGATATTTCGCCCATTACTTTTGTCGAACAGCCGCCGGTTTAATGGAAATCTACAGCGCTCCTATCCAGCCGAGTTTCGATTCTTTGAGGCAAGCATTACCCAGCGGTTACTTTTTTGTCGGTCGCTTTTGGGGCACCAATTTCTTGGAGAAATTGAGTCATTTGGCCAGAGGCAAGGTACAGATTATCATGTCCGAAGATAATAATTTGCTGGCCGAAAACTCAGCCGACAGCGGCAACCTGATAATTTCAGTGACGGATCTGAATAGTCTTGCCGGCACGACCGTCGCACATGCCATATTCCGAAGCCCCTCGGTAGAAATGGACGCTACGGAATCAATGTCGCGGAATCGCCTCTTGATGGCTCTTATTAGTTCCATGGCGGTAATAGTTTTAATCCTGATCTTATTATTCAGATGGATAATTTCCCCGTTGAAGCAATTGGCGCGATCTCTTTCCGATAATAATCCGTCACTCCTGAACTCATTGAAAATCAAAAATACCGAATTCGGATTGCTTGCCAGACTGGTTACCAAGTTCTATGAACAGCATGATGAATTGACACGAGAAGTGGCTGAACGCACTCATTCGGAAAAGGCTCTCCGCGAAAATGAGGGGTATTTGCAGCAACTGCTGGATTCGATCTGCGCCGGCATTCTGGTTGTGGACGCCGAAAACCACAAAATAGTCGACGCCAATGAGCAGGCCCTAAAAATGATCGGAGCCACGCATGATGAAATTCGAGGGCGTGAATGCCACGGCTATCTTTGCCCGGCCGAAAAGGGGAAATGTCCGATAACGGACCTGAAGCAAACGGTCGATAATTCCGAGCGAAGGCTGATCAGAACCGATGGTTCCTTTGTTCCGATTCTTAAGAGTGTCATCAAAGTGCGCCGTAAGGATAAGGAATATCTTATAGAAAGTTTTCTTGATATTGCCCGGATGAAGGAAGCGGAAATGGCCCTGCATGATACGGCCACGAAAATGGCCGCCCTGGCCGATGAGCAGAAGATTCTTCTGGAAAATGCCCGCGACTTTTTATATCGTCACGACGCCAACGGAGTATTTTTCTATGTTTCCCCTTCGGTTCAATCTATCACCGGATATACGCCGGAGGAATGGTGCAAGCATTATACAAGGTATCTTACCGACAGTCCGGACAATATCCAGACCATCGAATATACGGAAGATACGCTCAAGACAGGCAATATCCACCCGCCCTACCTGGTGGAAATCTATCATAAGAACGGGAACCGCATTAATCTCGAGGTCAATGAACAGCCGGTGACAGAAAACGGCAAGGTTATCGGGATCGTGGGTGTTGCGCGGGATGTTACGGACCGCATCTTGATGCAGGAACGACTGCGCAAATCGGAGGAAAAGTACCGCAACCTGGTGGATAACATTTCCGACGGGCTTATTGTCTGTGATTTTGAGGAGAAAATTATCTATACCAATCCCGCGGCCTGTAAGATTCTGGGGTACGGGCCGGAGGAATTTATTGGCCTGAATTTTGTCAATCTGGTTGTACCTTCCGATCGGTCTCAACTGCTGGCGGAAAACCAGAAAAGAAAGTTGGGGCTAGAGAGCACCTATGTGATTTCTGTCCAACACAAGAGCGGGGAAACCAGAACGCTTTTCATGTCCGGCCGCCCATATGCCGAAGAGCGGGGTGGACTTATCGGTACAGTAGGCGTATTTACCGATATCACCGAAATGCGCCGGGCTGACGAAGAACGTCTCCGTTTGAAGGAAGAACTGGCCCGGGCTCAGCGGATGGAATCAATGGGGGTGCTGGCCGGCGGTGTCGCCCATGATTTGAATAATATACTCGGCCCCCTGGTAGCCTATCCAGAGATGATACTTCATAAACTTCCTGATGAAAGCCCGGCCCGCAAGCAGGTGGCCATGATGGGGCGGGCGGCACGGGAGGCTGCAGATGTCATACAGGATTTATTATCGCTGGCGCGCCGGGGACGGTATGAAATGAAGCCGACCAATATCAACGATGTTATCGAAGAATATCTCAATTCCCCCAGTTTCGTGGAATTGTGCCGCCACAATCCCGGGGTGGAGATCGCGAAAGATCTTAACCGTGAAATTTATCCCATTTCCGGTTCCGCACCGCATCTTTTAAAAGTAATCATGAACCTGATCGTCAACGCTTTCGACGCCATGCCGGACGGCGGTCGCCTTAGCATCAGCACGATACAATCATACCAAGAGGAATTGCAGAGTGGTTTTAAAGAGATCGTCAAGGGCAAGTATGTTGCGGTTCATGTCAAAGATACCGGTATGGGAATAGATGAGAAGGATCTGAAAAAAATATTTGAACCCTATTACTCCAAGAAAAAGATGGGCGCCAGCGGCAGCGGCCTGGGGCTCTCGGTGGTATATGGAATCGTGAAGGATCATAAGGGATATTATGATGTTATTTCCGAGGTGGGAAGAGGGACGGAGTTCATTTTATATTTCCCGGCGATAGAGGCGGCCGTGATACATGATTCCCAGAATTTGGCCGATCTCACCGGCACGGAGACAATTCTTATAATCGATGATATGCCGGAGCAGTGCGAAACCGCCTCGCAGATTATCGGCAGTCTGGGATATCATACCGTCGCAGTCGAAGGCGGCAGGGAAGCCGTCGCATTTCTCAAGAGTGCGTCCGCGGACCTGGTTATAATCGATATGCTGATGGAAAAGGATTTTGACGGACTGGAAACATATCGGAAGATTCGGGAAATCAATCCCACTCAACGCGCCATTATCGCCAGTGGTTATTCGGTGACCGACCGGGTACTTCAGATGCAGGCCATGGGGGCCGGGGCGTTTATCAAAAAGCCGTACACTCGGGATCAAATCGGCCGGGCCATACGGGAAGAACTGAACCGGACACCGAAATTTGCGCCGGTGCCATAATAAAAAAGGATGGCCATTATGCCATCCCTCTCTATTTAAGATATTGAATCAGCTTACGGGCAATTTAACGCCGTACCATTCTTATACAGGTAATTTATCATATATGATATGTCCAGTATATTAACCGTGCCGGAATTATTTATGTCGGCGGCCTGAACAGGAATGGGCGCCGAGCCGAACCGATACAAAAAATCTATGACATAAGTTATGTCGGAAATGCCCGCAGTTCCACTTCTATCGGCATCCCCACAGACAAAAACGAAGGCTGCAATGTTAAATAAAAATTGAACATCACTCCTCCCTCCAGTTGTCACTGCCAAATCCGGTTTTCCGTCATTGTTGAAATCAGCGGCAGAAATCGAACCGAATCCATCATCCCTCACCCCGTAATTGAGTGTTGATACGAAGGTGCCATCTCCAAGGCAAATTAAAATCAAAACATCACAGTTATTTTTCACAGCCAGGTCCGCTATGCCGTCACCGCTGAAATCAGCCACCATTAACGCAGATGGTCTGACACCCTCCGCGTAATTGACCGCTGCCGCAAAAGTGCCGTCGCCGTTATTGATAAGGATCGATATATTGCCGGGGTAATCACTACCGGAGCCTCTATTCGCAACAGCCAAATCTGCATCACCGTCACTATCACAATCAACTGCGACAATTGAGGAAGGACTGATTCCGGTGTTACAATTCACCGCCGCCGCAAAAGTGCCGTCGCCATTATTTATTAGAATTGAGACGCCGCCGGCATTGCTCAGGGCTAAATCCGCCTTTCCGTTTCCGTCAAAATCCGCGGAGCAAATAGAGGTCCCGCCCCCGGCGCCATAACTAACCGCCGGGGCAAAGGTGCCATCGCCGTTATTTTTTAGAATTGAAAAACCGCCGGGATAATTCGCATCGTTGCCCCTATTGGCTACAGCCAAATCTGCACTTCCATCTCCATCAAAGTCAGCCGCACAGATATTATAAGGCAAGGCACCAGCTCCATAATTGACTGCTGCCGCAAAGGTTCCATCGCCATTATTCTTAAAAAGCGAGACAGTGCCCGGGTCGTCGTCGTTAGCAGCAACCAAATCTGCTTTGCCGTCTCCGTCAAAATCAGCGGCATAGACTGACTTTGCAAAGTGCTCCATGGAGTAACTATCCGCTGATGAGAAAGTGGTATTGCCGTTATTTTTGAGAATAGAGACTCTTTCTGTATAAGGATACTCTCCTGCATTCAACACCGCCAAATCTATTTTTCCGTCTCCATCAAAGTCGGCGGGGTAAGCGGAGCTTGGAAGGTCACCTACCCAGAAATAGGGTGCGACGGGAAAGACCGCATTGCCGCCATTTCTGAGAATCGAAATGCTGTTCCATAAACCATTTGCTACCGCCAGATCCGGTCTATTGTCCCCATTAAAATCGGCGGCGCAGACAGAATAAGATTTTTCCTTAGCATCGAAACTAACTGCAGCAGCGAATGTCCCGTCGCCATTATTTTTCAGAATTGAAATCCTACCCCAAAATCTGATATGGGAGATTGCCAAATCCGAAAACCCGTCGCCATCAAGATCGGCGGCAATCACTGACCAGGGATCGGAACCTGTTTCATAATAGTCCAACGCTCCGAAGGTGCCATCACCTTTGTTTTTCAGAACAGTTACCCCATTATGATTAACCACCGCCAAGTCAATTATGCCAGTCGCGTTCACATCAACGGCACATATAAAAATAGAGGTGAACCCAACCTCATAGATGTTAGGCGCGGAAAAAGTGCCATCACCATTATTTCGCAGAACTGAAACCCCTTTATCAATCGCCAGCGCCAGGTCAGTTGTCCCGTCCGCATCTAAATCCGCGGCGCAAATGGACCAAGCATCTCCTCCGACCACGTAACTAATCGGCGATGAAAAAGTGCCATCACCGTTATTTATTAGAATTGAAACACTGTTTGAAACATAATTTGCAGTCGCCAGATCCGTATCCCCATCCCCATCAATATCAGCGGCGTAAATGGAATATGGAACACCCCCTGCGTAATAGGTTGTTTTCATGAATGAAGATCCACCTCCATTATTTATCAGGATGACAACACTGTCCATCGCATGCGTCACTGCCAAATCGGCCGTTCCATTGCCGTCAAAATCGGCGGTACAAATGCTAGCAGGGTACAGTCCCGCCGCATAATTAATCGCGGAAGTGAAGGTGCCATCACCCTGATTTATAAGAATCGAAATATTATGCGACTCGAGATTTGCCACAGCCAGGTCCGCCTTTCCATCGCCATTAAGATCTGCAGTACAGATCGCTTGGGGATTTGATCCTACCTCATAATCTATACGGGCATTAAAAATGGGCTCAAAGGAATAGACTTTTAACGGTCCGAAAAGTGACAAAATCGCCGTCAATAAAAACGCCGTCTTGAACATAATCACTCCTTTTAATAAATCTATTTATCACGTAAGAAATTAAAAGTAGACTGTTGCCTCTTGGACATTTTACAGCTGCCCACGATAAGAAAATTAATCAGGTCGGCTCAGAACCTGATCTAATATAGTATGTTGTTAATGTGTGTCAAGTACAATATTCATGCGACCGTGCCACTCATTTATTGAACGTTTTGAAATATATCTCAAGCCCGCAATTGCTTCTGGGCCAATTCACGGTACAGGGGAGAACGGACGATGAGGTCATCATGACGGCCCTCATCTATAATTCTGCCATCTTCAATTAATATTATGCGATCGGCATGTTGAACGGTCGCCAGGCGATGAGCGATGATGATTGCGGTCTTGTCAATCAAGATTTGGTTTAATGCTTCCTGTATCAGGTGCTCCGAGCGGGAATCGAGAGCCGAGGTGGCTTCATCAAGAATCAGTATGGCAGGATTTGTTAAAACCGCTCGCGCCAGACAGACCCGCTGTTTTTCGCCGCCGGATAGAGTAACGCCCCGCTCGCCGACTTCGCTTTGATACCCGCCGTTCAGTCCCGAAATGAAATCATGAATATTGGCGACCCGGGCCGCTTCTTCCACTTCCTTCTGAGTGGCATCCTGCCTGGCATAGGTGATATTGTCGAAAATAGTGGCCCGAAAAAGGAGGGGCTCCTGATCAACAAGACTCACATGCCGGTGAAGCGACCGGAGGGAAAGCTGTTTCAGATCAATGCCATCGATCTTCACTGAACCTGAATTCGGGTCATAGAAACGCATCAGGAGATTCACAATGGTAGTCTTGCCCGAACCGGAGGGACCGACAATGGCCAGTTTCTCTTTGGAGCGGATCGAGAGATTGAAATGCTCCATCTTGAAACTATTCTCCTCATAAGCAAAGAAGACATCTTTAAAGTCCACCGCGCCCCTGGGGTGTTCAAGTATGACGGGCGCAGATATTTCTTCAATATTGGGGGGCAGGTCGAGATATTCAAAGACACGGTCGACCGAGGCCATGGCCGTCTGAAACTGGATGTTTACCGAAGCCAGATCCTGAATGGGGGAATAAAGATAAGTCAGAAGAATATAGAATGCCATGAGGGCGCCGAGTTTCATTGATCCGCCGGCGATGAGGTAAGTTCCCCAGGAAAGAACAATAATGGGTCCGAGCATATTGATGAAATGAACCATGTTGGTTGCGAGGGAATTAACGACACTGTTCTTTATATACAGCCCGGTCATACCGTTAAGAATATTATCGGTTTTATTTTTTTCGTGGCTCTCCTGGCCGAAAGATTTGACGGTTTTTATCGAGAGAAAGCTTTCCTGAAAACGGGCCGAAAGCGACGCCGTGGTTTCCTGCAATTTCCTCATCAAAGTATTGAGTTTCTTGCCGAAGAAGTGGGTCAAAAGGATGGTCAAGGGAACCGGGATAATGGCAATCAGAGTCATGACGGGATTTATGGTGAGAAGATAAATCAGGACGGCCATAAGCAAAAGGATATTGGTAAGGAAAACCAGCAGGGTGAAGGAAAAGAGTCCCTGAATCTGACCGACATCGGAAAGCAGCCGGGACATCATTTCACCCACCTGGTGCTTCTGAAAGAACGTGAGGGAGAGGCGCTGCAGGTGATCGAAAAGTTGCGAGCGCAGGTCGGCAATCAAGTGGGCACCGACATATGCCGAAGTGTAGTCTCTCAGCCACCCCAGGAATATCTGGACCAGATAGACACCGATCAAGAAGAGAGCGAATAGAACCACCTTATGGATTTTGGCGGCGGCATCTTCGCCGGCGGCGAGTGACGGAATGAGATTATCGATTAAATATTGAATGGCCGCCGGCAGGGCCAGAGAAAGGACAGAAATGACGGCCATTACCAGAAAAGCCCCGAGTTCCACTTTCCAGTACGGCTTGAGGTAGCGCAACAGTCTTTTAATTTTGGCCATCATCCTATTATATCATATTTGAGATGACTTTGGCAATATTCCCGGACGCAATATTAGCCGACCAAATTAAAAGGGGAAAGCCCGCAAATGGCGGCCTTTCGGGAGCGTCGCGAAATCTATTCGGCCCGATTCTCCGCTTCGATCAAATCTTTTATGAGCGCCAGGTCAGCCTTGACAAACTCAGGATCATCGCAGTCTAGGCCGTTCTGCCGTTCGATTCGGGAGATACAATAGGGGTTGTCGGCCCTCTTGCCGGTCGCCGAAATCGATGTATTGGCGCAGCCGCCGCGGCAAAGCATCAGATAGCGGCATTCCCGGCATTCGCCTTCGGCAGTTTCTTGAGTAAATTTGCGGTTATAGGCAAAGGCATCGGGACGATTCCAGATTTCGGTGAATGACGTATCCCGTATGTTTCCCTCGACAAATTCCTCCGGCATCGACAGACACCCTTTTATATTGCCGTTGGATTCAATGCCGACCGCAAACGCCCCGGCATAGCATCCCAGATATATTTTTCCGTCCAGAAGTTCCGCGCCCTTACAGCCGTAATAGCCGATATTTTCGCCGACATCGATTTCAATTCCGCCCATTTTCCGCATATCCAGGATGGTGTCAATGAATTTAGGATAATTTTCCAAAGTCAAAATGGCATCCTTGTGGTCCTTCATTCGGCCGGTGGAAGTGGTCATCTGAATCCTCCAGATCGGACAACCGGCATCGATCAGGAGTTTTCTGATTTCATAGAGCTCACCCAGATTTATATTGGAAACCTGGGTTACGGCACAGGCGCGGATTCGGCCTTTCATCAACTTGAGGGCGCCATAGGCGGTCCCAAAACTGTCATTTCGCTGCCTGATATAATTGTGGGTCTTTTCGACTCCGTCAAAACTTACACCGATGCTGTCGAAACCGATCCTTTCGAATTTCTGCACAATTTCTTCATTCACCAGCAGGCCATTTGTTATCAAAGCCGGCCTCGCACCGTCTTTGGCAATTCTCTCCGCCAATAGGGGCCAGTCTTCTCGCATCAGCGGCTCGCCGCCAGAAAGAGTTATATGCCTCGTACCCAGCCCGGTTAATTCGTCAATCAGGTTCAGCGCCTCATCCGTCGTCAATTCATCGGCCCGTTTCTTTCCGGCGGAGGTCCCGCAATGGATACACCTCATATTGCAGGCGAAAGTTATTTCCCAGACGACTTCTTCGGGGCGGAAATTTATCTTTTCCATATCAACTCCTTTGAGGTAATAAGGCTTGCTGTTGCTTGGAGTGGGCTATCAGTTCCAGCATCGGCTGCAGGTTATGTTTCCAGGAGGCGCAGCACTCCTCGTCGGTGAAAACATCATTTATTCGCTTGGCCGGGCATCCGCCAAGACATACCGGCAGCAGATGGCAGGCGCGACAGGTTTCATTGTTAAAAGGATCAAAACGAAAGAGATCGGTAAAATTCCTATGTCCAAAATCGAATTCATTATCTACAAAACCGATTGCTTTGGCCGGATTACCTATGTTATCAAGGCATTTGAAGACTCGTCCTTCCGGATCAATCAGGAACGAATTGATCTGCTGAGCGATACAGGTAATATTGGTCGGCATCGGCAGTTTACCGATCATAAAACCGTTTTTAAGCAACAGGTTGTAATATCCGACTTCGGCCTTTGAGAATTCAGCTATGTTAAGGCACGATTCGGCGATATTGGAGCAGGCCGGGGTAGTGGCTACGATATGGCCAAAATTGATCGCCAGGCGTTCTCTCAATCCGGCCCGGTCAAGTTCCTGGAGCAATTCTTCTATTATTTCATCGGTGGTGTTTTTGTCGACATTGACACGGATACTGATAAGCATCTTCTCGGTCGCATATTTTAAATTTTCGATAATAGTATCGAAAGATCCCCGGCCATTTTTCAAGGGTCGAGTTCGATTGTGATGCCGCGCCGGGCCGTCGAGGGTGACCTGGGCCGTTCCTACTCCCATTTTGGCGAGACGATCAACATTTTCCCTGTTCAGAAGGTAACCGTTGGTTATGACCATCGAAACATATTCAAATTTATGTTCGCTTTGAATCTTGAAGAAAGATTTAGTGAGATCTTCGATAATGTCCATGGCCAAAAGCGGTTCGCCACCAAACCAGCCGATTTCCAGACGGGCGAGGCTGACGGCCTGGCTCTCAACCAACTTGACAATCTTCTGAATGACCTCCGGAGACATTCGTCCCTTCTTATTATCTTCATAGCAATAACTGCACGCCATATTGCAGGCCATGGTCGGGGCGAACGATAAGCCGAGGACAGTTTTCTCATAGCGGGCCATATTGTGGCGGAGGCGGATATCCTCAAGCTCATCATAATCTCCTTGATAGACAAAAGCTCCGATTTCCAATTGTCTCAAAAGCTCGGTCTCTTCGGGAGTGAAGCCGGCGACATCACCGTTAATAATTTTTTTTGCCAGATTTTGATAGAGGGAGAAATTTTCGGCGGTCATCAGAGCGACTCCGCCGGTCCGGGAATTATACGCAAGATAATGGCCCTCATCCCAGGGTTGAAAATGGTTATATTGCGATACGCGCATCGAAGGCCTTTCCAGTTTAAAGAGGGGTCAACATGAGTCTGTCCATCTGACCCCAAAATTTAGTGCCTTTGCCCGAAAATTGTGTCCCAGAAATGGACGAGATTCAATAAAACCGGGGACGGAGAGAAAATCCCTCCGCCCCGGAAAGATAACCTTTAGATAGTGAGATCACCACACCTTATGCCATACAGCGGATAAACGACGCCGCATTTCACTATGCAGAAATTTCTCACTGTTTTGGGATCGACGAGATAAACCATTCTTTCACCTCCTAAGGGGTTAGTATGGGGTTAAGAAGAAGCCCGCATCAGGGGGAGTTGCCTCCGTAAGTTGCGGGGATTGTATGTTATCTCAAAAATATTCTGTAAGAATAAGTCGTGCTCCAAAATATAAATTATGGGTATTTATAAAAGATATATCAGGCAGTGAAAAAATAGCTTTTTAAACTAAATTAAAATACCTGACAATAATTCCTGCGTATCCTCCGGTAGCAAGAGATGCGATGTTCTATTATAATTTGGCATTTGAAAATTGTCAAGTGTCTAATTTATCGTCACCCCAATAAATTGCACCCATTAAGTCCGATATCCCATACAAAACTGTAAATATTTGCCAATAAATTAATTGAGTGGGATCCTACGGCTTCAATATATCAGCAGATTCGAGGAAGTTGTTCACCGCTCATCATGGTGACAATCCGGCCGACGCCCAAAAGGGTTTTCAGTACTACCAGATCAGAGCCGGCATTGCCGACTGCTCCGATGACAGCCGCCTCACGGCCATTTTCGAACCCCTGAAGAATATCGACCGCCCGTTGAGCATCCTGATCTTTCACGAAAGCAATGAATCGGCCTTCATTGGCTACATAAAAGGGATCGAGTCCCAGAACTTCACAGGCGGAGCGAACTGATTCAGAAACCCTAATCGTCGTTTCATCTATTTGTAGCCGGCAGTGGCAGGAATCGGCAATTTCGACCAGTCCGCTGGCCAGACCGCCGCGGGTCAGATCGCGAAGGCAATGTATCTCAATCTTTTCGTTGATCAGTTTCAAGACCATTTCGTGCAAGGGGGCGCAGTCGCTTTCAATGTTGCTTTCGAAACCGATATTCTCCCGCGCCGACATTATTGCCATACCATGACGACCAATATCTCCGCTCAAGATTATGGCATCGCCGGGTTGAACGGAAGCCGGGGATATATTAAGATTATGACCAATTTGCCCTATTCCGGCGGTATTTATGAAGATTTGATCCCCCTTGCCTCGGTCCACGACCTTGGTGTCGCCCGTGACAAGAGACACTCCCGCTATCAGGGCCGCTTCCTTCATGGACTGAATCACTTGCCACAGCGTTTCCATCGGCAGCCCTTCTTCCAGAATAAATCCGGCGCTCAAATAAAGCGGCCTCGCCCCGCACATGGCAAGGTCATTGACGGTGCCATAGATTGCTAGTGAACCAATATCCCCGCCGGGAAAGAAAAGGGGCCGGACCACATAGGAGTCGGTCGTAAAGGCCAGTCGTGTCCCGCCGAGGTTCAGAACAGCCCCGTCGTGACGGCTGTTGAGGGCCGGATTATCGAACGAGGGCAGAATCATTTTTTCCAGCAACTGATGCATCAAGGTCCCCCCGCCGCCATGGGCCACGAGAATCTGCGGGTAATCGGAGATCGGAATGGGGCAAGATGGCCTGAATTTTTCTTCCATTTTCTATCCTTTTCCCGCTCCGCTATCGGGGATTTCAAATTTGCGGTAGCGATAATAAGCCGCACAGGCACCCTCTGATGAAACCATGGTTGCTCCCAATGGATGCTCGGGGGTGCATCCAGTTCCGAAAGAAGCACAGTCAGGGGGTTTTTTTGTTCCCCTGAGTATAAGCCCGCTTATACAATCGCTCGACTCATCGACCTTTTTCCCCGCCAAGCCGAAACGCAGTTCCGCGTCAAAGTCCTGAAATTCCCTTTTTAGCCCGAGACCGCTTAGAGGTATCTCTCCGATCCCCCGCCATTTGCGGTNAATCACCCGGAAGGCAGNGTGCATTAATTTCTGGGCGGTTTCGTTCCCTTCCCGTTTCACTACTCGAGAATAAGCGTTTTCCACCTGACAGCGGTTTTCTTCCAGTTGCCTGACGCAGAAGTAGATTCCTTGAATAATATCCAGCGGTTCAAAGCCCGTAACGACTATCGGCACCCGGTAGCGAGCGGAAATCGGCTCGTACTCAGTATATCCCATTACGGCGCATACATGGCCCGCCGCAAGAAATCCTTTGACACGATTATCAGGGTCCGAAAGAATAGCTTCTATCGCCGGAGGAACAAGAACATGAGAAACCAGCACAGAAAAATTATTCAGATTCATTTTAAAGGCCTGCAAGACCGCCATGGCGTTGGCAGGGGCGGTGGTTTCAAAACCGACAGCGAAAAATACGACCTGCCGATCGGGATTTTCGTGGGCCAGCGCGACGGCATCAAGAGGGGAGTAGACCATCCTGACATCACCGCCGGCCGCTTTAACCGAAAGGAGATCCCCGGCAGTCCCGGGGACCCGCAGCATATCTCCGAAGGAACAGAATATCAGATTGGGCCGCGAGGCGATTTCGACGGCTTTGTCGACAAGTTCTACCGAAGTCACGCAGACCGGGCAGCCGGGGCCATGCAAAAGGGTTATTTTTTCGGGGAGCAGGGAATCAAGGCCGAATTTTACAATAGAATGCGTCTGCCCCCCGCATATCTCCATGATGGTCCATTCACGGGTAGTTACGGCGGCGATGGCTCGAGCATACTGCCGGACAGCATTTGCGTCACGATATTCGTCAAGAAATTTCACCGTTATCCTCGTCAGATCCGGATAACTCACCCATTTCCCGGAGATATTTGAAGACCTGCCGGGCCTCGGCCTCGTCAATGGTACTCAGGGCCATGCCGACGTGGACGAGGACGTAATCGCCGACTTTGGCTTCGGGAACGCAGACCAGATTTACCTCTCTGATCGTTCCCCCGAAATCAACCCGGGCCGTTCGCGCCAGCGGTTCGTCGCCCGTGATGCTCTCTATTTTACCGGGGATAGCAAGGCACATATTAAATATCTTTCTTGTTTTTCGCCAAAGCGACGGCCAAAATTTGTCCCAGGGCCAGGCCGCCGTCATTGGGGGGAACGCGCTGCTGCCAGTAAGGCGTGATCCCGCTTTCTCTCAGCCGCCTGACGGTTCTTTCGGTCAAATACTTATTCTGAAAACAGCCACCACTTAACACAACTCTTTTTTGCCCGGAATGAATTGAAATATCATTGATTATTTCCGCCATGGTATTATGAAACTTGGCAGAGATAACGCCTGCCTTAAGGCCCTTTTCATGATCGCCGATTATTTCTTTTATCATCCTTTCCCAATTGATACTTATCCCGGTTTTTATAGTATCGGTTGCGAATGAATAACAATCGTCTATCTCAATGCCGCTCAGCGAAAATTCCAGTTCCATCGCAGACTGACCCTCGAATCTGGTTATCTGGCGGATCCCGGCCAAAGCGGCAACGGCATCAAATAATCTTCCGGCGCTGGAAGTATACTGGGTATTGAGCGATTTATCAAGCATCGTCATTAGAGTCTTCTGTTCGGCGGTCGTGAATGAATCCAGCGGCGGCAGCTTTCGCATTTCGGATAGATCGGAACCATAGATTTCATATAATATTCCGAGGGCGGAACGGCGCGGTTCTTTTACCGCGATTTCGCCTCCCGGCAGAGGGAAATATCGAAGATGGGCGAATCGTTCATATCCCGCATCAGTTATATTCAAAAATTCGCCTCCCCAGACTGTTCTGTCGGGTCCGAAACCTGTGCCGTCCCAGGCCACACCAAGAATTGGCGGCTCCAGTTCATTTTCAGCCATGGCGGAAAGAATGTGGGCATGGTGATGCTGAACCTCGTGAACCGGCCAGCCTTCATTTCGGGCAAAATGTGTTGAAATATAATCGGGGTGCAAGTCACAGGCGACTATTTCCGGCTTAATTTCATACAAATTTTGCAGATCACTTGCGGTCCGCCGAAATGAATCAAAAGCTGGTTCTGTTTCCAGATCCCCGATATGCTGACTGATGAAGACATTGAAGTCGGAGGCGACCGCCAGAGTATTTTTCAAATGCCCGCCGACCGCGAGAGTTGATGGGATTTTTGTTTTTACCCTGATCGGCAGGGGCGCGTAACCCCGGGCTCGCCGCATTATCTGCTGCCGGCCTGCGATTATGCGGACCACAGAGTCATCGATGGGCCGCATGATCGGACGGTTGTGCATCAAAAAACAATCGGCAATTCCCCGCAGCCGATTCACTGCCTCATCATTATCAATACAAATCGGTTCGTCGGAGATATTGCCGCTGGTGGCGACAACCGGGAACCCGAGTTCCTTCATTAAAAGATGGTGCAGGGGAGAGTAGGGGAGCATAATGCCCAGATAAGGATTCCCGGGGGCGATTAAATCGGATATAGATATTCTTTCAGCCACTTTCCGAACCAGCAGTATCGGTGATTCCGGTGAGCGTAAAATGCGGCCCTCAATATCGGAAATGTCGCAATCGCTTGCGGCCGCTTCGAAAGAAGAGTACATTAGGGCCAGGGGTTTTTCCTCCCGTCGTTTCAATTGCCGCAGCCTGACGATAGCAGAATCATTGCGGGCATCAACCATTAAATGGAACCCGCCGATTCCCTTGACGGCGAGAATTTTGCCCTCTCTAATTACATCCGCCGCGGCCACCAGAGCGTCGTCTCTTTCGGCCAATTTGACGCCCATTTGATTCCATAATTCCAAATGCGGTCCGCAGACCGGGCAGGCGTTTGGCTGCGCGTGGAACCGGCGATCGAGCGGACTTTCGTATTCAGCCTTGCACTCTTCGCACATCACAAAATCAGACATGGTCGTGTTCGCCCGGTCATACGGTAAGGCCCTTATGATGCTGTATCGGGGCCCGCAATTGGTGCAATTGGTGAAAGGGTAGCGATACCGCCGGTTACCCGGGTCGAATATTTCGCTTAAACAATCGGGGCAGATGGCAATATCCGGGAGAACCAGAGCCGTTTTGATTCCGGCATTATCGCTGGGTCGGATTTCGAAGCCATTATAATTTGCCGGGTCGAGGTATGTATATTGGAGGCTCTGAATAAACGAACGAGGTGGTTTTTCCTTCTCCAGGCGAAGCAGAAATTGTTCGAGAATATTTTCTTCGCCTTCCACCTCAACGGTTACGCCGATATTGGAATTATTTACCCATCCGGTTAGACTCATTTCAGTCGCCAGGCGAAAAACGAAAGGACGGAATCCGACGCCCTGTACCGCACCGATAACCGTTATGTTCAATCGTTTTCGCATCTATTCAATCTGCCGAATACCTATAGGTTTAGATAATTAAATCTGCGGCTTCATTCAATATCAATTCAATAATCTCTGGAACCGCGCTTTCTACTTCCGGTGTCGTTCCTTCTCCCGCAGAAAAATTTCTACCTTCAATACCGTATATTATGATTTTTTCGGGCAATTTGCCGACAGCCCGCGCCATTTCAACCGCCTCGGCGACTCCAAGGGCGTGGCTCGAATGAAAAACCGGCGCGGCGGTCAATTTATCGGCCCCGGCATCGATACGAATTATCCGCCCCGGCGCAGCGCCGGATTGAAGAGCATCAATAATTATGACTTTGTTATAGCCGCCCCAATCATTTATCAGGGAGGCGCCTTCGCCTGATGATTCCCGGATATCAACAAAATCCGGAGCCTGCTGTGCCAGACTCCGGACTATAATCAGGCCGATCATGTCATCGTGGCGGAATTCATTGCCGACCCCGATGATCAAAAGGCGGGGCCTTTTGGGTCCTGCCTCGGCATTGTTCACGGTCATTCCCTTTCGATTTTCAATTTCAGGAAATGGCAGGAGCAGGAAATACAGGGGTCGTAGTTACGAACGGCCTGCTCGCACTGCCAGGTGAGTTTATCGTTACTCAATCCCATGTATTTGCCGACAAATTCCCTCAAATCGCTCTCGATGACTTTCTGATTCTGAGATGTCGGGGGAACGATTTTGGCATCGGCGATATGACCGAGATTGTCCAGGCGATAGCGATGATATAAAGTCCCTCGGGGGGCTTCCGACGCCCCACAGCCGACACCGGCGCGCGGGATGATTTCAACCGACGGATGTTCGGGCATTTCATACTGATCGATTATCCGCAGGGCTTCCTCGCAGGCAAACACTGTCTCCACGGCCCTGACAATTATGCTCTTGAAGGGATTAAGTACCGGGGCCTTGAGTTTGACATCGATTGCGGCCTGCTTGGCCATCGGACTCAATTGATTATAATTCAGATTGAACCGGGCCATCGGACCGACCAGATATTCGCCGTGTTGCAGATGTTGAGAATGGAGCGAGGTAGAGTGTTGGACATGAATCTCTTCAAAATGCTTCTCATATTCCTGAAGGGAGATATCAAGTCCCTTACTCGAAACCAGGCGGCCGCCGACAAGCGGATACTCATCGGGATGACGCAGGGCAACAAACTCATAATCTCTTTCCAGATCCGGAAAGGCGAACCCCGAAACCAGTTTGGTGGTTTCGACCGCGAAATCGCGCGCCCATTTCAGTCTTTCGACAAACGGCTGGAGCTCCTTTTTGGTCGGAACCCGATAGAAACCGCCCACCTTGACATTTATAGGATGGATTTCTCGTCCCCCAAGAAGAATCATGAGGTCATTGCCGATTTTTTTCAACTTAAGGGCTTTTTCGACGGCCTCGGGATAGTCCTTGGCCATGCGGATAGCGTCTTCATAGCCAAGAAAGTCGGGAGCATGAAGCAGATAGATATGGAGAGCATGACTCTCGATCCATTCACCGCAGTAAATCAGCCGGCGCAGCGCATGCAGCTGTCCTTCGACCTTGACACCGAAGGCGCTTTCCATAGCCGTCACCGAACTCATCTGGTAAGCGATGGGGCAGATGCCGCAAATGCGCGCCGTGATATCGGGGGCTTCGCTGTACATCCGTCCGCGCAGGAAAGCCTCAAAAAAGCGGGGCGGCTCATAGATATTCAAACGAACATCGACCACCGACCGATTCTTTATTTTGACAAACAGGCCGCCTTCACCTTCGACCCGCGCCAGGGCATCGACTTTTATCGTTCTACTTCTCATATAGTTCACTCTCCTTCCGGAAAGGATCGGCGTAGGCGTTGAAACTTCGGAACGCCCGCACCAGGCAATCGCTATCGGCTCCGAGTTTTTTCCACTGGGCGCTGAGAGAGCCGGTGTTGGGAGTTTCCTTAGGGCCGAAACAGCTGTAGCAGCCCCGGCTGTAGGCCGGGCAGATGGCTCCGCAACCGGCATGAGTCACCGGCCCGAGACAGGGAGTCCCGTGCGCCACCATAACGCAGATATTCCCGCGCTGTTTGCACTCGATACAGACGCTGTGCTTGGGGATATTCGGCTTTCGGCCGAATAGGTAAGCTCCGAGGACCTCGACCAGTTGATATTTATTGATGGGGCAGCCTCGCAGTTCAAAGTCGACAAAAATGTGATCGCCGATGGGTGTCGATTTATTCAACGTCTCGATATATGAAGGATTGGCGTAGACTATATTGGTGAAGTCACGTACATCCTTGAAATTTCTGAGAGCCTGTATCCCGCCGGCAGTGGCGCAGGCGCCGATGGTAATCAGGATTTTGGAGGCGCGGCGGATCTTATGTATCCGTTCGGCATCATGCGGTGTCGTGATAGAGCCCTCGACCAGAGAGACATCGTAGGATCGGCCGACCACCGCCCGGGACGCCTCAAGAAAATTGGCAATTTCAATTTCGCCTGCGACCGCCAGGAGTTCATCCTCGCAATCCAGGAGGCTCAATTGGCATCCGTCGCAGGAAGCGAATTTCCAGACCGCCAGTTTGGGTTTAGATTTGCTTTTCATATTTATATTTCTCGTTTCGTAAACAGGTCCTTGACACGATCATAGCGAAATACCGGGCCGTCTTTGCAGACAAAAGTCTGACCCATTTGGCAGTGGCCGCACAGTCCGATCCCGCATTTCATATTTCGTTCCGCCGATATATAAATGCTTTCCTGAGATAAGCCGCGCTTCTGCAATTCGAGGACCGTGTAGCGCATCATGATTTCCGGTCCGCAGACCATGGCCAGGCTCTTTTCGGGATTTATCGGGGCCTTGGAAATGAGAGTCGTAACGACTCCGACATTCCCCTGCCATTTGCCGACCGCTCGATCGACCGTGACATGAACCTCGAGGTCAAACCGGGAACGCCATGATTCCAGTTCCTGCCAGTAGAGGATATCATCCGGAGTTCTGGCGCCGTAAAGAAGCACCAGACGCCCGAATTTCTCGCGGTTGTTGAGCATATGATATATTACGGGCCGAAGCGGCGCCAGACCGATACCGCCAGCCACGACCAATACGTCTTTACCTTCGGCCTCCTGAACCGGCCAGGCGGCGCCATAGGGGCCCCGGACGCCGATAATATCTCCGCTTTTCAATTTTCTCATGGCCTTGGTCACGGTTCCGACGGCGCGGGTAGTATGTACCAGGGTTTTCGGTTTGCCGGGATCGCCGCTTATCGAAATGGGAACCTCGCCGGTTCCGAAAATATAAAGCATATTGAACTGCCCCGGCTGAAACATCCATTCTCCGCCGCCATTACCCGGTTCCAATTCCAGAGTAAAAGTATCATAGGTATCCTTACGGATCCGAACCACCCGAAAAGGCTTCGGCTCCATGGGATTCAATTTATCATGAGCCATGATCGTCCGCCTTTCAGGAATTCTTGCCATACATATCTATCAATTGAAGTCGGCAGCCTTCCAGCCGCTCGGCGATGACCACGGCGAACCGTTTGAATAATTCATAGCCGAGTTTCAAGTCATCATCACACTTTTTCCGAAGGCATTCGCCGTCGAGGGCGATGACACGGGTCAATTCAAAAGCACGGGCATCAAAATGCCAGTGATATGGAGGCAATAGCCACGACCAGCCCAGGACCTCGCCCTTGCCGATGGTATGAATCGGTATGGGGCCGCGGACCGGAGCGAAAGTCTCAACAGAAACTTTGCCCTCGCGGACAATATAGAAATGGTTGGCGTCTTCACCTTCGCGGAAAATGAATTCGCCCGGCTTATAGACGGCGTTAGTGGCGCATCCCACCAGCAATTTAATATGGGCCAGGTCCATGCCCTTCAGAAAGGGGTGTCCGGCCAAGAGAGGTTCAAGTGTTTCCATATTTTCACTCCTTCACGGCGGCTGCCGTCGCAGTCCGACCGCTATCTCTAAGTGCACGAATTTCTTCCGTCATATCTATGCCCGCGGGGCACCAGGTAATACAGCGCCCGCAGCCGACGCAGCCCGAACTTCCAAACTGGTCGATCCAGGCCGCCAATTTATGGGTCAGCCACTGCCGGTAGCGAGATTTGGCCGAGACCCTGATACTCCCGCCGTGAATATAAGAATGGTCGAGGGTGAAACAGGAGTCCCACCGCCGGCGCCTCTCCGCCGATGTGCCGTTCAAATTAGTGACATCATCGATATTCATGCAAAAACAGGTCGGGCAGACCATAGTGCAGTTGGCACAGGAAAGACAACGTGACGCGACATCGTCCCAGCGGGGATGTTCTGTCGCGGCATAGAGCAGTTCTTTAATTCCACGGGTATCAAGTCTTTTCCCCATATTTTCCGAGGCCCGGCGGGAAGTTTCTTCGGACGCGGCTTTGGCCTCGGCATTTGCTTTTTCATATTTGACCTTGTTCATAATCTCGGCTCCGGCGGAGGTTCCGATTTCGGCGGCAAAATAATGATTATTCTTGTCAATGATTTCCGTCAAGGCGATATCGAATCCCGCCGTGGCTTTGGGGCCGGTGTTCATTGAGGCGCAGAAGCAGGTTTCGCCGGGGTCGGCACAATTGACCGCCACAACAAAGATCTTCTCCCGGCGGACCTTGTAGATAGGGTCAAGATATTCGCCCTGCATGAATATTTTATCTTGAATGGCGATAGCGTGCAATTCGCAGGGCCGTGCTCCGAGAAATGCGGTTTTGGGAATACTATTGTCGATATTTTTGAGTTGATATCCCGATCCGCTTCTATGCGCTTCCCATAAGGTTACCTGAGAAGGGAAGAGATATTTTTTCCAGCAAAAGGGGCCAAGGACATATCCGAATAGAGCCCCGTCCTGACGTTTCTTCAGACGGTATTTTCCCGGACCATGCTCATCGGTCCAGCCGATCGGTAAATCCGCGGCGGATTGCAGGTGATCATGAGCGATCGCCTTGTTCTGAAGAGTCGGACCGATAATATCGTAACCGCTCTTGATCAAGGCGTCGAGAAGACTCTGGAATTGACTCCTCTGAATTACCACCTGATCTTTGATGCGAAGAGATGTCTCAGACATATTATTTGTCCTGTTCATGATCTATATGTGATATAATTGAATTAGTTTTGCCTTTCATAGCAGGTAATTTTGTTGTGCACTTTCTAACATTTTCCACTCTGGATATATAATATCAATATCGGAAATGGGCAACAGAAATCGGACGACTTTGTGAAATATTTCGCAAAATTTTTTTACGAAATATGCCAATATGAGTGGATATGTTTGTATATGTAGTTGATATATAATCGATTACATAAATTTATGATAAATTTATCAAAAATTGTCGCGCCAAAAGAATACTATTAAATTTGGTGATCGCCAAAAGTCTTTTGTGCTGAATTAAATAACGATCAGAAGTGGTGACAACCGTTCAGGCCTTTTGACTTCCGGGAATGGATAGCGACGGGAACCGTAATTTTAGATTCAAAGTGCAGGTCAGAATTCCAGATATTCTGCCAATGATTTCATAGGCTGGCAATTCATGAGATTTTTATAATGGTGCAAGTCGAAAGTTATCAACATCTTGCGGCCATACAGAAATTGATACAAAAAAATCGATATTTATTACTAAAGAAATCTGTACTTTTCACGATTAAGATAAAAATGGTAGTATTTGTCTTCATTGACGTGAATTCATCGATTTGCCCGCCCAATTCGGTGAGATGAGTTTCTAACCAGAAAAACGCCTGCTGAGGAGGGCTTATGTTCATGAATCTCAACCTTAAGGTCAAAATTGCCGTTGGCTTTGCCACATGCTTAATAATTCTTGCAGTCGTGGCATTCTGGTCCTATTTCGGAATCAACGGCATTCTGAAGAACGCCGGTTTGGTGATCAATAGCAACTATATAGTTTCGGAAATGGCCCAGCGTGAGGTTGATCATCTAAATTGGACAAAGAAAGTCATGAATGGGCTGATTTCAGATAATCCGTCTGAAATATCGGTCGAAGTTGATCCCCATAAGTGCGGTTTTGGAGGATGGTTCTATGGCGAAGGGAGGACCAATGCGCAGGAATTTCTGCCGGGACTGAAACCTATTTTTGAGGAGATTGAAGGACCGCACAACCATCTCCATGAATCAGCAATCGCCATAAATAAGGTTCTCGCCGACCAAAATATTGAAACCGGGCGAAAATTGGCGGAAGCCAAAGCGATCTATCATAACCAAACATTGCCAGCGCTCGAGAAAATTCAGGGGTTATTAAAGAAGGTGAAAGAAACTACTCAAAGCAATGTAATTAATGATAGTCAAATGCTGGCGTCGGCGGCAAGCACCAAAAGGGCAGTGATGATAATTGGCCTTCTCGGTATAGCCGCCGGTCTTCTATTTGCTTTTTTCATAGTCAGAAGTATTGTTGCCTCAATGAAGAAGATAATTTTCACACTTACCGATGGGGCCGAACAAGTTGGCTCGGCGTCTCAGCAGGTTGCGGGAGCCAGCCAGTCTCTGGCGGAAGGAACCTCAGAACAGGCATCATCCTTGGAAGAGACATCGTCATCTCTGGAAGAAATGTCGAGTATGACCCGCCAGAATGCCGAAAATACCAAGCAAGCCAATATCCTTGCCGGCGAGGCCAGCACATCCGCCGATAAAGGTGTCAAGGCGATGAACGGCATGACGGAGGCGATTCAGGAAATAAAGAAATCGTCGGATGAGACGGCCAAAATAATAAAGGTCATCGACGAAATCGCATTCCAAACCAACCTCCTTGCGCTCAACGCTGCAGTAGAAGCGGCCCGGGCGGGTGAGGCCGGTAAAGGGTTTGCGGTCGTCGCCGAGGAAGTACGAAATCTGGCCCAGCGCTCCGCGGAAGCCGCCAAAAACACCAGTTCTTTGATAGAAGGGGCGCAAAAGAATGCCGACAATGGGGTCCGCACCACACAGGAGTTTATGACGATACTTAATGAAATTACTTCAAGTATCAAGAAGGTGAGAGATTTAATCGCCGAGGTAACGGCGGCCAGCGAAGAGCAATCACAGGGTATCGGCCAGATTAATGCGGCGGTGGCGCAAATGGATCAGGTTACCCAGCAAAACGCCGCCAATGCCGAGGAATCGTCGTCGGCCAGCGAAGAACTGGCCAGTCAAGCGCAGCAGATGAAGTCTATCGTTTTCGATTTGAATAAATTGGTAGGAGGGACGGATTTAAATTATTCGGACGACATCAGTGCAACCAACCATGCCACAGGGCATAACGTTCTTCATCTGAGAAATTTCACCCAGCCCAAATCTATGGGGAAAAAAGTTGCTTCCGAAATGCGTCCGGAACTCAAAAAAAGTTCATTCCAATCGAATCATAAAAAGGTTAACGGGGAAGAAATTATTCCGCTGGAGAAAGAAGAAGTGAACAATTTTTAAAGGGGCGAAATAGACCGGTATGGTATCATTCCGGTCTCTTTATTTATGAATAAGGCGCGGGAAATTCCCTCCTCTCGCGCCTTAAAATTCTAAACTAATGAAAATTTAATCACAAATTGGGGTCGGCCCGCCGCGGTAAAGGTGGTCGATCAAAGCGCTGACATCCAGTATATTGACCGCGCCGTTGCCGTCAGCGTCTGCCGCCGCCAGAGGGAACGGGGCCATGCCGTCCCGATAGAGATATCTTATTATATAAGCTATATCGAGAATATTGATATAACCGCTATTATCGACATCGCCGCATATATACGGTGTTCGACGGGAGGCATCGACAGAATAAACGGTCGCCAGCGACGCCTGCACCATTCTTTTCATGTATTCGAAATTGAGATAAGTGGTGCTATCCCGGGCGGTATGATAAACGGTGGAAAATATCCCCTCCTGAACGAAAGTCGCCTGATACCCGTTCTGAATGAAAGGATAATGATCGGATCCTCCCGAAGTGCCCTTGAAAGTCGCCGTGATTCCGAATAGTGAATCGGCGAGATGAGCCCATAGTTGCGAATAGGTTTGGACCGGCCCGTAATATAAATTGGCACGGTCGATATTCTGGTAATGCGCGATCATGTCCATGTTCAGCATGTAGAGGATACTATCACCTCGCGCTTTGGCCTCATCGGCGTAATGCCAGGAACCGTCGAGTCCCTGCTCTTCACCGTCAAACAGGATAAATATAAATGTGACGGCGGTCGGGATATCTTTCAGCACTCGAGCCATTTCCAGCACCCCGGCCGACCCGGTGCCGTTATCGTCGGCTCCCGGCGAAACCGATCCCGCATCGCGGTGGGCCCCGACAATAATTTGAAGGTCGGGGCGCTCTGTCCCCGGTTTATAGGCAATAACATTATCCACATATCCATATGGGAACCCATAAAAATTATCGTACACAACCGAATCATAACCATATTCGATAAATTTGTCGCTAATCCAGTCGCGGGCTGCGAAATCCGAATCGCTTCCGGTTAAACGGCGATAAAACGCCTCCAGACGGTGAGTATTGGCAGATATAATATCCTGGCTCACCAGGCCGGCCAGCGAATCAAGGGAAATTACGGCGGGGGAAAACGGAAGTCTGAATGCCTCAGGCTCCCGGTAGACTGGTTCAAGGGTGAGTTCCGGGAGGGGATATATCTGATTTTCCTCGTCCAAAAGCGGCACTTGCTCCTTTTTCAGCCGGAAGAGACGAACATTGTCTTCCTTAAAAATGGCACTAAAATTTTGAAGGTTTTTATCGTCAAACCGCTGGTCAAGATAAAGTTCTTCCCGAGTTACGTCGCTTGCGAGCAGACGGCATTCCAACCCCGATGATGATACAGCAGCTCTATCCGCCAAAACCAGATATCCGTCAAGGGTCTTGAGTATAATATTGGTATTGAGATTGCGGAGCCGTTCCGCGTCGTCGGTGCTTTTTATTTTAACTTGAAACAAATCGTCGGCGGCAACGGAGCCGGCGAGAACAAATATCATAGCGGTGATTACTGGAATTATTTTTGCGGCCATACACACCTCGCGAGAACTTATGTTACAAAAACATATAAACTTATCGGCGGAAGGATGAGGTCAGGGAGGGATAATGTCATACCTAACTCATTAAAATATAATGAATTAATGATTTATGTCAAGCTCCAAATTCCGTTTTTGGCGAATAATCCGGAAAATTAAGGGATTTGGACGCCTCTCAAGAATGCCGCGCAATCTTCGGGTGAGACCGAGTTGATATAGATCCCCGACCCGATTTCGAAGCCGGCCGGGATTGATATCTTGGGTACAATTACAATATACCAGTGCTGATGGCGGGTATCTTCATCCCCTACCGCTGCGGACCGGATAATATAGTTGTAATCAGGGTCATTCAGGCCGAAATGAATCCTGGCCAGCACTTCCCGCAATACCTTCCCCAATTCGGTAATCTGCGCGTCATTTGTCACCACGAAACTCGGCAGATGATTTTTCGGATAGATACGGCATTCGAAGGGGGAACGGGCGGCATAGGGGCAAAAAGCGAGAAAATTCTCCGACTCAACAATGATTCTTTCTTTCTGGCGGATCTCTTCCTGGGCCATGTCGCAATAGACACATCGGCCGTACGCATCATAGTACAGCATAGCCTGTTCCATCGGGTAGCGGACATGAGGCGGGACAATCGGCGTGGCGATAATCTGGGAATGAGGGTGTTCCAGCGAGGTCCCGGCTTGGGGGCCGTGGTTGCGAAATATAGTCACCAGATTGACTTTGCTATTCCGGCTGATTTCTCTCTGCCTGATTTTATAGGCGCTCAAGATATCGGCCACTTCGACAGGCGTCATCAGGGCCATGGTCAAATCATGCCGGGGATGTTCAACCACAACTTCGGCGATACCGAATCCCTCCGCGGCCAGGAAAGCCCCGACACATTTTCTTTTTATGTCCAGATCCGATCTGAGGGCGGCAAATTTGTTAGGGACCACCCGGACTTTCCAATCCTTTGCCGTGGGAATAATCAGGGTCGGTTCCACCGTCAAATGCTCGTTTCCTTTGCAGAAAGGGCACTCTTTTTTGTACGGCGGGGGAGTCTCCCGGTGAAACAAGGTTTTGACAAATTCATGCGGCCTTTTGCCCCGCTCCGGAGCAAGGATCACCCACTCTTTAGTGGCCATATTTTGTCTGAATTCCGGCATTCTTCCTCCAGGATTGATTATTGGCATTTTAAGACTGTTTATACATGCCGGTCAATCGATAAATTAATCGGCTTCCTGTTTGAAAAACCGCTTGAAAGCGATGTTGGATACGGTTATTTTGAATTTTCGGCTCCTGATATTTGCAGAACTCAATAATGGGGGGCCGCTATTGCCAAAGAGAATTTACAGGATTGACAAAGGGAAATATTAAAATGAGCACTGAACGACCTGTCACACCGGTTGATTTCATCCGCACCATCATAAATGAGCATAATAAAAATGGCCGTTTCGGCGGGCAGGTTATGACCCGTTTTCCGCCGGAGCCGAACGGGTATCTTCATATCGGCCACGCCAAGTCGATTTGCCTTAATTTCGGCATCGCGGCCGAATATGGCGGCGTCTGCAATCTTCGTTTCGATGACACCAATCCGACCAAGGAAGAGGTCGAATATGTCGACTCCATCAAGGAAGATATTCGCTGGCTCGGATTCGACTGGCAGACCCGCGAATATTATGCTTCCGATTATTTCCCGAGACTGTATGAATTTGCCGTGCAGTTGATCAAAAGGGGGAAAGCCTATATTTGTGAATTGACCGCCGATCAAATTCGCGACTATCGGGGAACCCTGACTCAGCCAGGGAAGGAAAGCCCCTACCGCAATCGTTCGGTCGATGAAAATCTCGCTCTTTTCGAGAAGATGAAAGCGGGGGAGTTTCCCGACGGCTCCCATACTCTTCGCGCCAAAATCGACATGGCCTCACCCAATCTCAACCTGCGCGACCCGGTGATGTACCGAATCCTGCATGCCTCTCATCATCGCACCGGTGACAAATGGTGCATTTATCCGATGTATGATTGGGCGCACGGGCAGTCGGACGCCATCGAGGGGATCACTCATTCCATCTGCACGCTCGAATTCGAGGATCATCGGCCGCTGTATGACTGGTATATCAAGGAACTGGGGATACATCATCCCCAGCAGATTGAATTCGCCCGGCTGGAATTGACCTACACGGTGATGAGCAAACGGAAACTTCTGGAACTGGTGAAAGAGGGAATAGTCTCCGGATGGAACGATCCCCGGATGCCGACCATTTCCGGTTTCCGCCGCCGCGGATTTACGCCGGAATCGATCCGTCTCTTTGCCGAGCGGATCGGCGTGGCCAAGCGGGACAGCACGGTCGAAATCGAAGTGCTGGAAGATTGCATTCGCGAGGATTTGAATAAACGGGCGCCTCGGGTGATGGCGGTGCTCCACCCCCTTAAAGTTGTCATAGACAATTATCCCGAGGGGCAGGTGGAAGAGTTTGAGACTATAAACAACCCCGAAGATCCATCGATGGGGAGTCGCAAGGTCCCATTTTCCAAAATTCTGTATATTGAACGGGAAGATTTCAATGAGATTCCGCCCAAAGGGTATTTCCGGCTGGCTCCCGGCTCGGAGGTTCGTCTCAAAGGGGCTTATTTTGTCAAACATCAGAGGACTGTGAAGGATCCGAATACCGGAGAGATAACTGAAATTCATTGTACTTATGATCCCGATACGCACGGCGGCGATGCCAAAGACGGGCGCAAAGTGAAAGGCACCATCCATTTTGTTTCGGCGGCGCATGCCCACGATGCCGAGGTGCGGATGTATGATCACTTATTCAATACGCCGACGCCCGGTGATGACAGTGACGGTCTCGATTTCAAGCAGAAGATTAATCCCAATTCGTTGGCAGTATTAAAAGGATGCAAGATGGAGCCGACCGTAGCCGATGCCGCGCCGGGAAGCCGGTTCCAGTTCATGCGCCACGGTTATTTCAATGTCGATACGGTCGATTCCCGCCCCGGCATTCCGGTTTTCAACCGGATTGTGTCATTGAAAGATACGTGGAAGAGGAAATAGCTCTTTTGAAAGATAGGGTCAGAAATTGTTTTAAGGGGACGGAGAGATAATGAAAATTTCCAAAGCCCGGTAGGTCAGGAACGTCTTTACTCCTGACTTAATTTTGAAATAGTACCTGTGTCAGGATCTAAGAAGATCGCTGGCCTCCTTTACCAGACTTCATGAAATTCCCCCTTGTCTTTTCCTACTTTTCCCATGATATTCCTAAATTAAAAATATGTTCTGTCAAAAACATGCCGCTTTGAATCTGGAGGAATAATGAAAAAGAGTCTAATTGTCGCAATAACACTGGCGTCGGCACTGCTTTTTATCGGTGCTGAACAGCCGGGAAAAGGTGTCACCGAACAGGATTTTCAATTATTTCTCAAGGACTTTGAAACCAAAGTAATGCCCTTGAGCAAAGAAAGCGCCCTGTCGGGGTATAATGCTTCGCTCTCCGGCAAAGATGCCGATTATGAGAAATCGGCGCAGGCGTCGCTGGCGATTGGGAAGATTTATTCCGATCCGGCGCTTTTTGCCCGGATTAAGGAATTCAAAGAAGGAAAGCAGATCGCCGATCCGCTTCTGGTTCGCCAGTTAGATATCCTTTATCTCTCTTTTTTGGGGAGTCAGATTGATCCCCAAATGCTCGAAGAATTGATCCGCCGGAGTACCGCCATTTCACAGAAATTTTATACCTATCGCACCAAAGTCGGGGAGAGGACTTTGAGCGACAATCAAGTCGATTCGATTCTTCGTTATTCTACCGACTCCAAGGAACTTGAAGACACCTGGAAGGCCAGCAAATTAATCGGGAGCGAAATTGCACCGGCTCTGATCGAACTGGTGAAACTGCGCAATCAGGCCGCCCGCAAAATAGGGTTCGACAATTATTATGAAATGAATATGAAACTGAGTGAGCAGGATCCGGTTGAAATCGCGGCGCTGTTTGACCAACTCGACAGTTTGACTCAGGAGCCGTTTGCCGTCGCCAAAACTCAAATCGATTCGGCGCTGGCGATTCGATATGGTATCGCCAAAGACAAATTGGAGCCGTGGCATTATCAAAATCGGTTTTTCCAGGAGGCTCCATCGATATATGCGGTCGATTTCGATTCGTATTATCGCGATAAAGATCCGGTGGCTATCGTGAAGAAATATTTTGCCGGAATTGGCCTGCCGGTTGACAGCATTCTGGCCCACAGCGACTTGTATGAGCGCCCCGGGAAATACCAGCATGCCTACTCGACCGATATCGATCGCGAGGGAGATGTGCGGATTGTCTGCAATGTCCGCCCCGATTGCGGCTGGACCGGCACCCTGCTTCACGAATTGGGGCACGGCGTCTATGATTATTACGGCGACCGGCAATTGCCGTGGATGTTGCGCGGTTCGGCGCACGCCTTCACCACCGAAGCGGTGGCTAATTTCTTTGGCCGTCTAGCTGAAAATCCTCAATGGCTTATAGATATTGTCGGCGCTCCGAAAAATTATATCGATCCGGTAGCCGGAGACTGCCTTCGGTCACAGAATCTGACACAACTGGTCTTCAACCGCTGGGCGCAGGTGATGGTACGCTTTGAGCGGGCTATGTATGAAAATCCGGATCAGGATCTGAATAAACTCTGGTGGCAGATGGTGGAGAAATATCAGGGAGTAAAATGTCCCGAGGGGCGAAACGAAGCCGATTGGGCCTCTAAAATTCATCTGACCGATGCCCCGGTCTATTATCACAATTACCTGATCGCGGAACTTCTCGCCTCGCAATTTGCGGAGGCTATAGGAACAAAGGTGCTGAAAATTCCCGAACCGTTCAATGCCGATTTCGCTAATAATCCGAAAATCGGAGAATATTTTGTAGACAATGTCTTTTACCCCGGCGCACGATATACATGGAATGAAATGATTGAGCGGGCCACCGGCGAGAAATTGACATCGGTATACTACGCCCGGCAATTTATGGGTCGAAAATAGCGCAAAATTATTGACCTGTAAGGGAGAATGTTATCATGTTCATCGGCCATTTGGGAGTCGGTCTTGCCCTCAAGAGGGCTGAGCCGAGGATTAATGTCGGGTGGTATTTGATCGCGGCGGAATTTTTGGATATACTTCTATTTATTCTAATCATGTCCGGATTGGAACAAGTCCATGTTTCCTCGCCGGAATCAAGTCAGAAGTATATGACATTTGTCTTTCCTTATTCTCACAGCCTGATCGGGAGCATTTTTTGGTCAACCTTGTTCGGGTTTCTGGCGGCAATGATTTTCCACAAATGGGGTAAAGCGAAAATAGCGCTCCTATTCGTGGCGGGAGTGTTTTCGCATTTCGTACTTGATTTTTTGGTCCATCCGCCGGAATTGCCGCTATGGGGAAATAGTTCCCCCAAAATTGGTTTGGGTCTCTGGAACGAGATCTATTTTGCCCTATTGCTGGAGTTGCTGATATTGATATTCGCCCTGGTTATGTACTATCGGGCAACAATGGCTCGAAACAGGCTCGGCAAATATGGTTTGGGTGTCCTGATGGGATTGATAACGGTTCTGGCTTTCGCGGGACAATTGTCCGGACCACCTCCGGGAAATGCCTTTCAAGTAGCCTTAAGTTCGGAATTCACAATAGTGGTTTTAATCGCCCTTGCCTATTGGCTGGACGGCAAAAGATCATCGGCCGCTTCTGCGTGATCGAGGTGCGGTGTTTTTTCAATTATCAGTTGATCGGCGTCAAGCCCGCGGGTCGAGGCAAATTCAAAAAGACGTCGGCAGATATCATCATTGTCATACGTCTTCTTCAAATTAATATCAAATTTGCGGTCGATGTTGTCGGCTATAAGGATATCAAAGCCATTGTAGGAAATCGACTTAATCTTTTTCCACTCGATTTGAAATGTTTTGAACGGATTTTTTCTATAGTAGAGCGATATATTATCGAGGCGGAAATGACGTCTAAAGGAAATTCTCGGGAAATAAAATCCCATAACAAAAGTCAATATACCGGTCAAATAATACAGGTACTGGATTATATGGCTTCCATGCAGAGCGCGATTCAACCCTTCGACAACCAGCATCGCCGCCGCCCCGGTATCGATCAGGGGAAATGCGCCATTACCTTCATGGCGCCGTAATTTTTCAAGAATTACGATGGCGATGAGAATCGAGCCGATAATTATTTGCAGAACGGATAATATCAGAGAACGATGTGCCGCCGAGGCAAGGCCGTCATAGCCGGCCAGAATTAGAAGCAGGGCGGCCAGGGCGTGCTGGATGTGTCGAAGCAGCTCCGCCCTTTTGCGTCGCGCCGGATCAGAAAAGATCATGACCGGCCCTGAATTTGCGGATTTTGAATCAGATTTCAAATTTTACCCAATAAAAAAGCTGGGGAACAGGGAATCGAACCCCGATTCCGTGGTCCAGAGCCACGTGCCCTACCGTTGGACCATTCCCCAGTCTTTTTATCAATAGAATCTATATCGTCATAGATTCGTCAAAAGTTCACCAAATATACGTGCCGGAAAGGGTTTGTCAAGGAGAAGAATTTTAAAATTATTTCTTATGAATTACTACAATTATTGCTTTCCCGACCACCTTCAGAGCGACTCTCTTGCAGACAAATTGATTCCGAAGCGACAGGGAATCGCCGATTCGAAGCGAGCGGCTCGGTGAGGGGAATTTCAGGCCTGAAAAGTCGACCATAGGGTTCGCCGAGAGAGGAATGACCGATAGTATATCCCCCTTGTTTCCCTCAAATTCGGCGGAGTTGTTTTCCACCATCGCCAGTTCTACCCTGCGATCGCTCAGGCGGGCCCGGACCTGCCGTTTGAAGTCCCGGTTGAATTTGTTGACCAGTTCCAGAAGGAAGATATTTCCCAGGGTGTGATCGATTTCGGTTTGGCCGATACCGGCGAATATCTCTATTTCCTCAGCCTGACGGAACAGGGCCAACTCCAACGCTAGCTGGCTGTCGGTCTTATCTTTGGCGGTAGGATATTTTATGACTTCGACTCGGGACAAAAAACGGGCTGAAAGGCGCGGCGAGGAATCAAAGTCGCCGATGATGATATCGGGATAACTCTTTTTCTTCAGGAAGAATCTCACTCCGCCGTCGACAGCCACGGTGACAGTTCCTTTAATCCTCTTGGAATAATAAACCAGGTCGCCGCGATTATATTCGCTATTCAGAAACAAAGTATATCGTTTCGATTCTTTCATAAGATATTCTATTTTACGTCATTTTGCCGCGGGCGGCAATCCTGTATTTTCCCAGGACTTCGTTCCCATTAACCAGGAAAGCCTCATCAAACAGATTCATAACGGTGCAGGCATGATTGGGGATGATACGGATTTTCATGCCAATTTTGTATTTTCCTCGGGGTTTGTCAATTATGCCGTGCTCTTCGGACAGGCGGGTGATGGTATCATTAGTTCTCAAAACCAACCCATAACCCTTCAGCAGGCTTTTGCCATGCGCCCCCATGTCAAGGGCCAGCGCCTTGGAGCCGGCATCAATGACCACCCGATTTTTGGAGTGGCGGCTGATGACAGTCGCTAGAACTGTCAAAGCACAGCGGGACTGCGGCACCGTGTCGAGGGCCACCTGAGTACGGTCATTAAATATATAATTACCGACGCGGACTTCGGTCAGGCCAGGGACATGCGAACAAAAGGGCGCGGTCGGGGTCGAGCCGGCGCTTAGCTCGTCCATATCAAACCCGTGTCTTTTTAGAGATTGTGCATATTCGACCAGCAATGTCCCCTCACTTTTTCCGATGTGCTTGATCTCGTTTAAATTTGACGCCCCATAGGCGTGGCCGGCATGGGTCATTAGGCCGATAATTTTCAGCCCTTTCAAGGCGGAGACTATTTTAGCCAAGTTCAGAACGTCGCGGAACGAATCCAAGCCGCTTCGATTCAATCCGGAATTTATTTTTATTAGAACCGATAGAGGCGTTCTTTCCTTTTTAAATTTGTTGGAAAGGGCCATAGCATTTTCAATAGAATCGATTGCCACCGTCAATCGGCATTTTCGATGCAGGCGACGCAGTCGCTTAAATTTATTTTCCCCGACTATGATATTGGCGATCTGAAGATCCCTGATGCCGGCGTCGGCCATTATTTCGGCCTCGCCCAATTTAGCGACGGCGATGCCGACCGCTCCCGACTTCAATTGAAGTTTCGCCAGTTCAGGGATTTTGTGAGTCTTTATATGAACCCTCAGATTTATGCCATGCAAATCGGCTAGGCTTTGCATGGCCCGGAGATTGCGCTCCATAATTTTCTTTTCGATCAGAATCGCCGGGGTTTCGATATTTCCCAAAATACCCTGCATAATAATAAAATATGGACTAAAACCGCTATTTCAAGGAAATTAGCAATTCCGGTTATTAGGGGGGCGATATTCAAGATGAAATCAGGGAGACTGCAAGAGTCAGAATTATGACAGCCAGAAGCGAAACCAAAATCCAGGTCAGCCCAATTATCGGGAGAAGAATGGTAATCGGGAGAAGTGCCCCGATTGAGGAGCCGACTATTTCAAAGGCATAACCGAGACCGCGGTTGCTTTCCGAACGGCCAAAATAATAGCGATTGGTGGCGGCTACAAAAACCGCGGCCGTAGCCAAAGCGACTGTAAAAAGGAAAAAAAGATAATAATACAAGAGTGCGTGAATCGATACCCTGTCATGAGTCAAAAGGAACAGAAGGGTAGTGAATAAGATCAGGAAGATTGACGGTATCTCCAGACGTTCCGGATCCAGTTTTGAAGCCATGTAAGTTCCCAGCGATAGACCCAGCATGAATACCCCGATGAGAGCCCCCATTTCGGAATAAAGAGAGCCGGCCGAGGATTGAAAAAGATAAAATGATATGAGTTCGAGCGACAATGATATTAGCCCCGCCATGAAATAAAGGCACAATCCGACCCGGCGCCTTTTTCTTCGACCTGTGGCCGCAGAAAAAAACATTAAGATGAAGCCCACCGGAAAAATAAGGAGCCAAAGGTGATTCTCATATATGAAGGGGAGAAGCCATTTATCAACCGAGCCGGCTCTGGCGCGATAAAGGGCCTGTCGGATAATAAGAACGGGTCGACCGACGGTATTGAATTCACCTGAAGCGGATATGGCTTCGGCAAGACGGCCTTCTTTCTCAGGCTGTAACCTGTCCGGTAGATAATTGTCGTTTATATATTGAGGTGAATAGCCAAATTGCCGGGCGCGGGTGACCAGGGAATCCGTCGGCAATTCGAAGAGAGAATCATTCGATGCAAAAAACAGGGTCATTTCGCCCGGCCACTCATGTACAAAGCGAAAGGAGCGGTTGAGCGTGTTATGCAGATCGGAAAGTATAGCCTTCTTTTCGACGGATAAATATCGATCGGTATCATAGTGAGTCGGGATAAATATCATTCCTTTCTCCTTGAGCACTCTTCGGCAGACGTTAAAGAATCGCTCGGTTAGGAACCGTCCGCCAAGGTAATTGTCCGGCTCGCCGCAATTTAAAATAATGATATCATATCTATTCACGAGGCTGGCGCGCCCTGCGAATCGGAATGGTTCATCGTCAATTCTCACGGCGCTCGAGCCCCCCAAATTCAGTCTATTAATTTCCGCAGTCAATTTTGCTCTCGGGTCAATAGCCGTCATATTTAAGCCCTTGATAGAATCGGCCAATTGGGCCAGTCCGAATTCAGAGCGGCCAATGAGTAAAATCCGGGCCGAATCACCGCTGTAAAGAAGCGGAGGAAGAAGGATGTTCTCCGCCGTCATGATATCGGGAAAGGTGGCCTCAACGGTATTATCGGTCATGAGCGTAATGGCGCTGTCGCGGGAGAGTATGACCTGATGACCATAAGGGGTGTCAAATGAAGTCTCGACCTTATAAAGCCGATATTTCCACTGATCGATATTTGCATCGACAGGGGGGACGGCAAATTTGACTATTACCGCTGCAATCAATATAAGAATGGCGGTTGGCCACCACTTTCGCCAATCGCTCGGGGAAAGCAGGATGGCCAAGACAGTAATGACCAGTAAAATAGCCATTGAAAAAGTCGAAAAAAAAGTTCCGACTAATAATGTAATCAAAATTCCGCCAACAAAAGCCCCGAACCCTTCGAACAGATAAGTCTGTATGATCGACTCCGAGGGGCGGTATCCTTGTTTGGCCACAAAAGCGAATAAGAGGCCGGAAATTATGCCGACGGGAGCCATCATCAAAATCGATATTAGCGCCGCCGTGCTGAAGGGAATAATTTCCCCGGGGATAGCCGTCAAAAGTACGGACAATATACGTATCGCAACGAGCGATATCGGCAAGATTAAACTTCCCGCTATGAAAAGCGTACGGGGAGAAAAGGACAGACGCTTCCGCCCGCCAAGGCCGGCTCCGATTGCCACTGTTAGTAGCCAGCCGACTAAAGCCGTACCGATGAAGAGTTCGTCACCGTTCAGCGACGAAATCAATTCGCGCAGTAATAAAACCTGCCCGCCGATGGAATAGAGTCCCAGAAGGAAAGCCGGACGTTTCATCTAAAACAGCCCCGGGATTACATGACTGCAATTATAGCAGCGATTTCCTTTTAGTCTATTCTGAATAATGGTGAAACCCCGGCGTTCGATGAGAATCTTGCCACATTGCGGGCAGTAAGTGGATTCGGCCGGATGCCCCGGGAGATTTCCCAGATAGACATATTCCAGCCCGGCGCCGCGGCAAATACGAAGAGCCTTTTCCAGAGTGGCCTGGGGTGTGGGAGGAAGATTTTTCAAAAGGTATTGCGGATAAAATCGGGAAAAATGGATCGGGGTATCGGTACCGAGATTGGTTTTTATCCACTGTGCCAGTTCGGAGAATTCCCCCTCGGAATCGTTCAGGGTCGGCACAATCAAGTAGACCAGTTCCAGCCATTTGCCCGATTTTTTGATCTGCACGATGGCATCCAATACCGGCTTCAAGTCGCCGTTGACGATATTTTTATAATAATCGGGCCGAATGGCCTTCAAATCCACTTTGACCGCATCGAGCACAGGCAGGAGATTTTTAAGCGGTTCCGTTTCAATATAGCCGCCGGTAATCATCACCGACCGAATCGATTTCTTGTGGCCCGCCTCGGCGATATCATACATATACTCATAAAAAATGGTCGGCTCGGAATATGTATAGGCGATGGTCGGAACGTTTCTCTCGATGCATATCTGCGGAACTCGGGCCGGAGGTATTTCCATGTTATCGGTTTGCTCGGGCCGCGACTGCGAAATATCCCAGTTCTGACAGAACTTACAATTGACATTACAACCGGCGGTGGCCAGGGAAAAAGCCGTCGTTCCCGGATAAAAATGAAACAGTGGTTTTTTTTCAATTGGATCTATATTGGCCGCACAGGGGAGACCGTAGACGAGGGTCTGATAAACATCGGCATGATTCTCCCGGGTGCCGCAATAGCCGCGCTCCAAATCAGTCACACGGCAATGGCGCGGGCAAATGCCGCATTCAATACCTCCCTCAGGGAGTTTTTTGTAATAGCGGGCTTCCATTGATGACAGCGACTTGGCAAAACCTGAACCGTACGCCGGCCCGCCGCCTTCCAGGAAGCCGGGCCATAATCGGGAGTTGACGACCGCCAGAGCAGCCGCTCCGCAACCGATACACCTAAGAAAAATCCGCCGTTCCATCAGATATATTTTCCTTTTTCCACTTTACCACTACTGTCGACTAGAAGAGCCTGAATTTCGATTTTAGTCAGATCAGAGGAACCAAGACCGATTTCCTGAGCCGTCTTTAAATATCTGACCGGCCGTCCAGACTTTTCAAGCGTGGGTAAATTATTTATTCGCCGGAAATGCTCGATGATTTCCAGTCCGACCCGGTCAGCCGCGACCGGATCATCAGAGATAATGATCCCGTTATAATCGGCAACGAAACGGCTGTTGTAACCCGGCCCGCCGTTGTACTGAAGATGGACCGCATCCATTGCGGTTAACCGATTTTTCTTTTTAATCGGTTCCAGATTGGAGACATGAGCCACGAAGGGATCGCAGTTATTATCATGGTATTTATTAGGATTGTTGATTCCGCCGTACATATTTTTCATCCCCCCGGATAGTCCGGCGACAGAATGATCTTTAAGCACGGGAACGTTTATGTTATAATCCACCCGTTCGGTAATGATTCTGCTTACCAGCGAATATACCGGGCCGGAGTTGAAGAAATCGCTGCTGTAACCTAAGCCGGGCGAATCGGTCCCAAGATATTTTATTTCCGAATCGGCCCGATTTACGGGAAAGCCGCCCCATTCCAACTCGCGCTCCGTCCGTTCCCAGATGATAATGTTTTTTCGGGATGTCCCTGAAATGGAAATCATATCAGAAAGCGCCTCGGTAAGTTCGGGAGGGGTGGAGTTGAATTTACGCGCCAGGCAATTGGTTTTCATGCCGATAATCCCTCGCGGAAGAAACTTGAGGACGGAGCTTTTTATATCCGGGATGCCGGCTAACGCCGGAAAACCGGCTTTGAGCATTTCCAGATATTCCTTTCGGCCCATTTTTTGGCCTTTATATACGGGAGAAAATTTGACGACTACCACTCGGCTCATATAAATATATACAAGACATTTCTGAGTGGCTGTCAATACTTTTTTGCTTGACCGGCGGTATAATGATTAGGTATTCTTTTAACACCGTAAAAAGGCACGACAATGCGTATTTTGGTCACATTTAGTCTCTTATTTTTTGTCCATATGATTACATATTCTGCTGTCCGGGAGCCTGTTATGGCGGGGAAATTCTATCCGGCCGATTCGTCGGAATTGCGTAATATGACTGAGAAATATCTGGCCGAAGTGCCGACCCTCCCTCCGATTGACGGGAAAATTATCGCTATTTTGGTCCCCCACGCCGGATATATTTATTCCGGTCCTGTGGCCGCCTATGCATATCGGCTATTGGAAAATCATGGAATTAGGAATGTCATCCTGTGCGGGCCGTCGCATCAATATGGTTTCCGCGGTCTATCTATTTATGGCCCTGGAATTCAGTGGAAAACGCCATTGGGCTTGGTAAATTGCAATGATTCCCTTTGTGATGCTCTGCTGAAATCAGGCAAATCGTTTGCCGTCATTCCGCAGGCACACGCTCAAGAGCATTGCCTTGAGGTGCAGTTGCCATTTCTTCAAACCGTCCTCAATCATTTTGAAATTGTGCCGGTGATCATGGGTTATCCTGATCCCTCGACCATAGATGATCTGGACCATGCACTGCAGAATCTTAAATTTGACTCGACCACCATAATGTTGATTTCGACCGACTGGCAGCACTATCGTCCGGCCGCCACCGGAGCCAAAATGGATTCACTGGGAATGAAATGCCTTGAAAATCTGAATCCGGGCGCTTTGGAGCGGTATTTGGAAGAAAAGAGAGTGGAGATGTGCGGCGGCGCCCCGGCTGTCGCGGTCTTGAAGGCCGCCATTGCCAAAGGGGCCAACCGGGTTAAGATACTTCGCTACGGTGATTCCGGCGATATTACCGGCGACAAAAGCTCCGTAGTCGGGTATGTTGCAGCAGTCATTTATAGGTCTGAAAGCGAGAAAAAGGATCCGGCGCCAGGGGAAACTTCGAAATCGGAAAGTACCAAGGCCGCAATCTCCAATAATAAAGAAACGGCAGGCAAATTCAATCTTAATGCCGCCAACAAGGCGGATCTTCTTAAAATTGCACGGGAGTCGATCATCGGATACCTTCGCGATGGAAAAATTCCCCAATTCAAAGTCTCCTATGATCTGCAAAAATTCGGCGCGGCCTTTGTAACGCTTACCGAGAATGACCAATTGCGCGGTTGTATAGGATATACTACGGCCGTCGAGCCGCTTTATGCCACGGTATCGACCTGTGCGGTCCAGGCGGCGGTCAATGATCCCCGGTTTCCTCCGGTCAGAAAGGACGAAATAGAAAAGTTACATATTGAAATTTCTGTGCTGACACCTCTACAGAAGGTCGATTCGATTCAGGAAATTGAGATAGGCCGGGATGGGCTGATGATTTTCAAGGGAAGTCGGCGAGGACTGCTTCTGCCGCAAGTCGCGACCGATTATGGGTGGGATATCACAAAGTTCCTCGAGGAAACCTGTCTGAAAGCCGGATTGGCTCCCAATGATTACCAATCGCCTGATGCTATTATTTATAGATTTCAGGCGGTCATATTCGGGGAATAACGGGGCTTGTTGACTTTGCTTCCATAGCAGGTTATAATATTAAGATATATTAAATTGGAGGTCAGAGAATTGGTATATGCTGTTATCTTAGCCGGGGGGAGAGGCGAAAGATTTTGGCCCCTGTCACGCGCCAACCGTCCCAAGCAATTGCTTCGCCTCATTTCGGCCAAGACTATGCTTCAGGAAACGATTGATCGCATTCTGCCGATCATTCCGATGGAGCGGATACTGGTGGTCACTTCGGATGATATCGTGGCGCCAATTCTTGACGAAATAAAGGCGATAAAGCCGGAAAATATCCTGGCGGAACCACGGGGTCGCAACACGTGCCTGGCTATCGGCCTTGCCGCCGAGCATTTGAAGCGGCTCGATCCTAAAGCGGTTATGGTGGTTCTGTCCGCTGACCATATTATCCGTCCGGCCGAAAAACTTCTGGACATTATCAAGGCCGGCGCCGAAATCGCCGCCGAGGATGACCGTCTTATTACGATAGGAATTGAGCCAACCCGGGCCGAAACGGGATACGGATATATTAAATTATCTCAATTATTCAAACAGGTAAATGGACTTTCGATTTACACGGTCGATTCCTTTACCGAGAAACCAAAAGCGGTCGTCGCCCAGGAATATTATTTCGGACGCCGCCATCTGTGGAATTCGGGAATGTTTATCTGGTCGGTCGACACCATTCTCAAGTCGATTACTCAATGTCAGCCGGAAATCGCCAGTTATTTGACCAAATATTCAGCCGGCATAGGTTCCGCCAATGAAATAAATCTTCGCCATGAACTTTATGACAAGACTCAGCCGATATCAATAGACTTTGCGGTCCTGGAAAATGCGGAGAATGTTCTGACCATCAAAGCGGATATCGTCTGGGACGACGTCGGCAGCTGGAACGCCCTCGAACGATATAAAGAAAAGGATCGTGAGAACAATGTCATTGTCGGCCAGGTAAAATCCGTTGAAACCTATGAAACAACCATATATAACGATAGTGAGGGCATTATCGTGGCATTGGGGGTTTCCGATCTGGTGGTGGTCAAGACCGATGATATTGTACTTGTGGCCCATAAGACAAAAACCGGGGAAGTCAAACGAATCCTCGCGGAAATGGCCAAAGAAAAAAATCTCAAGAAATATTTATAATGCTGATGCGAGTCATATTTATTTGGGCGGTAATGATTTTTGCTGTAATGCCGGGGTGCGGCGGTTCCTTTCAGCGGCCGCAGGAGGAAAAAGAACCGACTCAGAAATTATCCCGTCCCGATACCAATCCGCTCGATCTACCGGAAGATAATACAGTTGTCCCCCAGAAATATCCGATGCCTCATCGAGCTGATTCGGCTTCGGCCCACAGGGACCGCAAGGGGAGTGCGGTCGATTCGATTCCGATGCCGGGGACCTATGAATCATATCGTATTCAGATATTTAATTCCAAGACCTATGGACCGGCTGTGCGTGAGATGAATATCGCGCGAGAGATATTCGATCAGAAAATCTGGCTGGATTATGAGGTCCCTTACTATAAAGTCAGAGTGGGGGATTTTGCCGACCGTCGTGCCGCTGAGGACTATCTGCCCAAAGTGAAGAGCGCCGGGTATAACGCCGCCTGGGTGGTACGTGTGAATGTAAATCTGCAGACGCTGGAAGAAAGCCGCGATGAGACACCGGCTCAGGTCGACTCACTCGAACAGATCAAACCTTCGATGGAACCGAGTAATGACTCAACCTCGAATCCTCCGCATTGACCCGGATAATCCAGATGTCGCCATAATAAAAGAAGCGGCCGGGATTCTTGAAAAAAATGGTGTGATTGTGGCACCGACTGAAACAAGGTATGGATTGTTGGTACGAAGCGACGATATGAGCGCTGTGATGAATCTTTATTCTGTTAAAGGTCGTCCCGCTTCGCAGCCGACCGCTATATTTTTGCGATCGGCCGAAGAAATAGACAAATTTGCCTATGTGAGCGAGGTCTCCCGACGATTGGCCGACTGCTTTCTGCCCGGGCCGCTGACATTGGTTCTTAAAGCAAGGCCGGGATTTTCTCCACCCATTGCCGTGGAAGGGAAAATCGGTTTCAGGATTTCCCCGGCGCCTTTGATTGCGGCGCTTTTAGAGATGAAATCTTTTAACCTGACAGCAACCAGCGCCAATATTTCGGGTCAAAAGGAGCCGGAATCAATATCCGAAATCGCAGCTACTTTTGGACACAGGGTGGCTCTATATCTTGACGGCGGAAAATTATCCGGTCCGGTCTCTACCGTGATTGATTGCTCCGGAGACGACTACGAGATAATCCGGCATGGGGCCATCCCGGGGAATAGAATAAAGGAATGTTTAGGGGGATAAATGAATAGTTCTTACCGCGTGATGTTTGTCTGTACTGGTAATACTTGCCGTTCTCCCATGGCCGAAGGCGGCTTGCGCAAACTCCTCGAAAATCGCGGTATAGATAATATCGAGGTCTTTTCATCCGGGACCGCGGCGGCATCAGGATTTCCCGCGACCGCCTATGCTATCGAGGCCAGCCGTATCTGGGAAGCCGACATAACCGGCCACCATTCCCGGCCCTTAACGGCCGAATTGATCGAGCGGGCCGACTTGATTCTGGCCATGACCCCCCAGCATTGCTATGATATTATTCGGATGCTACCGGAAGCCCGCGGGAAAATTTTTTTGCTGAAAAATTTCCCGGCACCGGGATGCGAAGGAGAGGGGATTGCCGATCCCATTGGAGGCTCTCTTGACATGTACAATCAGACCTTCATCGAGATCGGTGAGGAGCTGGGGCGAATCCTGCCCGACATTATAGCCCGGGCGGGGCAGAAAGACGCTGAATAGAGAATGAAAAGCAAAAAATCACTATGGGTTGCGGGCTTATTGCTGGCCCTGATTATGGCGGCCTATTCAATGTACTTGGTGTTTGGTTCGGCTTTGGCCCAGACCGACAGTACCGACATGACAAAAGATATGGGACTGGATCGTTATATCGATAATGTCGCTTTCGGACCGGGGGAGAAGCTGACGTTTGATATCGGGTACGGCTTTATCAATGCCGGTTCGGCTACTATGGAGGTGACCGACATTATTGATTATCACGGCCGTCCGTGCTATCAGGTGCAATCAACCGCCAGCTCCAACGCTTTCTTTTCATCCTTTTACAGGGTTGAGGACAAGGTCATATCAATTATAGACGCCATCGGAATTTATTCCTGGCATTTTGAAAAGCATCTGAGCGAGGGAAGTTACCGCGCCGATCGTTCCTACGATTTTGACCAGAAAAACCATAAGGTTTTTTATGAAAAAGATACGATTGATGTTGCCCCCTATGTGCAGGATGCCCTTTCGGTCATGTACTTCGCTCGGACTCAAGAGTTGAAAGTGGGACAATCGATTTTTATCGATAATTTTACTGACGGAAAAAAGTACCCGTTGGAGGTGAAGGTTCATCGTAAGGAGACGATTAAAGTCAAAGCGGGCAAATTCGATTGTATTGTTGTCGAGCCGCTTCTTTTGACATCCGGCATTTTCAAACATGAGGGGAAACTGACGGTCTGGCTCACCGACGATCGTCTGAAACTCCCGGTTCTGATGAAATCCAAAGTGCTTGTTGGTTCCATTACCGCCGAGTTGACAGGTTATAAACTCGGGCAGATACAGGATTTTTAGTTATGGCGCCATCGCGGTTCAAACAGGTCGATCTGGACAAAATAAAAGTTATTTCTCTTTCCAAGCGAAAGAGCAAATCCGAAATCGGTTCCTTCGGTCGCGTATGTGCCTCCCCATCGGCGGACAAATTCTTTTCTTCCCTGCCGAAATATTTGAAGGCCGCCGATCTGATTGAGTTCATGGAGCGGGTGAAGATAGCCCGTCGAAAAAAATATCCTTTTCACCTGATGATGGGCGCCCATGTCATAAAAGTGGGATTATCCCCGATTATTATAGAGTTGATGCGGCGCCATATTGTCACCGGTCTCTCGTTCAATTCGGCCGGAATGATTCATGATCTGGAACTTGCCTTTACGGGAAAGACCTCTGAGGATGTATCTGCGGGACTATCGGACGGCTCGTTTGGGATGGCGGAGGAAACCGGCCGATATTTTGCGGAAGTCGTTCAACTGGCAATGGAAGAAGATCTCGGTCTTGGCGAAGCGGCTGGAAAATTTATTAACCGGCAAAAGGCGAAATATCGGAAATACTCTCTTTTCGCCGAAGCCGACCGGCTGGGATTTCCCGCGACCGTGCATATTGTCATCGGCACCGATATTGTCCATCAACAGCCGACTTTCAAGGCCGGTAAGGCGGCGGAAGCTTCCTATCGCGATTTCAAAATACTGTCACATCTACTGGTAGCCGCCGATCGGGGCGGTGTCGTGGCCAACATCGGTTCGGCCGTAATCCTTCCGGAGGTTTTCCTGAAGGCGCTTACGGTGGCGCGGAACCTGCATAAGCACCCGTGCTGCCTGACAACGGCCAATTTCGATATGATTAATCAATATCGTCCAACGATGAACGTAGTCAGACGTCCGACCGAGTCCGGAGGCAAAGGATTTAATTTTATCGGTCACCATGAAATTATGATACCCCTTTTAGCCTGGGGTCTTAAAGAATATATTGGCGGATTATAAGTAAGACACGGAGCTTTTGCGATGATAAGACTCGTTGAATGTGTTCCCAATTTTTCAGAAGGCAGAAGAAAAGAAGTATTGGATCAAATAGTGGCCGAGATTACCTCGGTACCCTCGGTCGTCCTTCTCGACAAAGAAATGGATGCCGATCACAACCGCGCGGTCGTGACCTTTGTTTGCCCGCCCGAGGATGCGGTCGAAGCCTCGTTCCGCGGCTATAAAAAAGCGGCGGAACTGATAGATATGAGAACCCATAAGGGTGAACATCCCCGCATGGGTGCAACCGACGTTTGTCCGTTCATACCGATTTCCGATTATACCGAAGCCGAGGCCGTTGAATTGGCGCATCAATTGGGTCGCCGTGTCGGAGAGGAATTGCAGATTCCGGTTTATCTTTATGAAACCGCCGCGACCCGCCCCGAACGGGTAAATCTGGCCGATGTGCGCAAAGGGGAATACGAAGGCATCCGCGACGAAATCGAAACCAATCCGGAGCGTAAACCGGATTACGGTCCGTCAAAGATGAACCTTCAGGCCGGAGCCACGGCGATCGGAGTCCGCTTCCCGCTGGTGGCTTTCAATGTTTATCTCGACACCGATAAGGTTTCGATTGCGCGGAAAATTGCCAATGCCGTCCGTTTCGCTAAGGGGGGCTATCGCTATGTCAAGGCGATGGGGTTCAATATCAAGGAACGCAATCAGGTCCAGGTATCCATGAATCTGGTACGCTATCCCGATACCCCGATTTTCCGCGTCTTTGAAAGTATCAAATCGGAGGCGGCCCGTTACGGCATCAATGTTACCTCTTCCGAAATTGTCGGTCTTCTACCTCAGCAGGCTTTGCTGGATGTTTCGGAATTTTATCTTCGCCTTGAAAATTTCTCGGCCAATCAGGTACTGGAAGAAAAAATGCGGCGTGCCGGTGTCGGCGGTCAGACATCAACCGCCAATTTTTATGATGAGGTCGCTTCCAAAACCCCCACGCCCGGTGGAGGATCGGTGGCGGCGTCGGCCGGCGCTCTCGCGGCGGCCCTTGATTCGATGGTCTGCCGTCTGACTATTGGAAAAAAGAAATATGCCGAGGTGGAAAAAGATTTGACAGAAATTCGCGATAAATCGGAGACCCTTCGGGCCGAACTGACGGAAATGATTAAAAAAGACGGCGAGGCCTTCGATAAGGTGATGGCCGCCAGAAAACTCCCAAAGGACAACGATGAGGAAATGAAGAAAAGGGAACTCGAAATTATCGCGGCCACCAAGGTTGCCGCGCAAGTTCCTTTGGGTACGGCAAAATTGGCTCTGGAGGTTTTGAGACTGACCAAGGATGTGGCCGAGAAAGGAAATGTCAATTCTATTTCCGATGCCGGAGTGGCCGCCTTAATGGCTAAGGCCGCTATCGAAGGCGCCATCTACAACGTTAAAATCAATATCGGCGGACTGGACGATAAGCCCTTTGCCGATGGTCTGCGGGAGAATATAAATACTCTTCAGAAAGAAAGCACGTCACTCGCCGAACAGATCAAAAATATCGTGGAAAGCAAGTTTTAATGCCGGGCTATATCGACCTACATATTCATACGAATTACTCCGACGGAGTTGATTCTCCGGCTGAAATTTTAAAGATTGTGCGGCGGAAAGGACTTGCGGCGATCGCCATTTGCGACCACGACAACCTTCAGGGATATTTAGAGGCCAAAGGACTTCTGGAAGAGGGAGATCCGGAACTGGTGCCGGCGGTTGAGCTTTCCGCCGGAGGCAAAGATGACGATATTCATATTCTCGGTTACGGTTTTGATCCTGAGTCGTCTTATATCAATGAAGCCCTTGCCGAAATGCGCCGCAAGCGGAACCGCCGTGGCCGAAAAATGTTACTGAAGCTGAAAGAAATGGGATTTGATATCCCGTACGATGTGGTCAGGGAGATTGCGGGCAAGTCGGCCATAGCGAGACCGCATGTGGCGGATGCTCTTTTGAAGCTTGGCTTCATAAAAAGATATGAAACGGCCTTTGGGAAATATATCGGGCATGACGGTCCGGCCTATGTTGCAAAGGAAAATATCACTCCCAAGGGAGCGATTGACTTGATTCATAGGGCCGGCGGTCTGGCCATTCTGGCCCATCCCGGCATCGGCGGGGCCGACAAATATATAGAAGATTTTATAGAACTGGGATTGGACGGCATCGAAGTATATCACCCGCAACACAATCGAAGACTTCGGGACAGATATACCGAGATTGCGGCCAAAAATCATATAATAGCCACGGGCGGATCCGACTATCATGGCCGCAGCGGGCGCAACAGCATTATAGGAGCACAAAGAGTCCCTTACGAATTGTTAATGGTTATGAAAGAGAAATTGAAATCAAAAACCAGAGGTATAAGTTGAAAAAGGTAGCCATCATACAAATTTTATTCCTGCTGACTTTCGGGATCGTGTCCTCGGCGACATTATCAACCGAATATCAGCAGGATTTAGTCGGCCGTCTGGAATTTCTGCGCGGGACCGGCCCGCAGCCGGCGTCCATCTTCAATAGTGCAGAAATTCCACATTGCGGCACCCCTATTACTTTCGAGACTTTTATTAATCGAAACGACTTGAATGCTCCATACAAAATGCAGGCCATTCAACTCTCGAACCGCCCGAATTTGCCCAATTCATACGCCTCGCCGGCCGGCAATTTTCTTGTTCATTATACAACCTTGGGGAGCGACTCCGTTTATCAATCAAGTGTCGACTTGATTGGTCCGAATGGCACTGCCGGAGCGGATGGCGTTCCCGATTATGTCAACAAGATCGGTCAAATTGCCGATTCGGTCTGGAATTTTGAAGTGAATCATCTCGGATATCCGGCGCCGCCATCGGATGGATTCTATACCGCCGGCGGGACTTCGGCCTATGATATATATATCATCAATCTCGGTTCGACCTATTACGGCTACACTCCGGGCGATTCGGCGATCTCCAGCCAGAGGGCGACATCTTTTATCGTAATCGATAATGATTACCAGTTCCCGCCGTACAGCAACCGACCTCTCGATGCGGCCCGGGTGACGCTGGCTCATGAATTTTTCCATGCCATTCATTTCGGGCTGGATTATACCGAGTACGACGGACCTCCGTCTGATGCAAAATTGTACTGGTGGGAAATGTCATCGACATGGATGGAAGAAATGGCCTATGATAATATCAACGACTATTATGGTTATCTCCCGTATTATTTCGGATATCCCTGGGTGTCGCTTCTGGATTTTTCCGCCGGATATCCCCTTCATCCGTACGGAGCAATGGTGTTCCCGCTTTACCTGACGCAGAAATTTGATACCGCGATCGTCAAATATATCTGGTTCAATTGCCGCGATATGGGTGTGGGACCGAATTTTCTCGAAGCGGCCGACAGCGGTATAAGCGAGATTTCGGGCGGGGAGTATCACTTGCGAGAAGCCTTTGCGGAATTCTCGATGTGGAACCTTTTCACGGGAACGCGCTCATCGCGTGCCCCGGCGGGATACAAATTCGAAGAAGCGGTCAATTACCCCTTAATTCCGGATTCGCTGTTTATTACTCACGACTCCATTCCATTTTTGATGGGCTGGCCCTGGATCAAAGATACAACGGCCCTGGTTCCCGACATCCCTCAAAGCAAATTGAATATCTATAAGGCTCATATTCCTCAGAATCTGGCGGCCGAATATATTGCCATAAATGATGTTTACCGCATTCCCGATACCCTGCGGATTGGCTTTTTCGGCATCTATAGTTCTACTCTGGGTCTGGGCTGGAATCTGGGGACGGCTATGGAGCCTTTGAGCGGCTCTACCCCTTACCAGGTCAGTGTTAATTATCAATCACCGCCGCTTTCGACGATTTCAAAAGTCTGGACTACCCCGGGTAATTTTCGTCTCTATGCCGCGGCCAGCGTCGTTACTACCAACCATTCCGCGAATCCCGGATCTTTTGGTTTCGGATATAGCGTTAATGATACGGCTCTGGGCGTGATGTCCTCCATGCAGATCACCCCGCCATATCCCAATCCGGCATTGAGCGGCAATGATTCCGTATATTTCCCGCTATCTCTTCTCAGCGGGGAGCGCGGAGTTTTTAACGTTAAGATGTCTGTCACTTTGTTTGATATTGCCGGGGTAAAAATAAAAACCATGGATACGAACCTGTACAATTTCCCTCTCTTCAAAGATATGAAATACCCGGTCATTGCGTGGCCCCTTGACAATGGCCAGGGGAAGAAGGTCGCTCCAGGAGTCTATCTGGCTCTTTGCCGTGTCACCTTCGATGACGGGACCCCCGAACAGGTTCGCAAATTCAAACTGGCCGTGATAAAATGATTTCCCGTCTGCAAATGACAACCAGAGTCGCCATTTTCGCGGCTCTGGTTTTTATTTTTTCCTATGTATCCGTATTTATAGCCAATGTCAATCCAGCTTTTTTTATCGTCTTTGCTGCCGGTTTCATCTGGGGAGCGGGGCCCGGGATCGGGGTTGGTGTTATCGGTTTTTTCCTCTGGTCGCTTTTTAATCCTTTCGGCCCGGTCGTATTCCCGCTATTAATCTCACAATTGCTCGGAATATCATTTTCCGCGATTATCGGGGCGGTCGTGGGCAAGGTCATTACCCCGGACAAATTTACGGCGAAGATCAGCCTTTGGCTGATAACCGCCGGTTTTCTGTCCGGATTGTTTTATCATATTTTTGTTGATGTAGTCGATGCCTGGATGTATCAGCCGTTTTGGCCCCGTCTCATCGGCGGCGCCGTATTTTCGTTGATTACCATAATTTCAAACTGTATAATATTTCCGCTCTTTTATCCGGCTCTGGCTTATTTATATGCCAGAGAAAAGAAAAAATAATATGAAAATGCGCGCGTCGATCAAATCGCTTTTTCTAATAACTTATATTCTGACAATATTTGCAGGGTATGGATTCGGGCAAGGTGAGCCATCGGACACAGCGCAAATCATCCCGACTGAATTACTTCCCAAATCGGATTCCGTCAGGCAGTTGCCCACGCCGCCGAAACGACCGGTGCCAATTACATACCTTGAAATCGATGATACTATAGCCGCACATTTTCTGCCGGAACGATTCGAACTTGCCGATGAAATGACCCGTTCCTTCGGACATGATGCCGGCGACTTCATGAAATTTTGTCCCTCCAATTTTATCGTGGATTACCAGTTGACGCCGTACCGAAAGACCGTATCGCCTTTCGATCTACCCGGCAACAGGATGAATTATATTCTCGACAACCTTACTCTGAACCCGCTGGAGCATCTTCTCGAGCCGGACAATCAGATCGATGCCGATGATATCCCCGATGCCTCGGCGAAAAGGATTTACAATATCGAAGGTCCTCTCGGCTTGGTGTTTGGAGCCGATAACGCCACATCTTCGCTGATCATGAGGTCAATTCGACAGGATAGTACGGTCCCGGTTTCAAGAATGGTTGTCGATAAGGGCGGCAAAAGTTTTGCCAATACCAAGGGGATCTTTGCGGGGCGGTCGGAAGGCGGGGCATCATTCCGGGCCGCTTTGGAGTATCGCAAGGCCGAGGTGTATTCCGGAGGATACAGCGATGATGCCTATCATCAATGGGGAGAATTGCTTTATCCGATCAGAAATAAAATTCGGATGGAATTTACGGGACGGCTGTATCATCGGACAGGCGATTACTATGCCCACCCGATCATATACAGGCCGTCCTATGATCGCTTCCGGCGTGACCGTGATTTGAATGCCGGCACTTCCCTTCAATTGGGGCGAACCGATCATTTGAATTTCCATTTTCGCCACCAGCGATCCGAGGCCCGGCTGGGACGGCTGGGCAGTTCGTACTACCGGAGTCTTGATCTACTCGACAATAGTGGGACATTATCGTATGAGGCCCTTTTCGGCACTTTTGGGCTAAAGACCGCTTTCTCCGCGGGACATCAAGAATTTCATGATGGCGGCACTATTCATAAACGGTGGCGATCAGTGGCTGACCTAAAATTATTTCAGGGGCAGAAACATGGCGGCCTCCTGGCTTACTTCCGCGCCGAAAAAGTGACCGGTTTCGAGATTTTGCCTAGCGGATTGATTCAATTTCTTGACAGCCGCGAAAGCGGCCTGCTTTCGGCATCGATCGGTTACAGCAGCAAATTCCCCCGGCAGTATGAAATATATTTGACACCGCTTAAAACCAATCTCGTCAATGCCAATACCAATGACTATATTGAATTTGGCGACTCCCTGCTTCTTCCGGAAAAACAATTAACCGGAAATATCACAGTTTCTCTGGGCAAGGTCGAATCGGATTTGACACTCTCGGCAACCGGCGGCAAAGTCTGGGATGGAATTGACTGGATGCGGAGCATCTATCATGACAGTTCCGGCTTGACGCTCAATTCGTATATTACCGGTAATCACGATATCAATTTCCTGACCGTATCGGCGCGGAAAAAAATTGCCATGGGCAAAACCATTCATTGGTCGGGAGGGGCATCGTATCATTATATTAAAGTCGGCAATGATACCGATCCGCCTTATTCCCCCGATTATCAGGGGTTTGCCGGTCTGGAGTTATATCATTATATTCTGACCCTTGACCTGCACTTGTATGCTTATATTGAAGCTCTTTATTCATCGCGGTATCATGGAACTCTTGGAATGGACATGGGCGAAAAGTCGCAGATAAATTTAAAATTGTCATTCCGCATAAAAAAATTCCGCTTCTATTACATTTTCCAGGATCTGCAGGGAATTGAATATCAAAGCCGGGAACAATACCGAATAGTCGGAAGACTCAATTCCTACGGCATAACCTGGGACTTTCTGGACTGATAAGGCACCGGGAATCCCGGAAAAAAATCGAAGACTTTATCTATCCATTATAAATTTCATTGTTTCGCTCTGATTATTTTCGATGCGGGGAACATTTCCTCAAAATCGTTGTATTCAAGTTATTAAATTGCGGAGAATCGGGCCCAAGGCGAAAGCCTTCGGGCAATTCTCAAACAGAAGTCGACGATTAATAATGCGAACTAAGGCCACTTTTGGAGGAAAAATGATTAAGATTGGCGAAAAAGTACCGGACTTTGAAGCGGAGGCTTTCTTCGGGGGCGACACCAGAAAAATAAAATTCTCAGATTACAGAGGGAAGTGGGTCGTGATGCTTTTCTACCCGGCCGACTTTACTTTTGTCTGCCCGACCGAACTGGAAGAGGCTGCCGACCATTACAATTCTTTTAAAGAGATGGGGGCCGAAGTGCTGAGCGCTTCGACCGATACGGTTTTTGTCCACAAGGCCTGGCACGACAATTCCCCGGCCATAAAAAAGATTCAATATCCGATGCTGGCCGATCCGACCGGCAACCTGTGCCGCATGTTCGGCACTTATATCGAGCATGAGGGGCTATCTTTCCGGGGAACCTTTATAATCGACCCCGACGGCGTTTTGAAGTCATATGAAATTCATGACAACAGCATCGGTCGAAACACGCGCGAAATTTTGCGGAAACTTCGGGCCGCCAAGTTTGTTCGGGAAAGTGATGGCCTGGTTTGCCCGGCCAGCTGGGAACCCGGGAAGCAAACGCTCAAACCGGGTATGGATTTGGTCGGAAAAATTTAAAATAAGGAGATCTGCAATGTCATACGAATGGAAATTTAACCCGCGTCCTTATTCGGACGATGACGCGAAGAAGCTTTTGAAGGATGTCGTTTCACCCGAAACCACCGACTGGCACTACAACACTCATCATAAAGGGTATGTGACGGCTCTTAACAAGATTGAGCAGGGTCTGGAGAAAGCCGATCGGGCCGCCGCCAACGGCAATTATTCCGAAATCGGCGAATTGAAGCGGCGCTTGACCTGGAATCATAGCGGCGCATTATTGCATGATATCTACTGGGAAGTGCTGGGCGGCGACGGCGATCCCCACAAAGGCAAAGACGTTTTGGCCGCAATCGAAAAGGATTTCGGCACTTTTGACGCCTGGAAGGCCGATTTTAAGGCTACGGCCATCTCGGCAAAACTTTCCGGCTGGGGACTCCTCGTTTTTGATCGTCTCTATAGCGGCCGTCTGATGAATGTCCTGGTCGATGAACACCAGTACGGCGCCATCTGGGGCGGGGTGCCGCTCATCTCGCTCGACGTTTTCGAGCATGCCTATTATCACAAAGACGGGCCGGGCCGGGCCAAATATATCGATAATTTCCTCGCGAATTTAAACTGGGGACGAATCAACGAGCGCTTTAAAAAATTCGTGAAGTAAAATAGTTTTTGAATAGGATCAAAAAGGGGTTAAATTGCGGCAGGCGCCTGCCGCAATTTTTTTGCCAATGTCAAAGAGTTAGAATATTCCGGATCATCTGCTCCAGCGTCCGGGGCCTGAAATTCAATTCCCTGATGGCCTTATTCGACGAGTAGAAGAAGCGCATTTTGGCCAGCCGCGCCAGCCCTCGGTTCAAACGAGCCCCTTTTCCATCGCGGTTAAAGACATTATAATATATTTCATAAAGTGCAAAAATCGGGTACAGAGAAAAAATGGGCAATTTGATCAAAGGTTTTTTCATGCCGAAATATTTCCGAGTCAATTTGATTGCCATCTTCGGCGTCGTATTTTCACCGGCCAGAATATAACGTTCCCCGCCCCGTCCCATTTCAATGGCGTTTATGGCCGCCTCGACTACATCATCGGCGTGCACCAGGTTTAATCCGAAATCAAAATAGACCGGTACCCGGCGTCGCAATGGCGCAATTTTCTTCTCAGTGACGGGCCTTTCGGGAGGAAATATGATAATGGACGGATTAAGCACCACGGCCGCAAAAGACCCGTTATTCGCTTGAAGCACAAATTGTTCGGCCTCATATTTAGTCCGAAAATAGGGCAATCTGATTCCGTTAAAATTGAACTCGGCCGACTCCGTAAGAAGTTCCGTACCAATTGACCCCCCGACTGCGGCCACGCTGGAAAAGTGGATGAATCTCTTGACCCCGGACGCCCGGGCCGCGCGAAGGAGGTTCTTTGTCCCTTCAACATTGACACGATACATCTCTTCGTCCTGCCCCGCCCGGAGAGAGACCTTAGCGGCCGTATGAATGACACAGTCAATGTCCTTAAAAGCGTCTGACATCCATGATGAATCGTTGATATCACCCACCACTGCTCTCACTCCGGGTGGGCAGAATTCCTCAACCTTGGAGGGGCTTCGATAATGGGCAATAATATTATATCCCCGTTCAGGGAGCCTTTCCACGATTCGTCTCCCGAGGTGTCCGTTGGCGCCCGTAACAAGTATATTCTTCTTATGCATCACAATTTCTGATACGGAGATAATAGACTCGGGGCCGGAATTATCTGGTTGTCTTGAGATAATAGTTTCCTATATTCCGCCGATGGATTTAAAAATTATGCTTTCGGAGCATCTCGTTTCTCTTCTGATCGGGATGGCTCTTTCCATCTCCATTGCATTTATTTCCTTTCGTCTGAAGGCCCTGACCGCTGGGGGAGGGGTGGGCACGGCGATTGTGGGAACAATTGTCTTTGCGCTGGGAGGAATGGCCGCCGCCGTTCCTTTAATTATCTTTTTTGTTACATCGTCGCTTTTGAGTCATATAACGCCGCGGCGAAAAATCCGAGCACTGATGCTGGCGGACAAAGGAAAAAGGCGCGACATCATGCAAGTGTTCGCCAATGGCGGAATTGGCGCAATCTGCGTGGTTTTACATGCCGTCACCGGAAACACCTTCTGGTTTTTCTGTTTTCTCGCATCCATATGCGAAGCTGCCGCCGATACCTGGGCGACCGAAATCGGCACCATGGCCGCCTCGAATCCGGTTTCGATAATTTCGTTCCGAAAGATTGACCCCGGGATGTCCGGCGGAATTACTCTCATAGGAACATTGGCCGCCACAGCCGGGGCCATTCTTGTCGCTTTTGGTTCCGTCCCCTTTATAGGATGGAACCGGTCACCGGACGATTCTCTTACAGGTCCAATTATCGCATCTATCATTGCCGGTTTTGCCGGCTCGATAATCGATTCGATAGTGGGGGCTTCTATTCAGGCCAGATTTCGATGCCCGGTGTGCGGTAAGGCCACGGAAAAGGATATTCACTGCAATCGTCCAACTGTTTTGAAGGGAGGCGTTAGATTCATTAATAATGACATTGTGAATCTCCTGGGAACTCTTTCGGCGGCCATTTTTGTCCTGCTATTCCTCCGGTAGCCGATTTTCCCCGAAACCATCCGGCCATTTTTCTGTTGAAAGGATTGAAAAAAATAGTTATGATGGCGGCAAAGACGCGGCTTTTATCCTCCGGGGAGTTTTATGGACTTTGAACTTAATGAAGATCATCTGGCGGTCCAGTCGCTGGTTCGTGATTTTGCACGGAAAAATATCGCCCCGACCATAAAAGAACATGATCGGGAGCAGAAATTTGATCCGGGCATTCTGCGCCGGATGGCGGAATTAAATATATTGGGGCTATGTTTGCCGGAAAAGTACGGCGGAGCCGGGATGGATTATATATCTCTCGGACTAGCCTGTGAAGAATTGGAATATATCGATACTTCGGCCCGCGTGATTCTTTCGGTTCATATCGGGCTGAATTCGCTTACATTATTGTCTTGGGGAAATTCTTTTCAGAAAGAAAAATACCTGATACCCCAGGCCAAGGGAGAAAAAATCGCCACTTTCGGACTTACCGAGCCTAATGCCGGTTCGGACGCGGTTGGGATACAGACCACGGCTGCAAAGAAAGGTGACAAATATATCCTCAACGGCGAAAAAATGTGGATTAGTTTGGCCGATTTTGCCGACAATTTCTTGATTTTCGCCTGGACCGACTCTGAAAAAAAACGGAAACGCGACCATAGCGGGATTTCCTGTTTCATCGTGGAGCGGGTCTATCCGGGTGTGACCACCGGCACGATTCATGGCAAACTCGGGGTGCGGGCCGGTAACACCGGGTGGATATCGATGCAGGATGTCGAGGTTCCCGAGGAAAACCGGGTCGGGAGCGAAGGGGAGGGCTTTGGAATTGCTATGTTCTGTCTGGAACAGGGCAGATATACGGTCGCAGGAGGTTCGACCGGCTTGATCAAGGCCTGTATTGATGCCTCGGTTCAATATTCTCAGACACGGAAGACTTTCGAGCAGCCAATTGGGGAACATCAACTGGTCAAAGAGATGATCGCCAATATGGCGGCCGGATATGAATTTTCGCGTCTCCTGTGGATGAAGGCGGGATGGCTGAGGAATTTGGGGCGCCGAGCGACAAGAGAGACATCAATGGCCAAGTGGATCGCCTGCTGGGAGGCAGAAAAAGCTTCAGCGGATGCCGTTCAGATTCACGGCGCCTACGGTTTCTCGGATGAATACCCGGTGGAACGATTCTATCGCAATTCCAAGGGGGCTTCCATTTATGAGGGGACAAGGGAAATTCACAAATTGATGCAGGCCGATTATGCGCTTGGCATCCGTGAAGACAAGCCGCGCCGCTGCAATCTTCCGGCCTGGCCTTTTTCCAGCGAAGTTTAGAAAAATTTAGGCAAAATATTAATATCATTTTATGAAACATAAAGCCGTCAAACCAGTTATCAAAAAAGGTATTGATATCGTAATTAGGGAGACTTGACAGATACCGAAGTTAAGGCAGATTTGGCATGGATTTGGAATCTATTATCCCATTTTTTCGAGTATAACTTTATATTTGGAGGATAAATGGCTGCAAATCAAACAATTAATAAACCGTCGCTTAAGCAGATTGGACTCCCGGCAGAGACTCTTATAGGTTTATATACGAATCTCTTGAGAGTCCGGCTGCTGGATGAGAGATTAAGAAAACTATTTCGACAGGGACGGTTCGCGGGGACGTACTTCTCGGCCGTGGGGCAAGAAGCCACCACGGTCGGCCCGACCTATGGGCTCCGCGATGAAGATATTATCGGACCTTCACATCGCGAAATTGGCGCCGCGGTCACCAAAGGGCTTTCTTTTAATGAGATTATTGCACAGGTATTCGCCCGCTCGACATCGCCAGATAAAGGCAAATCTCATCCCTGTCATTATGGTTCGCGACTGAAAGGGGTAATTCATCCGGCATCGACGGTGGCGGGGCAAACCGTTGTGGCGACCGGTTGCGCCATGGCTTTCAAACTTCAAAAGAAAGACAATGTGGCCGTGGCTTTCTTCGGTGAGGGCGCTACTTCCCGAGGCGGCTGGCACGAGGCCTTGAATTATGCCGGTGTTCACAAACTCCCTATTGTCTATATCTGCCAAAATAATATGTGGGCGGAATCGGTCCCTTCGACAATGCAGGCCGGTATCGAACGGTTCGCCGATCGCGCCAAGGCCTACGGATTCCCCGGCGTGACCATCGACGGCAATGACATTGTCGAAGTCTATAAGACCGCCTCGGAAGCTATTGCGCGGGCGCGGGCCGGACAGGGTCCCACTCTGATCGAGTGTCTGACATATCGATGGTACGGCCATTCAGAAATCGACCCCGCCAATTATCGCCGACCGGAAGAACTGGAGGCTTGGAAGAAAAAGGATCCGGTTGTGAGAGCGGAGCAATTGATGGTCGACCTGGGACTTCTCACCAATGAAAAGCGGGATGCTATGGTCGAGCAGATCGAATCGGAAATTGAAGACGCCATCAAATTTGCCGAGGCATCCAAATATTCCGAACCGGAGGAAGCCTATCTCGACGTTTATTCCGAACGATTTCCGGTCAGAAGAGAGGAATTATAGAATCGTCCATATCTTCAATTAATAAGTAGCATGATGCGGAAAAGTTTTATGAAAATAATTCAGGAGAATAGATGAAAACGACAACTTACATAGAGGCAATAACCGAAGCGATGGCCGAAGAGATGGCCCGCGATGAACGGGTCTTTCTGATTGGCGAAGATATCGGTTTGTATGGCGGCGTTTTTAAAGCCACCAAGGGGTTGCAGGAGCGCTTCGGTGTCGATCGTGTGATCGACTCTCCGATCTCGGAAGCCTATATTGTCGGCGGCAGTGTTGGGGCGGCCATGGTGGGTATGCGCCCGATCCCGGAAATTCAGTTCGCCGATTTTATTACCCCGTCCATGGACCAGATAATCCAGCAGGCGGCCAAAATCCGTTACCGGACCGGCGGACAGTGGACCTGCCCCATGACCGTCCGCGTTTGCTGCGGCGGTGATGTCGGCGGCGGATTATATCATTCCCAGATAAACGAGCAGTGGTTTTTTTCTCAGCCCGGGCTCGTGGTGGTCTTTCCTTCGACCCCCTATGACGCCAAAGGTCTTTTGAAATCGGCCGTTCGCGGCGAGGATCCGGTCATTTACTTTGAGCATAAACGGCTTTATCGTTCTGTCAAGGAGGAGTTGCCCGAAGACGACTTCACCGTTCCTATAGGAAAGGCCGCCATTCGTCGCGAAGGAAAGGATCTGACTCTGGTTTCGTACGGATTAATGGCGCACCGCTCTCTCGATGCCGCCAAGGCGCTCGAAAATGAGGGAATCTCGGCCGAAGTCATCGATATGCGTACCCTTCTTCCGTGGGATCGTGAGACCATTTATGAATCGGTTAAAAAAACCTCGCGGGTTGTCCTGGTGCAGGAAAATACCAAGACCGGCGGCGTTATGGCCGAGGTATCGGCTTCTATCACGGAGGACCTGTTCGACTATCTCGATGCCCCGGTGACCCGTGTCTGCGGTCTGGATGTCCCGATGCTTCCGTTCGCTCCGCCGCTGGAGCACTTCTTCCTGCCGAACGCGGACAAAATAGTTAAGGCTGTCAAGAAAGTTATGGAGTACTAGGGAGGATAAATGGAATATAAAGTTGTTGTACCGCCTCTGGGAGAATCGGTTGTTGAAGGCACGATTGTGAAGTGGCTCAAAAAGGAAGGGGACAAGATCAAGATCGATGATCCGATCGTCGAAATCATGACCGACAAGATCAATGTCGAAATCCCCTCACCGCACGACGGTGTGATGAAAAAACACCTTGTGCCGATTGATACGGTCGTTCAGATCGGCGCTGAGATCGCTATAATGGAAATAGAGGGAACGGCGACGGTCTCCAAAGCTTTCCAGACCCTGCCCGACAGCGGCAAAGAAGTTATTCCCCCGGAGCAGGATGTGAAGGCCCCGCCGGAGGAATTTGTCGGTACCGTGGCCCATCATGAGCAGATGGGGATTCATGCCGACAAAGATTCGATTGAGGCCGGTATCAAGGCCGTGAAATCATCGCCGATTGTCCGCCGTCTGGCCCGCGAGCATTTCATTGATCTGCGGCTGGTTAAAGGAAGCGGCCGCGATAGTCGCGTCAGCAAAGAAGATATTATTAAGTATATTAACAGCCGTCATCAAGTCGATAAGAAAAAACCGGATTTTGTCTTCCCCGATGCGGAGCATGAAGAAATCATTCCGGTGACCGGCGTCCGGAAAGTGATTGCCGAACATATGGTCAAATCGGCCTTTAGCATTCCTCATGTGACCACCTTCGACGAGTGCGATATGACCCGTGTTATTGAGTGGCGCAAGACATATGTGGACAAGATCGAAAAGACGCACGGCGTCAGGATTACCTACCTGCCATTTATGGTCAAGGCGATAATTTTCGCGGCCAAGGAATTCCCGTGGCTGAATGCGACTTTTGAGAAAGATGAAATGCATATTAAAAAGTATTTCAATATCGGGATGGCGGTGGCGCGGAATAACTCTCTCATTGTGCCGGTTGTCAAGCACTGCGAGCAGAAGTCGATTTTGCAGATTGCCCGGGAAATGAAAGAACTGGCCGACAAAGCCAATGCCGACAAACTGTCTATGGATGAAATCAGCGGCGGGACCTTCTCGATTACCAACGCCGGCATCTATGGTGCCCTTGGCTCAACGCCGATAATTGCCGCGCCGCAGGTGGCCATTTTGGGCGTCCACAAAATTGTCGACAAGCCGGTTGTGCGTGACGGGCAGATTGTTGTCCGACCGATTCTTAATTTTGGACTTTCATTTGACCATCGCGTTATTGATGGCGGCTATGCAGTGCAGTTTTTAAGAAGAATGATTGAATACCTTGAGGATCCTGATTCCTGGCTTTTGGGGGTCATCTGATTATAAATGTCTTTTAGCGGCAGAAATCTGGATATAGATTCTGCCTTGATAGGGGATTGCAAATGGCTGATAAGTATAAATTGGTTGTTATCGGCGCCGGACCGGGCGGCTATGTGGCCGCTATCAGGGCCGCGCAACTGGGAATAAAGACCGCTATAGTTGAAAAAGAATATATCGGCGGGGTTTGCCTGAACTGGGGCTGTATTCCATCAAAGGCTTTGCTATACGTTTCGGAATTGAAGCGAACCGTCGAGGCTTCGGCGAAAATCGGACTCAAGGCCGATAATGTCGGAATCGATCTTGATGCTTTACGGAAACACAAGGATGAAACCGTCAAGCGCCTGACCGGCGGTGTAAAAATTCTTCTGGATAAAGCCGGGGTGAAAGTCTATGAAGGAACCGCCTCTTTCGTCTCCGCAAATGAAATCGAAATTATAAAGGACAGCACCAAGTCGAGAATTGAATCCGAATTCTTTATTATTGCCACCGGCACCAATCCGATTGATCTGCCGATGATAAAGTACGACGGCAGGACGGTCATCGGCGCCCGCGAAGCGATAAATATTCCGACCGTTCCCGGTACCATGGGCGTGATTGGAGCGGGCCCGATTGGGGTGGAAATGGCGACTGTCTATAATACCCTTGGCTCCAAAGTGACGATTATCGAATTGCTTGATGCCGTTCTGCCGACCCTTGATTCGGATATCTCCAAAGCCTCCGAACGGGAACTGAAAAAACAGGGGATGGCCATCTTCACTTCGTCCAAAGTCGTTTCGTCAAGAAAGAACGCCGACAAAATTGACGTCGATGTCGAAACGCCCCAGGGAAAGAAGACTTTCAACTTCGACATGGTTCTGGTCGCGGCCGGAATGAAACCGAACACGGCCGGGCTCAACCTTGAAAAAGCCGGAGTAAAGACGGATGCCAAAGGGTTTGTCATGGTCGACAAAAGATTGCGGACTAATATAGCCAATATTTTTGCTATTGGCGATGTCGCGGGCGGCCTGCTCCTGGCCCATAAGGCATCGCATGAGGGAATCGCGGCGGTGGAAGCGATTGCCGGATCCGGCGATGGCGCCGACTGGAAAGCGGTTCCTTATGCCGTATTCACCGATCCCGAGATCGCCGGAATCGGATTAACGGAAAAGGAGGCGCAGAATTCGGGGCGGAAAATCAAGGTTGGCAAATTCCCCTACCGGGCCGTGGGGAAGGGTATCGCCACTCTGGCCACCGAGGGATTCGCCAAAGTAATTGCCGATGCCGAAACCGATGAAATACTTGGCATCCATATTTTTGGCCCTCATTCCGGAGATATTATCTATGCCGGGACGGCCATGATGGAATTTGATGGTACCGCCGAGGATTTGGGACATATTATGGCCATTCATCCGACTCTCTCGGAAGCGCTAATGGAAGCCGGTTTGAATGTCAACAAACGAGCCATTCATATCATAAATTGACGTTGGAATACCGGGGGCGTTTCGAAGACGTCCCCTTTTATCATTTTCCCTGCCAGATAAATTGCATCGATGCTTCTTCTTGACCCTGCAACTTGTTTATGCTATTTTCGTAAAGTATGGTAAGGCGGAACCTATTATGAAGAAAGCCCTCACATTTTTTGCGGCCCCGTACCGACTTGAAATATTATTTTGGTCGATAGCACTGGTGATCCCGGCATTTATAGACCCATCGACTCCTCATTTTTCATATTGCATTTTCAAGCATTTGGGTTTTGAATTTTGCCCCGGGTGTGGATTGGGACGATCCCTGGCTTACCTTTATCGGGGCGATATCACCCAATCTTTCCTTTGTCATCCTTTGGGCCTAATCGCTCTTCCAATTCTGCTTTACAGAATAATGATATTGACTCTAAAATTAATTGAATTGCATAAAACCAGATTGGGAGGCATTCATGGCTGACCTCTATATGTTAATGCCGGAATTGCAGGGCGACGAAATGGTTTTTGTCGCGGGGCTGCTGAAAAACGCCGATGACGAAACGGCGCGCCGCTTTGCTACGATCTATCGCACCCGGCGCAAGGATCCGCAGACTATTCTAATAATGGCTCTTCTCGGCTTCGTGGCTATCGCCGGGGTACATCGTTTCTTCCTGGAGCAGATCGGTATGGGTCTATTGTATCTGTTCACCGGTGGAATCTGCCTGATCGGGACAATTATTGATGTTGTAAATTATAAGAATCTGGCCTTTGAATATAACCAGAGGAAAGCGCAAGAAACGATGTTTATGATCAAAGGAACCGCATAAGCGGTTAAAACTGACACTCTATTCTAGACCTTTATGAATACTGCCCCCTTCGAGGAAATTAATGCCGCTGTTACCATATGTGACACAACCGGCATTATTATTTATATGAATAAGAAGGCCGTCGCCACCTTTGCGGCGGATGGCGGCGCCGATTTGATTGGGAAGAATCTCTTTGACTGCCACTCTGACGAGTCGATAGAAAAATTGAAAGATCTAATTGCCGCGCGCCGAACCAATGCCTATACAATTGAAAAGAACGGCGTTAAAAAATTAATCTATCAGACTCCATGGTATGATGACGACAGTTTCGGCGGTCTGATCGAATTCTCCTTTGAAATCCCTTTCGTTATCCCGCATTTCATAAGAGATTAGGCAATATTGCTCAGGGGGTGAAATTGAATATCATCAGTCCGCCATTTCCTGCGGCGACATAAATAAAAGTACCGTCATATGCCACGCTCTGTGCGATATCGGGGGTGGCATAGCCTGCGACAATATAAGGGTCATCCTTATTCTTGACATTTATTACCTGAAGACCGCCCCCGGCTCCGTCGGCCACGAATGCATAATTCTCATTGGCCGTGGCATCAAGGGCCTGCCCGGGGGTATCAATAAGACTTACTTGTGAAAGGACCGCTTCATCGGTGATATGCATCAATTCGATCCCCTTTTCATCTTCGGAAACGTAGAGAGTGCTTCCATAAATAAGCAGTGATCGGGCCCGGCCGGCGGTCGGATATATTATCGGGTTGCATTGATACCATAACTCGGAGGCGTTCACGACAACAATTCCCGCGGAGTAGTCGGCGATTAGGAGAAAGCCGAATATAGATGTCATACCCATCGGAAAATCCGGCATAACATATTGCGCATAGGGAAGAAGTGTATCGCTGGAAATATCGAATAGAGTGAAATTTCCGGCGTTGTCTACCGTATATGTGTTCCACGGCAAAGTATAGACGTCCTGAATAGGGGCCTCCTGGGCATATTGTTCAATAAATACCGGGTCCGCCGGGTTTGAAATATCGTATAAGAGTAATTTTGATATTCCCGTTTTGTAAGTAATGATATATGCCGTGTTGTCATGGAACCGAACTTTTCTGGCCGGTTCGGCGGTGGCAATCGTACATACGGAATTCGGTGAATATGGATTACTGATATCAATTATTTTCACGCCGCCGATGTGATCGGCAATGAAACAATAATTCTTATATAATGCCGAGTGAAGGGCGTACCCCGGAGTCTCATACCGGCTGATAAGGGCCACCGTGCCGCTGTCCTCATGGGTTCTGATAGATGGCTGGTTGGAGAATCCCGACCATTCGTTAGCCGAGTCACCGCAGGACTTGAGGACAAAATAATATCTCATTGAAGGTTTAAGGCCCATCACCACTACTCGTTCTCGGTTCCCGGGCGGGCCGGGAATCGGCAGGGGGGAAGCGACGATGGCTCTGTCCCAATCGATATCCTCTTCCATGATCATCCGTCCCATATAGCGGAGATCATAGGCAGTGACCCGACCGCTGTCTTCGGCTCTCGGCGCCGTCCATGTCAAAGTTGCCGTGTGGGCTGTCACCTCGGCTATGCTTAAATCGCCGATGGCATCAGGGTACTTTGGGGTTGGATTACCTCTGGTTTTTGCCGTCGCTATATTAGAGAGCGGCGACCAAATTCCCCTCTCATTCTGACTTTTAATACCGAAATTCAATTCCGCCGCCGCCGGAAGGCGAGCCACGAGACACGTTTCCGCAGCTCCGGCGGCTTTGGGAAACGGTTCCCCCGAGATTTCTACGGAATATTCCCAGTTATTTTCGTTCAGGTTTGTTTTAAGATAACGGATGTCATATTTGGCAATTGATTTAGCATCTTCGGGCGAAGGGGCTGTCCAGCATAGTGTCACGGAATATGCTGTCGTATCAATAACCTGTAAATCGGCGATCGCAGGCGGAGGGGAAATAGGCTGATCCGGGCTTGAGATTTTCTTTCCGCATCCCTCAACCGCAACAAGCGCTGCGATCAAAAGTAGCAGTAACCACCCCGCCGTTATATTCTTAAGACCGCCCATAATGCCCTCAATTATTTGACGGTATAGGGGATGGGTTGTTTAAAAAAATGAGTATTTGCGATATACGATGAAGGACGCGGGCCTAATCAGTCTTGACGGCCAGAGAAAGACCGTCTCTGATGGGAATTATTGACGAAAATATGCCTTTTGACGAAAAGAGTCTGTGATTAAATTCCAGTATCGCCTCGGACTCCGCACTTTTTCTCTTTTTAAGTATCTCTCCTGACCAAAGCACATTATCGGTGATAAAAATCCCCCCTCTGCGGAGTTTTGATATCCCCAATTCAAGAGCGCTCGGGTAATCGGCCTTGTCAATGTCGTTCAAAATTATGTCGAATCGGCCCCTTAATCCCCGGGCTGTTTCCAGGGCGTCACCGACATAATATTCAAGCATTCGACCATATCCGCCGCGCTTAAAAAAGCCGATTGCTCTGGCCCTGTTATCTTCTGATAAATCCGTGCAGATTATTTTTCCGCGGGGCCTCATCCCCCCGGCAAACCAATAGGCGGAATAACCGAAACCGGACCCTAATTCTAGAATCCGTTCGGCGCCCGATACCAGGGCCAGTTGCCTGAGGAACCGTCCCACCGCCGGACCTATAATCGGGAAAGAAATTTTCCGGGCATACCTCTCCATTTCCTGTTGAATCTTGTCGCGCGGGGGGATGATCCCGGAGATATATGCCTCGATTTTGGGATGAGTGATATTCATGAATTCTTCCTAAGAAATTTTGATTTCGAGAATTTGCCTCTCAAGATTTTCCACCGCTTCCATTTCATAATAGAAGAGTTCGGCGAAATTTTTTGCTATCAGATCATTTACGATGTCGGCCTCGATTTTCCTTCCAGCCATCTGCTCGAGAGTGCCGACCGGATATTCAGTTATTCCGCACGGATTGATATAATTAAAATAATTCAGATCGGTTGAGATATTCAGGGCCAGCCCATGATAGCTAACCCATTTTGAAACGGCCACCCCAATCGCCGCCAACTTGTGGTTGTTGACCCAAACTCCTGTGAGTCCCGGCTTGATTTCCGCTTTGAGGCCCAAGTCCTGCAGGGTGATTATCATGAGTTTTTCCAAATCACGGAGATATTGATGGAGGTCCCGTCCCCGGGCGGTTAAATCCAGTATTGGGTAAACAACCGTCTGCCCCGGACCATGAAATGTTATATCCCCGCCCCGCTCGATTTCAAAAAGCTCGATCCCTTTGGTCGTCAATGTCTCCAGAGCGACCAGCAAATTCTTCCTGGACGTTCCCCGCCCCATAGTAATTACCGGGTTATGTTCGGTGAAAATCAGGCAGTCCGGTATTAAACTGCGATATCTGAGGTTGACCAGGCGTTTCTGCAGCGCCCAGGTCTCTGGGAAATTGGTTCGTCCCAAATTGATTCTGAAGAGTCTCTTGAAACCACGACTGCACATAAAATTCATTTCCCCGATTATACGAATCAATATAGAAAAACAGTATAAACGGTCAAGCGTTCCCGAAGAAATGATCAGTTGAAGGGGCGTGGCGAAATTTCTTTTTGATCTGGAATGGTTGACAGAACGGCTGAAACTTCGTAAAGTTTCGGGAGAGGAGAATAGATATGTCGGAGAAAGATAAGGAAAAACTTCGATCCGCCGTCCGCGATCATTACGGTGAAATTGCCCGATCCGGAGGTTGTTGTTCCGGCTCCAAATCGTCCTGTTGCGGCAATGGCCTCCAATCCATAGGCGATATTTCGAATAGTCTTGGATACAGGAAAGAGGAATTGGCTTCGCTGCCCGAAGGCGCTAATCTTGGGCTTGGATGCGGCAATCCATTGGCCTTGGCCCTGATCCGCCCGGGAGAGATAATTCTTGATTTGGGAAGCGGCGGTGGCATTGATTGTTTTCTGGCGGCTCAGAAAACAGGCGAAACCGGCAGAGTAATCGGGGTCGATATGACTCCCGATATGCTTGCCCGGGCGCGTCAAAATGCTGCCGCGGGAGGATACAAAAATGTTGAATTCCGTCTTGGGGAAATCGAAAACCTTCCGGTCGCGGATAATTTTGTCGATCTGGTAATTTCCAACTGCGTTATAAATCTATCGCCGGACAAAGAGCGCGTCTATTCTGAGATGTTCCGCGTTCTCAAACATGGAGGCCGCATAGCCATTTCTGATATTGTCGCGACACATGTAATCCCCGAAGATATTCGTAATGACATCGACGCTTATTCCGGTTGTGTTGCCGGAGCGCTGGTAGTCGATAACTTGCGCGCCATTCTCGAAAAAACCGGCTTTGCGAAAATTGAAATAAATCTTGAAGAATCCAGCCGGGCCTTCATCCGGGAGTGGTTTCCCGGCCGGGATCTCGATAAATTTGTAGTTTCCGGATTAGTGAGGGCCTCTAAACGGTAATCAATATCGCCGCTTCGGGTGCGAGCTCCGGCGCTTTAATAATGGACCACCGGTGGCTAAGTTAAAGTATTGTTGTGGGATGCCGAAGTGAAGATGGGCCGTCAAATAAGTAGTATCAGGCGGGGAACCATATCGATGGGGGATTGTTAAGATATTGCGAGATTATAAATAAATAATTTTAGGAATTTATAAATTTTCTCTTGACAAGGTAGCGAAAGGGTATTATTATCCTTTCCTGCCTGAATTTTGTGGCAGTTTTTTTGTCGCAGAAATTCAACAGCTCTTTGAAAACAGAATAGTGAACACCGAGCAAGAATATTGATTCTTGTCGGTAGTGCGGGTCTCTTTGTGTCTTTTCAGACACAATTTTGAGATCGATAATTCGAATGACGAAGTGTTTCGTGAAGGAACAACCTTCGTTAATAGACATGATTAGAAATAATTATGAATATTACGGAGAGTTTGATCCTGGCTCAGAACGAACGCTGGCGGCGTGCTTAATACATGCAAGTCGAGCGAGAAAGTACCCGCAAGGGTGCGAGTAAAGCGGCGAACGGGTGAGTAACACGTGGGCAATCTGCCCTCAAGTCTGGGATAATCCCTCGAAAGGGGGTCTAATACCGGATAACATCTTTTGAAGGCATCTTTGAAAGATCAAAGACGGGGCAACCTGTCTCTTGGGGATGAGCCCGCGTTCCATTAGCTTGTTGGCGGGGTAACGGCCCACCAAGGCTACGATGGATAGCCGGCCTGAGAGGGTGATCGGCCACACTGGGACTGAGATACGGCCCAGACTCCTACGGGAGGCAGCAGTAGGGAATATTGCGCAATGGACGAAAGTCTGACGCAGCAACGCCGCGTGGGTGATGAAGCTCCTTGGAGTGTAAAACCCTGTCAGTGGGGACGAACCGATCGGAGAGTAACTGCTCCGGTCCTGACGGTACCCGCAGAGGAAGTTCCGGCCAACTCCGTGCCAGCAGCCGCGGTAATACGGGGGGAACGAGCGTTGTTCGGATTTACTGGGCGTAAAGGGCGTGCAGGCGGATTTTCAAGTCGGATGTGAAAACCTCGGGCTTAACCCGGGGCCTGCATCTGATACTGTTAATCTTGAGTACGGGAGAGGAAAGCGGAATTCCAGGTGTAGCGGTGACATGCGTAGATATCTGGAAGAACACCGGTGGCGAAGGCGGCTTTCTGGACCGATACTGACGCTGAGGCGCGAAAGCCAGGGGAGCAAACAGGATTAGATACCCTGGTAGTCCTGGCCGTAAACGATGGGCACTAGGTGTTGAGGGTCTCGACCCCCTCAGTGCCGCAGCTAACGCATTAAGTGCCCCGCCTGGGGAGTACGATCGCAAGGTTGAAACTCAAAAGAATTGACGGGGGCCCGCACAAGCGGTGGAGCATGTGGTTTAATTCGATGGTACGCGAGGAACCTTACCTGGGTTTGACATACACCGGACAGCGGCTGAAAGGTCGCTTTCCCTTCGGGGACCGGTGAACAGGTGCTGCATGGCTGTCGTCAGCTCGTGCCGTGAGGTGTTGGGTTAAGTCCCGCAACGAGCGCAACCCTCGTCCTTAGTTGCCATCAGGTAATGCTGGGAACTCTAAGGAGACTGCCGGTGATAAGCTGGAGGAAGGTGGGGATGATGTCAAGTCCTCATGGCCCTTACACCCAGGGCTACACACGTACTACAATGGTCGGAACAGAAGGTTGCAAGACCGTGAGGTGGAGCTAATCCGTAAAACCGATCTCAGTTCAGATTGAAGTCTGCAACTCGACTTCATGAAGGTGGAATCGCTAGTAATCGCGAATCAGCAGGTCGCGGTGAATACGTTCCCGGGCCTTGTACACACCGCCCGTCAAGCCACGGAAGTTGGGAGCACCCGAAGTCGCTTGCCTAACCGCAAGGAGGGCGGCGCCTAAGGTGAAACCGATGACTGGGGCTAAGTCGTAACAAGGTAGCCGTAGCGGAAGCTGCGGCTGGATCACCTCCTTTCTAAGGAGATTAGTGCCGGGGCCTTTTTATCAAGGTAACCGGTGCTAGGTCGACGCACTATTGGCGGAATTCGCTTTTTGCCGGTGTTCGCTATCAAAATTATAGAATCTCTGGCTCCGGCGGAGATTAACCTCGGGCCTATAGCTCAGTTGGTTAGAGCGCGCGCCTGATAAGCGCGAGGTCAGTGGTTCAACTCCACTTAGGCCCAGATTGATTTCGGGGATGTAGCTCAGTTGGGAGAGCGATGGCTTTGCAAGCCATAGGTCGCCGGTTCGAACCCGGTCATCTCCAATACTTGAATGTAAGATTTTATAGTTTGTTCTTTGACAACTTCATATTGTAAGCGAGTGAGTCAATCCATCTGGATTGGCTACGAGCATCTTCCAACAGGTTGCACAGAAACCATCTTTGGAAATTCTTTTTAGGTTTCGATCAAGTTACTAAGGGCATTCGGTGGATGCCTTGGCACGGGTAGGCGATGAAGGACGTGGTAAGCTGCGATAAGCTCCGTCTAGGTGCAAACAACCTTTGAGGCGGAGATTTCCGAATGGGATAACCCCCCGTTTTAATAGACGGGTATCACCCGCTGAATCCATAGGCGGGAGGAAGCATACGAAGGGAACTGAAACATCTCAGTACCTTCAGGAAGAGAAAGTAAAAACGATTCTCCTAGTAGCGGCGAGCGAACGGGGAAGAGCCTAAACCGCTCGGCGCGTCAAAGTCTGCAGACGTTGCGCCGTCGGTGTCGTGGGAACTGGAATTGGTTCGACTGCAGTCGGGCCGGGAAGTTACAAACTGTCTGTTTAGCTGAATAATCTGGAACGATTAGCGATACCGGGTGATAGCCCCGTAGGCGAAAGGCTGACAGCTTCCCTTGTCCGGTTTCCCAAGTATCACGGAGTACGTGGAGTTCCGTGTGAATCCGCCAGGACCATCTGGTAAGGCTAAATACTAACCCGTGACCGATAGTGGACAAGTACCGTGAGGGAAAGGTGAAAAGCACCCCGGGAGGGGAGTGAAATAGTACCTGAAACCGTATGCCTACAAGCGGTCGGAGGAAAGGTGTCTCTTCGGAGGCGCCGGACTGACGGCGTGCCTATTGAATAATGATCTGACGAGTTGCTTCTCGGTCGCAAGGATAAGCCAAACACTGGCGCATCCGTAGCGAAAGCGAGTCTGAAACGGGCGATTTAGTGGCCGGGAGCAGACCCGAAGCCAGGTGATCTATGCATGGCCAGGATGAAATTTCGGTAAAACGAAATGGAGGTCCGAACGCACTAACGTTGAAAAGTTAGGTGATGAGCTGTGCATGGGGGTGAAAGGCTAATCAAACCTGGAAATAGCTGGTTCTCCTCGAAATAGCTTTAGGGCTAGCCTCGAGTAATAGAGTGGCGGAGGTAGAGCACTGAATGGGCTAGGGGCCCCACAAGGCTACCGACCCCAATCAAACTCCGAATGCCGTCACTTGTTTCTCGGGAGTCAGGCAGTGGGGGATAAGCTTCATTGCCAAAAGGGAAACAACCCAGACCGCCAGCTAAGGTCCCCAAGTCGTGCTAAGTGCTTAAGGAAGTGAGATTACTTAAACAGCTAGGATGTTGGCTTAGAAGCAGCCATCATTTAAAGAGTGCGTAACTGCTCACTAGTCTAGTGGTCTTGCGCCAAAAATGTACGGGACTATGCACGGCACCGAAGCTGCGGATTTCGTCCGGATTCGTCCGGACGGAGTGGTAGGGGAGCATTGTGTGCGGGTTGAAGGTTGATCGTAAGATTGGCTGGACTGCACAGAAGAGATTATGTCAGAACGAGTAGCGATAAGGCAGGCGAGAATCCTGCCCACCGTAAACCTAAGGTTTCCTGGGGAAGGTTCGTCCGCCCAGGGTTAGTCGGTCCCTAAGCCGAGGTCGAAAGGCGTAGGCGATGGAAAACAGGTTAAATATTCCTGTACCGGCGAAGTCGCGTTTTAATCTAAGGGGTGACGCAGAAGTGACGGTCAGTCCCGAGCTGGTCTTCGGGATCCAAGCCCGTAGATGGGGAGCGCAGGTAAATCCGCGTTCCTAACATCGAGAGGTGATAGGGAGGACTTCGGTCCACAAACTGACCTTAATCAGGCTGCCAAGAAAAGCCTCTATGATAGTTGCTTTGCCGACCGTACCGCAAACCGCCACAGGTAGGTGAGGAGAATATCCTAAGGTGCGCGAGCTAACCCATGTTAAGGAACTAGGCAAAATGACCCCGTAACTTCGGGATAAGGGGTGTCCTCAGTAAGTGAAGCGGTTCGCCCGCCGAGCTGAACGGGGCTTCAAAAAAGAGGCCGTGATGACTGTTTACTAAAAACCCATGTCTCTGCTAAGTCTAAAAAGACGATGTATAGGGACTGATACCTGCCCGGTGCTGGAAGGTTAAGAGGAGAGGTCAACTGCTTAATTGTGGTGAAGCTTTGAATCGAAGCCCCAGTAAACGGCGGCCGTAACTATAACGGTCCTAAGGTAGCGAAATTCCTTGTCGGGTAAATTCCGACCTGCACGAATGGTATAACAATTGCGGCGCTGTCTCAACATGGGACTCGGCGAAACTGTAGCAGCGGTGAAGATGCCGCTTACCCGTATCGGGACGGAAAGACCCCGTGAACCTTTACTATATCCTGGCATTGGCATTTGGTCAGACATGTGTAGGATAGGTGGGAGGCGTTGAAGTTGGCCCGCTAGGGTCGATGGAGCCACCGTTGAAATACCACCCTTGTTTTATCGGATGTCTAACCTTAGGCCTTGAAACAGGTCAAGAAACAGTGCCAGGTGGGTAGTTTAACTGGGGCGGTTACCTCCAAAAGCGTAACGGAGGTGTGCAAAGGTTCCCTCAGGCCGGGTGGTAATCGGCTGTAGAGTGTAAAAGCACAAGGGAGCTTAACTGTGAGACAAACTAGTCGAGCAGATGCGAAAGCAGGCTTTAGTGATCCGGCGGTTGTGCATGGAAATGCCGTCGCTCAACGGATAAAAGGTACTCTGGGGATAACAGGCTTATCGCGCCCAAGAGTTCACATCGACGGCGCGGTTTGGCACCTCGATGTCGGCTCATCGCATCCTGGGGCTGGAGCAGGTCCCAAGGGTTTGGCTGTTCGCCAATTAAAGCGGTACGTGAGCTGGGTTTAGAACGTCGTGAGACAGTTCGGTCCCTATCTGATACGGGCGAAGGATACTTGAGGGGAGCTGACCTTAGTACGAGAGGACCAGGTTGGACCGACCGCCAGTGCACCTGTTGTCGCGCCCGCGGCATGGCAGGGTAGCTGCGTCGGGAAGGGATAAGCGCTGAAAGCATATAAGCGCCAAGCCCACCCCAAGATTAGGTATCCCACCGGGTAACCGGTCTAAAGGCTCCTGGAAGATGACCAGGTTGATAGGTTACTGATGTAAGCACTGCAAGGTGTTGAGTCTAGTAATACTAATAAGCCGTGCGACTTGATCGATAAATTTCCTTTAACAGAGGTCCAAAGATATTTCTGTGCCACCTGTTGAAAGATGCTCGCGAAAATACTTGGCTTACAATATGCCGAAAAAATTTTCCGGTGGTTATGGCGGAGGGGAAACACCTGTTCCCATTCCGAACACAGCAGTTAAGCCCTCTGGCGTCGATGGTACTACTCGGGAGACCGTGTGGGAGAGTAGAAAGCCGCCGGGAGTAAATTAAAAAAGCCCTCTTGTAAAAGAGGGCTTTTTTTGTTCAGTATTTTGTCCCTTACATCAAATGATTAATCTTCGCTCGCGTGCTCGAAGCAATTCATGGCCAACTAGGACAATCAGGTTCCGGGCCACTCTTGTAAAGGTAATTGATCAAATATGAAATATCCAAAATATTTACACTCCCATCTTTATTTGCGTCGCGGCCCTGCCACGGATTGGTACAAAGCTCGTGTTTATACAGGCAATTTATGAGTTTGGATATATCGAGAATATTTACCGATCCATTATCATCGGCGTCACCGCATTTGCCGGCAATAGCAATAACCGCAGAACAAATATTATGAGACCAGCAGCGATCCGGCCCCCCGCAATAGGGATCTGATACATAGAGCCGGAGCGTATCAAGGGTCCAGGCATCATAAAGGTTTGAGGGGTAATACGACCAATAACCGGAAAAAGTATCGACAACCCCGGGTCCCTTCAAGTGCATAAAATAGATATCCGTCGGATTCTGGGCGGATGCGCCCCGCGCCTGGTTCCAGCTAATGGCAGTGAATTGATATTCCAATGTACCGCCAATTTGTCCTCGAATAGTATCCGGGCAATTGGTAAATTCGGGCCTGCTACAGGCATCGTCCAAAATTCTCCAGCAGACCTTCTGGAAGCCCGGGTCCGGTTCTTCGAACCACCAATCAAAACTGTAATCGACCGGATATCCTTTTTCTATACAAATTGAATAATCACCGCCGCCATAGCCGCATGAGACCCAGAGGGGAAAACGGAGCAATTCTATTTCTCCCAGGCCGGTCGGCCAGCCGACTGTGCCAGCGCCCGTGAAAGCGAATAAATTGGGAAGTACACTATCCCAGCTTTCGACATAGGACATTGAGTAAACATTCCAAAAGGACTCAAAAAGCGGTTGAATTATATTGGAAGTATCGCCCCAATGAACGACTATTGATGGGCTAAGCCCTGTAATAGAAAATGGCATTGCCAGTCCTACTCGCGCTTCTGTCCCCTGATGGTCAGCGTAGACATGGATATAAAAATCCATCCCCGGATTGATCATTTTTTCCCCCGAAGAGTAAACCGCCGGGCCGCTGATGTCGGCGCGAAAAACTATAGGGCCACTATGAGCAGAAGAATAGATCGCGATTATTGCGGCAAAACTGCAAAAAATTGATCTGATTGCCCTTAACATAATAGAATCCTCCCTTGTAGATATCGGAAATCGCTGAGCGAATACCCGATTTGCTTGCCTAAATAATTATATGATGATTGTCCATTCTGTCAATCAAAAAATCAATAATTGCCCGGGCAAACCATTGAATCCCTTCAGGTGCTTAATGATGATTGTCACCACTCGGAATTGGCACCCCTTTGCCAAACCACCTTGACCTTATTCCCGAGCCTCTGACCACGCTTTATTAATCAGTTGCGGGAGATGAGGTTGGACGAATTTAGCAATATCGGAGCGATATTTTGAACAAACAATTATCGCCCAACGTTAGTATAAGGTGTTGACATTATATTTTATGTCGATATATTGTAACATGATAAAGGATCTCCTTCATTAATTTTTCTCAAGGTTTGGATCTTTAAAAACAATCTCTTGTAAAAAAACTTAATCTGGAGACAAGGCGCAATAGGGCGCAAACAAAAGTTTGTCTTATGTCACGATTAAACCTTGAGAAAAGGATCGTCAACAAGACGAACACATTTGGAGTGTAGAATGAATATCTACGTAGGCAATCTGTCCAGTGCGACAGGCGAAGAAGATCTGCGCAAAGCTTTTGAAAGTTTCGGCCAGGTTTCGAACGTCAACATCATCAAGGATAAGTTCTCAGGCGAACCGAGAGGTTTTGGTTTTGTCGAGATGGATTCCAAGGAAGAGGCCCAGGCGGCCATTTCCGGACTGAACGGCCAGGACCTTAACGGCCGGACCTTGAATGTTAATGAAGCTCGCCCCCGCACGGAAGGCGGCGGCGGTCGCGGCGGTAGCCGTGGCGGCTTCGGCGGCGGACGCGGCTTTGGCGGCGGCGGCAATCGCGGCGGCGGCGGCGGAAATCGTCGCTTCTAAGCAATTAGACAGCCGCTGACCTGTAAGGGTCGAGGCGGCTTTAAGTCAGGGGATTGGCGATAGTTCAATCCCCTTTCTTTTTGGTCGCAAATTTGTGGCCTTATGTCGCACTTCTGTCTCTTCTAATTTAGCCGATAACAAATATATGCAAGTCCTTGTTGCGGCCGAAAAAATTTTAAATGATTACTTTACCGATGTCCTCGATGATATAGGTATCGATGTGATAACCATAGAGCCGGCCCTCAAAAAGGATGCAGTCCTGAACGCTCTGAGGAAGGAAAATTTCGATCTTATCATCCTTACAAACTCCGATTTCCCGCCTGGCGAATTACCGCCATTGTCCGCCCTCATAAAATTAAATTACCCGAGAGCGAAAATTATTGTTGTCACGGGTTATATCGGAAAAGATCTTGCCAATTCTCTGGCCGTAATCGGTATCGATGCCTTTATGACGCTGCCTTTTAAGATTGCCGAAATGCAGGCAGTGGTGAGAAGAATCCTCGGAATCGAATCGGACGTTTCTCCTTCGATTTATCAATCTTGACAATTCTCCTCCGGCAATTCATATTTATCCTAATCCTCAGGAGGACAATATGAATTCCTTTGTCAAAGAATGGGAAAATACCATTTATCCCGAACTGATCCGCAACATGCCCGAAATCGATATCCCCCTCAAAGGGATTCGCGGTTGGCTCCTTCAGGGCAAGGACAGACAGGCGGTCTTTTTCGATATCCAAGCCGGGGCAGTGGTCCCGCCGCATTCGCACTGCGCCCAGATGGGGATAATGCTTGTCGGGGAGATGGAACTAACTATTTCCGGCGAAACCCGCACATACCGCAAGGGGGACTGTTATTTTATCCCCGAAGGCGCCGTCCATTCGGCCAAATTTCCGACCCATATCAATGTAATCGACATTTTTGACTCGGCGGATCGGTACAAGGCAAAATGATGAAGGCGTGATTGTCGAGCGGCAAGGATCACTTTTAATATTTTGTTTTGGAAGCCTTTAACTTGGACATAACTTGGCAATGACAGAAATGTAAATCATCAGGAGAATGCAAATGATTGAACCTTATGTCACGCCGGCCAATATTGCGCAGAAGTCCGCCGCCTGGCTGTCCCAGGTGGCGCCATTTAATACTCATAAAATGACTCTAAATCGGAGCAGAGCGGCTCTGCTTGTGGTGGATATGCAAAAATTCTTCCTGGATCCTGACTCGCCGACATATACGCCGGGGGGACCGGCGGTATTGCCCTCAATAAGAGTTCTAATCGAGCGATTCAGGTCGGCGAAACGGCCGGTGATATTTACAAAACATGTCCATCATCCGGACTTTATCGATGCCGGAATCATGAAATGGTGGTGGGAAGGAGCTTGTTTGGAAGGATCCCCGGAGAGTGAGATACCCGACGGAATAGCACCGCTCCCCGGTGAAAAAATAATTCTCAAACATCGCTATTCGGCATTCTATAACACCGATTTGGAAACCATTCTGAGATGTCTCAAGGTCGAGGATCTCGTCATTGCCGGTATAATGACTAACATGTGCTGTGAATCGACTGCCCGCGACGCTTATTACCGGGATTATCGGGTTTTCTTTCCAGTCGATGCAACCGGGAGCATAAATGAGGAAATGCATTTGGCCAGTTTATTGAACCTTGCGTTTGGATTTGCATTTGTGACCACCGTCCATGATATTATAAAGCAATTGTAACAGGAGAAAATCAACGAGTTCGATTATTAAAAGATGTGACAATACCATCTCCCCCGAAGTGAATTGCAGCGCGGCGAAGATCCATATCCCGCAAAAAGCGTTCGAGGCCGGCTTCTTCATGGGGGCGATAAGGGGGCGGTTTTCTCTGATATTCAGGCCGGGGCAATTGTCCCATCCCCCTTCCCCTTTCGCCCAAGCAGGCAAGAATTATCTCACTTTCAGACGAATTCCTTTTCAATTGTGCACGGCCAATTCGTCAATATATTAAGGCAAATAGAGGAAGATTGAGCCTATCAGTAAAGAAAAATTATTAATATAATTTTAAGGAGGGGGGAGTCCTATGCGTTGGGTCATAATTTCTGTAATCGTACTTTTTATACCAATTGCGGCCTCAGCGGAACTTGATCCTTTTGAGATAAGTTTGGGTGGCGGCATGTCACTGCCAGCCAATCCGACCGAATTTGCCAATTATTGGCACACCGGACAATATTTCAATGTAGAATTGGGGCAGAAGGTAAGTCGATACTGGTACTTGACGTTTTCCGTCGAATATGGGCGATACGCTTTTGATGCCGATAGTTATCCCGTCCCTATTATTTTATTATCTCGGGTCGCGTCAGCCAAGCCCGGCCCGGAAGGTCAGGGGGACACCCAGTATCTGAATCCCGTCATCCTTAATCGCGATGGCGATCATGCTCGCACCGTTGCCGTCCTATTTGGCGCCAGAATGTATGCAAATGCCGTTGACCGGACAGCGGCTCCATTCCTTGCTGGCCAAGTGGGTTATTTTAAGCATAGCGGCAAGACCCAGATCACGTGGAATTATTCGGATATTTATAATTGGACTGGCATCGATGGTGACGGTGTGCTCTTAGCGCTGAATTTGGGACTCGATTTCAGTCTTTCTAAACATCTGTTGCCCTTTGTGAAATTCGGGTTTGGCTATTCATTCCTAAATAATGGGAAAACAACGCAATTTTTCCCTCTAACCGCCGGACTGCGATTCAGGCTCTGACTGATTTTCGAGTCGCCGCCACGCCCGATGCCGGTGATATCTGCTTCCTCGATCCCGTTAGAACCTCCCCGGCTCATGGTTTTTCTCCTTGACCTCGATTACCAAGTAAACTATTTTTCAGGCTGTAAAATTCAATTTCAAATTTGATGACAGCAGCACTTCGAACCCAATAATAAAAATGGATGATAGCCGCTATGAATAAGCAAAACGTGAACCGCTTGATTACAGCCCTGGGAGTATCCCTGATAGTATTTGCCCTTGCCATCATTTTGCCCAAATTGATTATCGAAGGCCCCGTGAGCCGTATCCTGACAACCCAGGCCTTGGAAGTCGGCCTGTCGCTTATCGCAATATTATTTCTGGGCAGAGGGAAGTTTGCCGAATACGGTTTCCGTCGCCCATTACCGGGAACTATTTCCGTCTCGAAATTATCTCATTGGTTTTGGCCCGGTCTTTTTGCCTTGGTTATCGGGGCGGCGGCCAGTATCGCTTTGTTAATAATGGGGGCCGCCGGAAATCCCATTATCAGGCAACTGACCATGCCTCAAATTTTATTATTGGTCGTAATATTTTCAAGCACAATCGAAGAGATATTTACGCGCGGCTTCCTGCAGGGCCATCTGGAGCCTTTGTCCCATATATCACTCAATTTGATTTTCTTTCGGACAACTCTCCCGGCGCTCATCAGCGCTCTATTCTTTGCCTGTATGCATTTCTCCCTTCTGTTTTCAGGAGTCGACATCGCCACCATGATAATAACGCTTCTTTTCACCTTCTCTCTTGGTCTGTTGGCGGCGCATCAACGGGCGCGGACGGGAAGTCTCATTCCCGCCATCGGGCTTCATATGCTGGGAAATATCGGAGGGATATTGGGCGGTGTCATATTCTCAATTCTGAAATTTGCCATCAGCGGCAGGCTGCCGGGCTAAACCGACCATGAAATTACAGAAATTCAAAGGCCCTTTAGCCGCGGCTAAAGGGCCCTTAAAAATTGTCAGCTGTTACTGATTAACTCTTGCTTTTAATATATTCATCCACCCGATCTTCCAGCATGTCGAGCGGGATACTGCCATTTTTCAAAATCACCATGTGAAAATCGGGAAGGTTGAATTTGTCGCCAAGCGCCGTTTGGGCCTTTTCCCGAAGAGCCATGATTTTGACCCTGCCCACCGTATAGGAGCAGGCCTGCCCGGGCCAGACTATATACCGGTCGATTTCATTTTCGGAGCCCCAGCCAAGGTTATCTGTCATATATTGCAGGGCCTGTTCTCTGGTCCATTTTTTATAATGAATGCCGGTATCGAGAACCACCCGTACGGCCCGAAATAACTGCGAATTGATTTCCGCCAGACGGGAGTAAATATCGGGTAGCCATCCCAGCTCGGACGCGAGTCTTTCCACATACATCGCCCACCCCTCACCAAAACCGGAAATGAAATAGAGGTTCTTGAAAAGGCGCCGCGATGTCAATTCCTGCTGGGTGGCAATTTGAAAATGATGCCCCGGGACCGTCTCATGATATGTAAGCGTTCTCATATTAGGCTTGGCCAGAGTATATCCCATATTTATATAAAATGTCCCCGGCCGTTTGCCATCCAGTGACGCCGGCTCGTAATAGGTTGTTCCACCAGCCTCTCTGTACGACGGCACCGGTTCGACTGCCGCTTTCGTCTTGGAGATATAACTGAATGCCCGGGGAAGGAGTGAATAGACGTTGTCGAGAATAGCCCGATAGTCCCGAAGAATCATCTCTCGCTTGTGGGTGCTGTCGGTATAAAAAAATATGTCCTGCATTTCCGGTCTGCGCCAATAGGCCCAGTAATCCTGCATCAATGCTCCAAAAGTCTTATCTCCGCCAATCCCGAGGGAGTCCAGGAGTACCCGGGCTTCTTTCTGAAGGGACTCCACTTCCTTTTGGCCCAACTGGAAAATTTCCTCCGGAGGCGCCGACAAACTGGTAAATGATTTCAGTGAGTATTGATAGTAATTGTCGCCGTCGGGAAGTTTCCAGGCCCCGCAGATTGAATCCGCCCGCGTCGAAATATCTTTGAGTTGACTTATGAAGGCATTGAAAGAAGGATATACCTTATCTCGGACGGTGACCGCCGCGATCTGAATCATATGCTCTCGGTTTGTCTGATCAATCGCCCGGACAGATTCCACTTTGTTTTTGAAATCAAGTGTCAAAACATCTTGTGCGAGCGAGGCGCTGACAAAATCCTCGACGTCCTTCAAGACGCGGTCGATTATATAAATCGGCGGGCGAATGCCCTTTTTGTCCTGAAGATCGATCAGTCTCATCGTCTGTTCGACCCGCGCCGGTATCGCTTCCATCCGCGACAGGTAATCCCGGGCATCCTGCATGTCACTTATTGTATGGTAGGTCGTCAGAACATTAATGACCTGGGCCTGCACCCCGCTCAAGTGATCAATATAATATCGCTGATAAAGATATTTTCCCCCTTGCATCTGGAGATCCAGAAACCAGGCCAGGAGATCGGCGTCGATTTTCTGAGCGGGAGTAATTTTATTCGAATCGATTTCAGAAAGTCTTTTGCGGAAGTCTCTTGCCATAGCGAAATTGGCCTCTATCCCGCGATCGGAAATATCATCAAGAGCGCCCCGGTTAAATTCGTAGCCCCATTCTTTGGGAAAACCCAGCGCGGCGGCCTCTTCGGGATTTAGCGAGATGAAGCCTTTGAAATAATCATCGAAAAGCATTTCCATCCGGGCCGAATCGGGATAAACAGCCCCGTGGCTTCCTCCTGCTTCGAGCAGCAGGCCGGCGAGGATTACCAGCATTGCCAACCTTTTCATAATCTTTCCTTTTCAGAAATAATTCTAATTCCCATCACGGCGATACTGAGTGGATATAAAAGGTGGATAATAAATACTACGCCACATGCCCATGTTTGTTTCGTGGTCAGAATACTAAATAAAGCCATGAAGGCTATTAAAAGGGGGCGAATCCGGCGTCGGCCCAGTAGTCTTCCTTCAGCGAATCCTGTTGGCTCAAAAGGGCATGGTAGTGACCCGCTTCCCATTCCGCCAACATGTCATAGAATTTTTTGATTTCCGGGTCAGAGATTTCTTTCGCCTGAGATTTATAAAAATTCATGGCATCAAGTTCGAGCTGAATGCCGATAGCCAGGGCACTCATTTCGATATGGGCCCCTTTGATGCGAGCTTTAATACTTTCGGAGAATATGGGAAACCCTCCTGTCAGTTCCGATCGGTTCCCCAATTTCAAATCGGGGTCGGGCCGCCCGGTCTTGATTATGGAATCAAGCTGCCCCTTAAGAAATCTCATATGGTCGAGTTCTTCGGCGGCTAGTGTATGGAAGACCTCTTTTCCTTTGGGATCCGACGTGCTATTGGCGGCCATAGTATAAAAGCTGTTACCCTCCAGCTCGGCCTTGATCCCTTTTTGCAATCCTTCGGCTATATTCATAATTAGTTCTCCCTCTCGACTGATGTTTCAAATATCTCCCGATCGGCAATATAAACATTTCCGCCCATTTTAGTCAATAAAGGAGCTGTTCAGATTTTGAACAGCCATAACAATGGCGGAGAGACGTGATAAACCACGATTTTCTGCTTCGTCTCTTCGAAGAATAAAGAATTCCCGCCATATTCCGAAATTATTGAATGATAAGGACAATTTTTCGGTCATCGGATATTGCATCGAAATTTGTAATTTTTTGAAAGGATCTATATATGTCATTCAGAAGCACCGGAAGGCAGAGGGGGTTTACTCTGATCGAGCTGGTCGTTATCATTGTCGTTCTGGGGATACTCGCGGCCATCGCCATCCCCAAATTATTCTCGGTTACAAAAGAAGCGGAGAAGGCGGCGGTGAATAATATGCTTGCCAATCTGGAAACGGCCCTCTCCAACTATACCGCCAAGCAGTTCGTCAATGGCCAGACCATTGCGGTTCATAATCCCTTCGACGATCTCTCCAATGTCCCGTCTAATTACAAAGGTGTTAATGATCCGGTGACCACGATTAATACCCCGAACGGGACCTGGTCGTGGCGCCCCACCGGAAACTGGATCATGTACAATCCGAAAACATCAATTACCGGCGGATGGAACAACGGGGAGACGTTTATAATCTATCAGGTCCAGGTCGTCGTTGATGGCGCCGATACAGTTGGGCTGCGTCTGAACACCACGCCCCCGTATACCTACACCTGGTGAGAAGAATTTCCCCGCGAATAGAAGGCGGCTTTCGGGCCGCCTTTTTTGTTTCTATATTTCAGAAATATTCAAATCTTGATATAATATCACTGCCTGAATTTATGGTTATTTTAAATGACTAAGGCATGGAGAACATTTTGAAAAGTAATATCGCCCTGTTTCTGGGTTATATGGCCGGCATACTGACCACGACAGCATTTGTGCCGCAACTGGTCAAAGTCTGGAGAAGCCGATCCACTCATGATATCTCGCTGGCCATGTTTATTATTTTCTGCATCGGGATCGGGCTCTGGCTTGTTTATGGTCTTCTTATAAATTCTCTGCCGATAATTCTAGCCAATACCGTCACTCTGATAATCGCCTTTGCTATCCTTATTTTCAAAGTCCGCTATAAATAAGAGATTGTATGGGCGCCGAATTTCAGGATTCGGCCGCTTCGGAATTATATAACTCAACTCCATCCTGATTTTGCACTTTGACCGCAACCGGAATCCCCTTGCGGACACTTTGAGTCACTACGCAGAAATCCTCGAACAGGCGGATACACTGGCCCATCCGATTGGGCGCTTCGGTGCCGATATCCATTCTGATGGCGACTTCGCTATTGCCGATCCGGAGCCGGCCCTTATCGGTGCGATGAAGGGCGGTGGTCACTTCCGTTTTGACATTCCCGACCTCGATCCGGGCTTTTTGAAGGCAGAAGAGGAGCGAAGCGGTCAGGCAATTGCCAATGGCGGCAGAGAGCACTCGCGAGGCATTCGGTCCTTTGTCGGCACCCAAAGGCGACGGCTCATCCATCAGGAGTTCCGCCATATGCGGCTCGAATTTAATATTGAATTCGAAATCCTTAATCCGCTCCATCGTGACCTTCAGCAGTTTTTCTTCCATGACCGCTCCTTCAATTTATATTTTGGGGCCGGCCGGATAAGCCGACCCCAGTTTTCGAGAATAAATTGTCTTATTTTGCCAGAGCCTTTAAGGCTTCCTCGACAAATTTCGGCTCGGGAACGGCGCCCTCGATATGAATCTTCTCGTTAACGACCGTCTTCGGGACACCGTAAACCTGATATTTATTCGCCAGATGAGGAAACTCGGTGGCCTCGACCATATCCGAGGTGATATTATCGTTTTCCATGGCGAAAGCATGAGCCAGCCGCACCGCGGCCGGACAGTACGGTCAGGTCGGTGTTACAAAAACCTGGAAGTGAAGCGATTCCTTGACCGTTTTCAGCTTCTCGCGGGTCTTCTCCGACAGTCCCGAATCGCGTTTGGAAACCATAATGATATCATCGAGGAGCGATGCAAACTCGTACCCGGCCGGGATACCATAATAACGGATACCATAGTCTTTTTCTCCCATGACAATGGTCGCCGGGATTTTGTCGATTTTATATTGTTCAGCCACCGTTTTATCGGTGATAAAATTATAAACCAGAAGCGAAATCTTATCCGAAAGGGCGGTCAGTTCTTCCAGAAGCATTCTGGTTTCACGGCAGTACTGACATTCCAGCTCCTGGGTGAAATTGATGATCTTTACGGGATGGACCAGTTCTTTCAGCCGATCCTGAATCGCCTTGCGGTCTTTGTCGCTTATAAGGGCCATATCAAACCTCCTGTTTTATCCATATAAATCTGATTCTCTCCGTCATGTTCCCGTAATTACCATTTTGCCAGAAACATTTTCACCACCTCCGCGGAATTGGCGGCGGCATTTTTGAAAAATTGCCCCATCTCCGACTGTGCCGTTGCTGAGCCGGAACCGCCCGCCAGGTCGGAGGCCGAGCGGAAAATGATAAACGGAATATCATTGACCGTGCAGACCTGCGCCACTGAGGCCGATTCCATATCGACGACTTCGGCTGCAAAATTCGATGACAGCCACTGTCGTTTGACGACATTGTCGATAAAAGAGTTTCCGCTCACCCCAACCCCGCCGATTTTAAGGTGGGGGAGATGGTTGCCGATACTGTCAAATTTCAGACTGTCGCGATTGACGGCGAGGGCTTTTTCGAACAGAGCGCTATCGACCGGGAAATAGTCCATCTCCGCCTCGCTGTCGGCTTTGGGGTAATAGGCCCCGATGCCCGAAATTTTAAACCCCTCCGCGCCGTAGTAGCCGTAATCATGCGTGGCCCATTTGCGGCAGACCACGATATCGCCGATATGCACGGTGCTGTCGATCCCGCCCGCGATACCGGTGAACAGTACTGCCGAAGGGCGGCAGAGGTCAATCAGGCGCTGGGTGGTCATGGCGGCGTTGGTCATCCCGACCCCCGATTCGGCGAGAACTATTTCCTGCCCGGAGAGAATGCCCTCGAAGATGGTCCGGCCAAGAATTTTCTCGGATTTGACGGTAGTCATTTCCTGCTGGAGAAGTTTTCCCTCGGCGGGGAAAGCGTAAAGCACCAGTACCGGTCGATGTTCGGAAGCAAAGATGGTTGAGGCAATCCAGACTAAGGACAAAAGAGAGAATATGAAAGTCCTTTTCATAGTATCCTCCAATGAAATGCGATTGTCGGAAAAATAAGGATTGGGATTTTTGGGGGCAACAAAAATAGGGTGGCTAAATTGCATGAATCGGGATGGCGGGATAAGATAAGCGCCGGTAAGTGATTGCGCCGCAAGGGGCGGGTTAAACGAAGCCGCAAAAATTCGGCGCAAGCGGATATCTGTCAGCGGATTAGGGCGCGGTGGCTTTGTTTTGCCAAATTTTTTTGATCGGCTCGGAAAGCGGTCGGGGAGGGGGTAAGATATTTGTCCTGTTGCGGTTGCGCCGATGGATAGGGACAAGATCTTTTGGGTTCGAAGTTGAAAATAAAGCGGATTTTGGATACAGAGGTGCGTTTGATAATCGCCGGATGAGTAGATGGGAAGATCGGGAAATGAACTTTCCGGCGGCAGATAAAATGGCTGAAATTATGGATATAGTACTTATCATAAATATAATCCGCTCTGTACATACCCCGCCATTGGACCAGATCACACCAAATTGGTATGAAAAGTGTACCGGATGCTTGAATTATGCAAAGCGGTCAGGAAAGGGTTCCTGACCGCGCTGAATTGTTCCGTCAGGAGAGACTCCTGACGGCGCGGGATGGGGGCTTTCCTTTGGCGCAAGGAGAGATTCCTGACGGCGCGGGGCGCGGGCATTCCTGCAGCCCAAGGCAGAATCGTGACGGCGCAAGACGAAGCTTTTATCAGGAATGGGGAGAGGTCCGTTAGCGTGCGGAAGTGGCTATTGGCGAATATGCAAATTCAATACACCATTCCCGATACGGTAATATTCAAACTGCTGAAACGCTCATCGGCATTGTCAGGATTCCCCAGCAGGCCATAAACACTGATACCCAGATGCCGGGCAAATTCATATCCGGCGCCGGCAACCAATCCCACGCCATGATCACTGGTCCAGCACTGGGACCAGTAGGTGGAAATGCCAAACCCGATTATACTGTAAAGCGATCGGCTTCGGGGCCGGAAATAATGATACCAATTAAGACCGTCAACTTCGTGCCCGATTACCCGATCATATTTCGAATCGTAGTAAAACGATCCTTTGGCCGACCATAAAAACGTGTTCTGATTATCAATTGAATATCCAATAAAAAAATCCACAGCGAAGGCAAATTTCCCATCGCCGAAATATTTAATATTTGAAACCGGTGTCGCTCCCATTCCAAGCCCCAAGTTAATCCCTTTTCTTTGCCCGTCAAAGGCATAGATACTTGTCGCAAATATCAGTGAGATTATCAAAGAAATGAATAAAGAAGCATAAATTGAGTTGGATTTTGCCCGCTGTTTCATGAAATGGTCCCTCCCGTCAAATATTCGCTCATGCATGGTCAAAGTCGTGCGTTTTACGCGCCGTCAGGAGAGGGTTCCTGACCGCGCTGAAAAAGCGGAGTTGCCAATATGCAATCGTCGCTTTTAAGCGAAATCGCCTATTAAGTAGCCTTATTTACATCCTTATCCTTTTCTATTTTGCCGCTCTTTGGTAATTTCTTTCCTTCGGTCACATTTTGTACTCCGGGTCCCGTTGGTATGGGAGGTATATCAGGGGGGGTGTTGTTGCTACTTTGAGGATTCTTATTATTATCTTCAGACATATGACCCTTTCCTTTTATTTAATTAAAAAAAATATCAGCAATGACGCCAGCACAATTATGAATAAATATGAAATTGCCCTTCCTATAATAACCAATGCCGCCGATTTAGCATTATTGGCTTTAAAATCGCTATTAATACAATCTGACAAGGTGCCAATCATGTATATTTTGTATGCTTTGCTAATTACCAAATTTGCACTACCTATTTTTGAATAATTTTCAGAATATTTGCAGAAATACTCAATTAAGATCTTTATGTACGATTCAATTTTTTCAATTTCAGGTGGATAAGCATAATTATAACCGTGAAAAAAATCTTTAAAATGCCATAAAATTATGCATAGCAATATCATAGCAATAAATAAAAGCAAATAAATAGTGATATGTAGTATTGAAGCGCCTATTGGGAATCTCACATATATTGGCGCTAAACCCCCAAATATTAATGCAGTTGCTGCAAAATATACGGATACCTTAGAATTTAGATTAATCGGCCGTTCAGATTCTTGCTGATATCTTAGTATCACAAATCTATAAAGCTCATCCAATGTATCTTGGGGAATATTCAAATCATCGGTGGTCATATTTAAATCCTTATTAACAGTCCCATGCCTATCAATTTGAATATGGGTAAATATTGCATAAATTTGCTTCAATACGGTTAATGTCCGGACTCTGCGATTCTCTCCCTATATATTGAAAATTCTGCAATTGTATCCTTACCATCAATATTAATACTATTCAGTTCAATCACAAATTCATGAAATTTGCTTTGAAGAAGCATACGACGGCCAGTATTAAAATTGTTGTAAGTATCCCAACTGGTACCGACAACCCAAATATTGAACGACGGATAACATAATAATGAATCATTATCTTTCATATAGTAATTTGAACTATTAAAAGTTACGGCCAGTTCATTGCTTGAGATTTGTACTGTTTTGCCCTTGGGTACTTCAAAATTGCCTAGATTGCGTCCGAGATTTTTAAACTTTAAAATTGATGGATAAAAAAACAAAGTAAATATTATAGCTCCCACAAGTAAGCCCGCTATGAAACCAATCCATTGCTTTTTGACGATGCTCCATGTTGATTGAAATATTTTAAGCAAAATTTGTTGAAAGAATTCCATATTAAATCTCAATAATTATGTTTTTCAGCCTCACATCATTTTGATCACCACTTAAATACCCCCGCCTGGAATCGAACCAGGATTACCGGCTCCGGAGGCCGATGCGTTATCCATTACACCACGGGGGCATTGAAATCTGATTTTGACCACCAAATAGTATATTCCTGAACCATAAATGTCAATCAAAGATTTTTCAAAAATCGCCTCCGCACGGGGAGGTGGGGCAACCGGGGCGGATACCGGCCGTAAATAGAGATAGTCATCATTTCGCGGCGACACCGGGCAATTATCTCCTTGACCGTGCGGGAAAAGATGAGTTAGATTGCGGCATTACGACAAAAACAAAACCGGAAAGGAATAGCCGTGCGGAAATATCTGTTCGCCATCATTATCACCCTGACCGCCTCATTAACCTTCGCCGGCCAGATCCCGCTTCAAGTCCCGGCCAAAGCGATCAAGATTTCGGACCGTTTCCGGGAGGTCATAAATAATACTCCCGTCGATCAGCCGATCAAGGCCTGGGTCTTTTTCACGGATAAGGGGATATTTGATGAAACCGGCTATAAGACCGCCCTTGCCGGAATACAGAATCGTTTTGCGCCCAAAGCGATTCAACGGAGGAGCGATAGAAGCGTATCTCCCGGACTCGATTTTTATGATATCCCGGTCTTTGAGCCGTATCTCGATTCGCTTCGTTCTCTCGGAGCGAAAGTATTGACCGCCTCGCGGTGGCTCAATGCGGCTTCGATAGAGGCCGAATCGTCCGTTCTTAATGCGATTGCAGACAAACCGTTTGTTGCGGAATTGAAACCGGTGGGCCGTTTTGTCCGTCAGCCGGAACCGACTACAGTCCTCAAACCGTCGGGGGTGCCGATTCCGGATTCGCTCTACGGGGTATCTCTCACGCAGGTCAATCAGATTAAGGTTCCGGTTCTTCAGAAATTCGGATACAGCGGCAAAGGGGTTTTGATCGCTTTCTTTGATACCGGCTTTAAACTCGACCATCCGGTTTTTGATACGCTTCGCCCACATGTGTTGGCCACCTATGATTTCATCAACGGTGACAGCACGGTGACCGATTCGACCCCCAATGTTGACCAACTGGATCACGGGACTCTGGTTCTTTCGGCCTGCGGGGGATTTACCTCGGGGACCCTGATCGGGCCGTCGTACGGCGCCGACTATATTCTGGCGAAAACCGAAATAAGGGACACGGAGATAGTCGCCGAGGAATTCAACTGGGTGGCGGCCTCGGAGTGGGCCGATTCCATCGGGGCCGATATAATTTCGTCGTCGCTCGGTTATAACGATTGGTACACTTATGAAGATATTAACGGTCAGACGGCGCCGATAACGATCGCCGCCGATATCGCCGCGACCCGGGGTATCGCCGTCTTCAACGCCGCCGGGAACGAACGGTGCAATTCGCCCGCCAACTGCTTTTATTATGTCACGCCGCCGGCCGACGGGTTTCATGTGATGGCGGTAGGGGCGGTTGACTATCTCGGCAATATCCTGGCTTTTTCATCAGCGGGACCGACTTACGACGGGCGGATCAAGCCGGATATCGTGGCGATGGGCTCGGGGGTGGTTTCCGCCCATTATACCGGCGGGTATACTTATGCCAGCGGGACCTCGCTCTCGACACCTTTAGCGGCCGGGGCGGCCGGGTTGCTTCTGGAGGTTCATCCCGGTTGGGGCCCGGCGGAATTGGATACGGCAATGAAGAGCTCCGCCGACCGGTATGAGAATCCTGATAATCTTTATGGCTGGGGGCTATTTAACACTTTTAAGGCGGCGGATTTGTTTCATCTTGACCCGATAGCGCCTCTTCGGTTGGCGGTCGGGGATTCGGTGAATATTCATGTAACTGTAAGTAAGATAATAGATTCGATACCCATTCTGACGCTTGTCGATCCGCCTGTGGGGGCCTCTTTGACTGATAGCGGCAACGGGGCCGGGCTTTTTACATTCCATGTTTCGAGCGCCAATCTGGGGGCGACTTCGCTTACATTCGTGGCGACAGTCGGGCCGGCCGCCGACACTCTGATTGTGCCTTTGACCGTAACCGGCGAAAGCGGCATAGTCGCCGGGCCTAATCCATTTTCCGATTCTGTCGTCATTTTCCTCGGAAAAAGCGGTGAATTGAAAAAAATATCGATTCATGCGGCCGACGGGGGGAAAGTTTGGGAGAATTTCTCCGATAACTATAATAGTACACGAGGGACGGTGGTTTGGCGCGGGGTTAATGACGAGGGTAAGGAAGTTGCTCCGGGCGTTTATTTTTTGGTCATACAAACTGACCGGGAATTGAAGAAGATAAAAGTTTTTAAGAAATGATAGAGCCATGATCAGCGCCGGATACGAACGGAAGGCCATCGACGGAAAACTGACCCGATGCGCTGTTTTCAAAATCGATCTGAAGGGCCGCTTTGTTTATCTCGATGATTTAGCCGAAGATCTTCTGTTATCACCCAAAGAGTGCCTTTTCGGCCACTCCGTCAAAGGTTTCCTGACCGAGGAATCATACAATACGCTAAACGCAATCCTCTCCCGGGCCCGGCATTATGAGACTTTCTTTGAGGCGGTCGATCTGGAAATAATCGACGCCCAGAAGGTCGCGCACCCGCTTCGCGGTATTGTCTCATTGAATTTCGTGGCCGGAAATCCGTCGAACTATCAGATAATTCTGATCCCGACGTCGCGCGAGGAATTTTTTCATACTCCGGAAGGGGATCTCAACGGGCGACTCTATGATTTCATATCCGATATCGAAACCAATTTCGACTGGAACGATCTGGCCGGTTTGATTCGTGAATATGCGGGCGCGTCGCAGGTCGGAGTTTATGAATATGCCGACGAGCGGCTGCGGCTGCTGGGCTCATCGGCCGACCTGGAATTCAAAGACAATCGGGAACTGATGCTGACCGAGAGCCGTCATGTGGAAGTGACAATCAATCGCAAGCCGGTGTCTATGAAGGAGCCGGATGAAGCCGAATCGCGCGAGGTCTGCTATCCCACGGTGTGCGGCGAGGCCTGCTGGGGGATCATAAGGATTCTTTATAAAAGCGGCGTTGCCGGTCCCGATGACGCTCTGGTTAAAGCCAGCCGGTTGATTGGAAAATCCCTTTTCATGTATGTATAACCGGGGGCGTTATGAAAATCCTGACTCCCGGAGCCGAGACCGAAATCGATAATATCACCAATTCCAGTTTCTCCTCTCCGAAAGGAAACGAAAATAGAGAGTTTCGTTCCCGGCGGAGATTGCATCTTCGCCGCACCGCGCCGGAATATTTAATTCGGGATCCGCACTCGCTAAAAATTGTGGCCAAGACAGCCGCTACTTTATCTCATGAGATAAATAATCCTCTAATGGCCATCACCGGAATTGTCGAGCGGCTACTGGCCAAAGAGACCGAATTGACACCTGAAATGAAAGAGAAAATCCGTCAGGTGGGTGAAGCGGCCGCCAGGATTCGGGATGTGACGGAGCGTCTGATGGATATCGACGCCCTGTATTTCCGGCCGACCGCCGCCGGACTTATGATCGATCTCGACAAGGTTCTGCACTCTGAGGAGAATGTTCCGGCGATAGGGGAGAGCGAGAAATAAACCCTTGACATCAATGGCTCAGGTAATATATTAGCAAGTCGTTGTAAAACGGGGCCGTAGTTCAGTTGGGAGAACGCTTGACTGGCAGTCAAGAGGTCAGGAGTTCGACTCTCCTCGGCTCCAAAATTTTTGAGGCCGTCCGAATTTTCGGGCGGCCTCGGTTTTTATATGGCCGAAAAAGGGATGATTCATTATTAGAAGATTATGGAGAAGGTTTCATTCAGGAATTCCCAGGGTTTGAATCTGGCCGGATACCTATTTCGAGGCGGCTCGGATAAGATCGTTATCATGGCTCACGGTTTTGCATCGGACAAGTTATCGCACGGCAAAACCGAGCGTGTGGCTTCCGCCCTCAATGAAAATGGATACGACGCCCTGGCATTTGATTTCGGCGGATGCGGCGAAAGCGACGATGATGTCATTACGGCCGATAATGAAGTCGAGGATTTAAAGGGGGTGCTGGAGTTCGCCAGGTCCGAAAAATATAAGAGGTTCGCTTTATACGGCCACAGTCTCGGCTCTTTGATTTGCCTGAAAGCATATCGCCCCGAAATCGAGACCATGGTTCTGACCGGCGCGTTGACCGGCCCGATGTACTACCGATGGAGCGATTATTACTCCGAACAGCAGTTGCGGGATTTAGAGGCCCGGGGGTATTTGGCCGATGAGAGCGATTCCCAATGGCGGCGGGAAGTTAAAATCGGCAAAGAGATGCTTCATTATTTCGAACGAATCGACCAAAGGGAATTGCTGACAAAAGTCAAATGTCCGGTTCTGATAATCCAAGGTAACAGGGAAGATGATGAAGAGGAGTTGGTTTTGCTGGAGAATTCAAAAAAGGGGCTGCCGTTATTGCCGGAGGGTTCACGGCTGGAAATTATCGACGGGGCCGGTCACAGATTACAGGAAAATTTCGATCGGGTCGTTTCTCTGGTTTGCGATTGGTATAAGAAATATTTTTAGGTCTACTCGATATATCGAATAAAAGTAAGATTTCTATGCGCCGCGGGAAGAAAAATAAGTCGCCGATTGGGATTAATCTTGATCTGTTTGATCCGCTCCCGAAGATTTTGCCGAACGAGACGCCGGTTGCGGAAGCAACGGCGGCGATTCTTCCCACGGGAGACGAGCTTTATAATATTTTTAATCGTCTGAATGTTGCCCATTTCGGCGGGATTCTGCCGCCGGTCAAGATTTCATATTCCGGGAAGATGCTTATGGCCGGATCATATACGCCGGCAAGAAGAGAAATCAAAATCGGTCTCAGATATCACCGGATATTTCCCTCGGAGATTGAAGATACTCTCAAACATGAAATGCTTCATATAGTTAACCCGAGTCACAACCGGGCCTTTAAGGCCGAGGCCCGGCGGATTGGGGCATCGGTCAAGGCCCGCAGTCATCCGTCGCTGAGAGCCGGTGTTCGTTATATTTATGTCTGTCCGGCCTGCGGGCGGGAATATCCCCGCCGAAAACGGTTGCGCCTGGCTTCCTGCGGAGTTTGTTCCTCCGGCGGAAAATTCGATTCCAGGTTTAAATTAAGCCTTAAAAAGGGAACCAAAAAGGGGAACCGGGGCGTTTAACGGGGCACGAATTCCTCAAAATAAATTGCGGAATATCATCTTAAAGAACTTGACAGCCAAGAGGATTTGACTATATTATTGGGCTTTTAGAAAACGGATATTGATTTAACGGAAAATTCGGGTGCATAATGAAGACGTTTATACCGAAAATCGAAGAACTGAATAAGAAGTGGTATCTGCTTGATCTCAAGGGGGTAACATTGGGTAAGGCGGCCGTGATGACGGCTGATATCCTTCGCGGCAAGAACAAGCCGATTTTCACCCCCCATCTGGACACCGGCGATTATGTTGTGGCCATCAATGCCGCTCATGTCAATGTCAGCGGGGCCAAGAGCGAGAGCAAGTTGTACTATCGTTTTTCAGGCTATCCCGGCGGCTTGAAGGTAACCCCTTATGCCCGCATGATGAGCACCAAGGCGCCGGATATTTTCACCCATGCCGTGTCGGGAATGCTTCCCAAGAACCGTCTGGGGAAAAAGATGATAAAGAAGCTGCATGTCTATGCCGATGAAAAGCATCCGCATCAGGCGCAGAAACCGGAACTGTTGAAATTAACCGAATCCTGATTGAGATAATAAATGAGCGAAACCACTTTTGCCGCGACCGGAAGAAGAAAAGAAGCGGTGGCCCACGCCGTAATCAAGGTTGGCGGCGGGAAGTTTGTCATTAACGACAAGACTCCCCAGGAATATCTGAAACGGGGCGTGCTGGTTGATATAATCAATCAGCCCATTCAAGAAACGGAAACGGCCGGAAAACTTGACATCATTTGCAATGTCAACGGCGGCGGTTTGGCCGGACAGGCCGGAGCGATTCGGCTGGCGATAGCCCGCGCGATCGCGAAACTCGATCCCGACCTGCGTCCCCAATTGCGGAGAAAAGGATATTTGACCCGCGACCCGCGTGCGGTGGAACGGAAGAAATTCGGCCGTCCCAAAGCCCGTCGCCGGTTCCAGTATTCCAAGCGCTAAAAATAACCATCCTGCCTCGGCAGGAAATAAGCACATTCCGCTCGAAGTGGCCGGCGGTCCCGCTCGTCTCGGGCCCGGCCGAAAATGGCGGAGTGGAAGTTCAACCAGATAGAAAGGTCCCAAATGGTAACACCGGAAATCAAGGAATTGCTCGAAGCCGGGGTGCACTTCGGTCATCAGACCCGTCGCTGGAACCCCAAAATGAAACCGTTCATTTTCACGGAGCGGAACGGAATCTATATTATTGACCTCAACAAGACTCTCGATGCCATCAAGATGGCGTGCCAGAAGGCCCGCGAGGTTATGGCGCGCGGCCAGACGGTTCTCTTTGTCGGAACCAAGAAGCAGGCCAAGGATGTAATCAAGGAAGAGGCTTTGCGGTGCGGGCAGTTCTTTGTTACCGAGCGGTGGCTGGGCGGCATGCTGACCAATTTCACCACCATAAAGGCGTCTATCAAGAAGTTGAAAAATATGGAGCGGATGAAAGAGGACGGGGAAATGGCGAAATTCACCAAGAAGGAAATTTCCCATTTTGAGCATGAAATGCAGAAACTCGACAAGGCCCTGGGCGGTATCAAGAATATGAATTATCTGCCGGGGCTGGTTTATATAGTCGATGCCAAGAAGGAAAAGATCGCCGTTTCCGAGGCGGCCAAACTGGGGATCCCGGTGGTGGGCGTGATTGACACCAACGCCGATCCCGATCCTATTGATTTTCCAATCGCGGCCAATGACGACGCCATCAAGTCGATTCGGATAATTACCAAAACCTTTGTCGATGCCGTCCTGGAGGCCCAGCATTCGGTGTCGGCCGAAGAGATTGCCGATACGGTCGAGTCCGAAACCTCGGGCCGTCTTACAACCTACATCTCATCCGAGACCGAAGAAGATATTTAGAAAGGACATCGTCCGATGGAAATAACAGCACAAAAAGTTAAAGAACTACGCGAAAAAACCGGCGCCGGCATGATGGATTGCAAAAAGGCCCTGGCCGAGACCGACGGTGATTTTGAAAAGGCGATCAGTTATCTTCGGGAGAAGGGGATAGCCAAAGCGGCCAGCAAGGCCGGACGGAGCACCAAAGAAGGTATCATTGTTTCCTATATTCATCCCGGCGATAAACTGGGCGTTCTGGTCGAGATCAACTGTGAAACCGATTTTGTGGCGCGCACCGATGATTTTCGGCAGTTTTCCAAAGATATAGCCATGCAGATCGCTGCGACCAGCCCGCTGGCCGTGACCCGCGAGGGAATAGATTCTCATACGATCGAACAGGAATCCCAAATTTATCGGCAACAGGCGATCAATGAAGGCAAGCCGGAAAAAATCCTCGATAAGATTGTCACCGGCAAATTGGATAAATATTATGCGGAAGTCTGCCTGATGGAACAGGCCTTTGTCAAAGACAGCGAGAAGACCATAACGGATCTCCTGAATGGCCTGATCGCCAAACTGGGCGAAAATATATCGATTAAGCGTTTCGTCCGATTCCGGCTGGGTGAATGATATGGGTCAGGACGGCCAATCTCCCGCTCCCCGATACCGTCGGATTCTGCTTAAATTATCCGGTGAGGCCCTGCTGGGAAAACAGTCGTTCGGAATTGACCTCGACACCCTTGAATATATCTGCGGTGAAATCAAAGAAATCAGGAATCTCGGCTTAGAGATAGGCATTGTTGTCGGCGGCGGCAATATTTTCCGCGGCGTGGCGACATCCCGCGCCGGCATTGACCGTGTTACGGCCGACAATATGGGCATGCTATCTACCGTCATAAATTCTCTGGCCCTTCAGGATAAGTTGGAGAAACTCGGTCAGTATACCCGGGTTATGGCGGCGGTTCATATCCAGTCTTTTGCAGAACCGTATATCCGCCGCCGGGCGATACGGCATATGGAAAAGGGACGTATTGTCATTCTGGCGGCCGGGACCGGGAATCCGTATTTCACGACCGATACCGCCGCGGCACTTCGGGCCAAAGAACTCCATGCCGACGTGATGCTCAAGGCGACCAAGGTCGACGGTGTTTACGCCGCCGATCCGGTCAAATATCCCGATTCCGAATTCTATTCCAAACTGACCTATATGGATGTTGTCAGACGGGAACTCGGCGTTATGGATCTGACCGCCATAACCATGTGCAAAGACAATAAAATTCCGGTCATCGTGTTTAACCTTAATGCCCCCGGAAATCTTAAAAAAGTGATTATGGGAGAAGAGGTTGGCACTTTAATTAGTTAAAGTAAGAAGACACTAATTCCAGATAAAGGAGAAGTCGAATGCCTGAGAAAACTTATCTTGAAACCGATGAAAAGATGAAAAAGAGCTTTCAGTCCATTCAGAAAGAATTTTCGACCATTCGTACCGGCAAGGCCTCCGCTTCTTTACTGGATAGTGTCCGGGTCGATTATCACGGAACGATTATGCCCCTCAATCAGGTGGCATCGATATCGGCTCCCGAAGCCCGCCTGCTGATTGTTCAGGCCTGGGATAAAACCATTGTCGGCGAAATCTCCAAAGCGATTCAGAAGGCCGATTTGGGCCTCAATCCCCTGCTGGAAGGGAACATTATCCGCCTTCCCATACCTTCGCTCAATGAAGAACGGCGCAAAGAGCTGGTCAAACACTGCCGGAAAGTCGCCGAAGAAGGTAAAGTGGCCATTCGCAATATCCGCCGTGACGCCAACGAACATTTAAAAAAAGACGAAAAAGACAAAAAGATCAACGAAGACGAGCATAAAAAAGGGGCGGAAAAAATCCAGAAGTTGACCGACCATTATATTGCCTTGATCGATGATTTGATGGGCGCCAAAGAAAAAGAAATAATGGAGGTTTAGGTTCTCGGGCATTGACGAAATTTTGTCGAATTTGGCCCTTCGCAGATGACCGTCCGATTTTTCGCGAAGGGTTTTTTATTTCAGCAGTTTTGGCCGATTTCCGGCCGTTTTCCAGAGTGGAAAGGGATTGACAAATATAAATCAATCAATATATTAAAGGCCTTGTTGAAATTGTACTGTGAATAATTTCACAATGGCAAATTTTTGAGTAAGTTTGATAATTTGTTTTAAGTAATCTCAGGAGTTAATCATGGCACAAGTCACGGAATATAAAAATTTTATCGGCGGGGAATGGGTTCGCTCCCGTTCCGGTCAGACCTTTGAAAACCGCAACCCGGCCAATACCGACGACCTTATCGGGATCTTCCAGAAATCGACCCCGGATGATGTCAACGATGCCGTCTCGGCCGCCAAAGAGGCGTTCAAGAAGTGGCGCCTTGTCCCGGCGCCGAAACGAGCCGAAATCATTTATCGTATCGCCCTGCGAATAGCCCATGATAAGGAACGGCTCTCCCGCGAGATGACCCGTGAAATGGGCAAGGTTCTTAAAGAGACCAGAGGTGATGTACAGGAAGCGATTGATATGAGTTTCTATATGGCGGGCGAAGGACGGCGGATGTTCGGCCAGACGACACCCTCGGAACTCCCCAACAAATTTATGATGTCGGTCCGTCAGCCACTGGGGGTCTGCGGTTTTATTACGCCTTGGAATTTCCCGATGGCGATTCCGTCATGGAAGATTATGCCGGCGCTGGTCTGCGGTAATACGGTGGTGATTAAGCCAGCCACGGATACCCCGCTGTCGGTTTACAATTTTGTCAAGATAATGGAAGAAGAGGGCTTGCCGGGCGGAGTGGTGAATCTGGTCACCGGTTCCGGGGGAAGTGTCGGCGACCCCTTGATGAAGCACAAAGATGTCAGTGTTATCAGTTTCACCGGTTCCACCGATATCGGCCGCAAGGTTTCCGAGGCCTGCGCCGCCGATTTCCGTCACTGCCATCTTGAGATGGGCGGGAAAAACTGCATTTTGGTGATGGATGATGCCAATGTCGAACTGGCGGTCGAAGGCGCTCTCTGGGGAGCGTTCGGGACCACCGGCCAGCGATGCACGGCGTCCTCGCGCCTTATCGTGCACAAGAAAGTCATTAAGGAATTCACGGAGAAACTGGTGGCCCGGGCCAAGGCGCTGAAAGTCGGCAACGGCCTGGATGAAGCGATCGATATGGGGCCGGCGGTCAACGAGAGCCAGATGCAGACGGTGTTGAAATATATGGACATCGGGAAAAATAAGGACGGGGCCAAACTGCTGTGCGGCGGGGGACGTCTCACTGGCGAGGCCTATAACAAGGGATATTTCACGATGCCGACCATATTCGGCGATGTGACTCCCAATATGACCATCTTCCGCGAGGAAATTTTCGGGTCGGTCACCTCGATAACGGAATGCAGTTCTCTGGAAGAAGCCATCGAATTGGGCAATAATACCCCCTACGGTCTGTCATCATCCATCTACACGCAGGATGTCAACCGCGCCTTTGTAGCGATGCGCGATCTTTACACCGGCATCTTCTATGTCAATGCACCGACGATCGGGGCCGAGGTGCATCTGCCGTTCGGCGGCACCAAGGAGACCGGCAACGGTCACCGCGAGGCCGGCTCAGCGGCGCTCGATGTTTTTTCGGAATGGAAGTCGATTTATATCGATTTTTCCGGGAAGATTCAGAAGGCGCAAATCGATAATAATTGACGGAAAGAACCGTAGCGGGAAATTTGAACGTAATGTTGCGATGTAAATTCATATTCGGTCGTTTGAACGCGATACTGCTTTTGTACCTGATAATTTATATCTGGTTGTTGTCGTGCATCTAAGGGGCAGAAATTTCCTGTACCTAATATTGAAGATAACGAATAACCAGTATTTTGGAGATTAACATGGCTAAGAAAAAAGTAATCATTATGGGTGCGGCCGGACGGGACTTTCATAATTTCAACGTTCTGTATCGCAATAATAAAGATGTCGAAATAGTCGCTTTCACGGCGACCCAGATTCCGGAAATCGAAGGGCGGGTTTACCCGAAAGTCCTGGCGGGGCCGCTTTATCCGAAAGGGATCCCGATTTTCCCCGAAGAGGAACTTCTGGAACTGATTCAGAAACATAAAGTGGATGAGGTCATTTTCTCGTACTCCGACGTCCCATATGATTATGTAATGGACAAGGCGGCGTATGTGATGACGGCCGGGGCTCGTTTCGCGGTCGAAGGGGGCGAGCCGACCATGATAAAATCGATCAAGCCGGTGGTGGCGGTATGCGCGGTCCGGACCGGTTGCGGCAAATCCCAGACCACGAGGCGGGTCGCTCAGGTTCTGCTCGACCTCGGCCTGAAAGTGGTGGCGATTCGTCACCCTATGCCGTACGGCGATCTGGCCAAACAGGCCTGTCAGAGATTCGCCAATTATAAGGACCTCGATAAACATAAATGCACCATCGAGGAGCGCGAAGAATACGAACCGCATATCGATAAAGGGATCGTGGTGTATGCCGGGGTCGATTATGAGATGATTCTTCGCGAAGCCGAAAAAGAGGCCGATGTGATTCTCTGGGATGGCGGCAATAACGATATGCCGTTCTACCAGCCCGATATTCATATCACCGTGGTTGACCCGCATCGCCCAGGACACGAAATAAGTTATTATCCGGGGCAGGTCAATCTTCTGCTGGCCGATGTTATTGTCATAAACAAGATCGACACCGCTTCGCTGGAAGGTATCAATGAGGTTCGCGACAATATCCAGTACTATAATCCGGAAGCGGTGGTGGTCGATGCCGCGTCGCCGATTATGGTCGAGCAGCCGGAGATGATTCGGGGCAAGAAAGTTCTGGTCATCGAGGACGGTCCTACGACTACGCACGGTGAGATGAAGTACGGCGCCGGAATGATGGCGGCCATGAAGTACGGCGCGGGGGAAATTATCGATCCGCGGCCGTACACGGTCGGCACCATCTCGGACACTTTCAAGAAATATCCGGAGATCGGGACCCTTCTGCCGGCGATGGGATATTTCGGCAAGCAATTGGCCGATCTGGAAAAGACCATCGAGAAAGTCCCGTGCGACACTATCATTGCCGCGACGCCGATAGATTTGAGACGGGTGATAAAACTGAAAAAGCCGACGGCGCGCGTCTATTATGATCTCCAGGAAATCGGCAAGCCGACTCTGGCCGATGTCCTGAACGGGATGTTTTCCGGACCCGGCAAAGGAAAAGGAAAGTCCCGGAAAGCCTGATATATTCATGTCGCAGTTAAATGGCAAAACGGCGGTGGTGGCGTTGGGCGGCAACGCCATCACCCAGCCCGGTGTTGAAGATACCATCGCCAACCAGTTCGCCCATACCCGTAAATCGCTCGACGGCATTGTGGAATTGGCCCGCGCCGGTTATAAATTGGCCATTACTCACGGCAACGGCCCGCAGGTCGGCAATGCCATTCTCAGGGTGGAGTTAGCACGGAGTCAGGCCCCGATTCTGCCTCTCGGCGTCTGTGTGGCCGATACCGAAGGAGGCATGGGGTATATGATCGAGCAGTCGCTTCAAAATCGTCTGAAGAAAGAAGGCATTAACCGGCCGGTGGTGACAATCATCACACAGATCATGATCGATCCCAAAGATCCGCAGATTGCGAGGCCCTCCAAATTTATCGGTCAATTTTACAGCGAGGAGGAGGCCAAACAGTATGCCAAAGAACGCGAATGGGTCGTGAAGAAAGATTCCAACCGCGGATGGCGGCGGGTGGTGCCGTCGCCGCAACCCCTGTCGGTGATCGAATCGGCAACTATCCGGGCCCTGGTCAATCAAGGTACGATCGTTATCACGGCCGGCGGGGGAGGGATTCCGGTCTATATCGATGATAAAGACAATCTCGAAGGGCTCGATGCCGTTATTGATAAGGATCTCGCCTCGGCAGTTCTGGGAAATGACATTCATGCGGAAATCCTGATCATTCTCACCTCGGTCGATAAGGTGGCTATAAATTTCGGCCGGCTCGATGAAAGAATGCTGGATAGTGTCACCGTTTCGGAGATGGAGCAGTACGCCAAAGAAGGGCATTTCCCGCCCGGTTCGATGGGGCCAAAAATTCAGGCGGCGCTTCAATTTCTTAAGGGCGGGGGCAAAGAGGTGATTATAACTTCGTTTAATTATGCCGGAAAGGCGCTGGAGGGGGCCGCCGGAACAAGGATTGTACCGGATTGATTTTTATGTGCCGCATTTCGGAAAAGGTTGTTGACGCCATCCTGGCGAAAGGCCGGATTTATGAGGTGGGGGGAGCGGTGCGCGATAAATATTTGACACCGCCGGTTGTCACCAAGGAACGGGACTACCTGGTCTGCGGTGTCCCCTATCAGGAACTATCGAAGATTCTATCACAATACGGGCGGGTCGATCTGGTCGGACGTTCGTTCGGGGTCATAAAATTCACCGAGTTTCGGGGTGAAAAGCATGATACCTTTGATATTGCCCTGCCCCGGAAGGAAATTTCCACAGGGGTTGGCCACCGCGATTTCGATGTTTCCTTCGATCCGGAATTAAAAATCGAGGATGATCTGGTGCGGCGGGATTTTACCATTAATGCCATGGCAATTCCTCTCGACGGCGGGGATCTAATCGACCCTCTGCACGGCATGGCCGATCTCAAGAATCGGTGCATTCGAATGGTCTCGCGCCATTCTTTTGTGGAGGATCCGCTTCGGATGGTGCGTGCCGTCCAGTTTGCGGCCCGATTCAGATTTGAGATAGAGAGAGATACCCTGGCGGCGATCAAAGAGCATGCGGACTTGATTTTGACGGTTTCCGCCGAAAGGATTTCCGAGGAAATCAATAAATTGCTGGTTCGCTCCGACGAGCCGTCATACGGTTTTCGCCTGATGCAGCAAACCGGCCTTCTAAAAAATATTATGCCCGAACTGGAGGCGACGGTCGGGGTGGAGCAACCGGGCGGATTCCATGCCTACGACGTTTTTGAGCATACCATGCATACTATCGACGCCACCCCGAAGGTCCTGCAGATTCGTCTCGCCGCTCTCTTTCACGATATTACCAAACCCCGAGCCAAGCGATTGGTCGAGGACGGGGCCACTTTTTACGGCCATGAAAAAACCGGGGCGAAAGTGGCGGCCCGGATCATGCGGAGGCTCCGCTATTCCACGGATCTGATTCATAACGTGACGGTCCTGGTGGATAGGCATATGTTTGTCACCGGTGTCACGGAGAAGGGCCTGAGGCGATTGATCCGACGTGTCGGTCAGGATTTAATCTTTGATCTGCTCGACCTGCGACGAGCCGATGTGGTTGGTCAGGGCAAAGGGGGCCGGACCGATGACGTCGATGAGTTTGAAATGAATATTAAAGCCGAATTGGAAAGGCGCCCGCCTTTTGGGCTGAAGGATCTAGCTATAAACGGGCGGGATTTGATGGAGACTTTCAATCTATCGGAATCGCCCGTAATCGGAGAGATATTGAATTATTTGATGGAAAAGGTTCTCGATGAACCGTCGGATAATACCAGAGATAAATTAATGGAATTTGCCCGATCTTATCTGGCAAATCGCAAGCACATAGAATAAAGTAACTTAAGTTTTTTATTGGAGACGGTAAATGAAGATACATGAGTATCAGGCCAAGGACATCTTCGCCGCCAGCGGCATTCCGGTACCGCGGGGCCGTATGGCCACCAGTGCCGCCGAAGCGGTGTCGATTGCCGAATCGTTCGGCCGTCCGGTGATGATCAAGGCCCAGGTGCATGTCGGCGGCCGCGGCAAGGCCGGCGGCATTCAGTACGCCGAAAACGTCGAAGCGGCCCGGGTCTGGGCGCAGAAAATTATCGGTATGGATATCAAGGGTCTGACCGTGAAGAAGGTCCTCGTGACCGAAGCGGCCGATATTGTTTCCGAGTCGTATGTCGGTATCATTATCGATCGAGCCCAGAAGAAGCCGGTTATCATGGTGTCCCCGGCCGGCGGTATCGATATCGAAGAAGTGGCCGCCAAGACGCCGGAGAAGATTTTCAAACTGGCGGTCGATCCGATTGTCGGCCTGAAGTCCTATCAGGCCCGCGATCTGGCCATGAAACTCTATTCCGATTTCAATCTGGTTCGGCAGGCGGCCGACATCATCATGAAATTGTATGATACATATTGGAAAATCGATGCTTCGCTGGTGGAAATTAATCCGCTCATCACCACTCCCGATCACAAAGTGGTGGCGCTTGACGCCAAAATAAATATCGATGACAACGGATTGTTCCGTCACAAGGAAATCGAGGAACTTCGTGATCTCGACGCCGAAGATCCGGCGGAGATGGAAGCCCGGGACGGCGATCTGTCGTTTGTTAAACTCAACGGCAATATCGGCTGTATTGTCAACGGTGCCGGGCTGGCCATGGCGACCATGGATCTGGTCAAGTATTACGGCGGCGAGCCGGCCAATTTTCTCGATATCGGCGGTTCCTCCAATCCGCAGAAAGTGCTTACCGCGATGCGGATAATTTTGCGCGATGCCAATGTCCGGGCCATTTTGATTAACATCTTTGGCGGCATTACCCGTTGCGATGACGTGGCCAACGGCATCGTGATGGCCTATGAACAACTGAAACCGGAAGTTCCGATTGTGGTGCGCCTTACCGGAACCAACGAAGACAAGGCCAAAGTCATTCTCAAAAAAGTAAATCTGGAATCGGCTGACACCCTTGACAATGTGGTTAAGAAAGCAATTGCTCTGGCCGAGGCCGATGCGGCCGCGGCGGGAGGTGGGAAATGAGTATTCTTATTAATAAAAAGACCAAAGTGGTGGTGCAGGGAATCACCGGCCGGGACGGTTCTTTCCATGCCGACCAGATGAAAAAGTATGGTACCAATGTGGTCGGGGGGGTAACCCCCGGCAAGGGCGGTACGACCATCAATGGTATTCCGGTATTTAATACGGTCGCCGATGCGGTGGCCAAAACCGGCGCCAATACATCGGTGATTTATGTCCCGCCGGCATTTTCGATTGATGCCGTCTATGAAGCAGTGGATGCGGGGATCAAGTTAGTTGTCTGTATCACCGAAGGGGTGCCGGCCAACGATATGCTGAAGGTTTATGAATATGTCAAATCCAAAGGGGCGCGCCTGATCGGGCCCAACTGCCCCGGATTGATATCGCCCGGGGAATCGAAAGTCGGCATCATGCCCGGCACTATCGTGGCCAAAGGGCCGGTCGGGGTCGTGTCCCGCTCCGGCACTCTGACGTACGAAGCGATCTGGGCCCTGACCTCGGCGGGAATCGGGCAAACGACTTGTATCGGTATCGGCGGGGACCAGATTATCGGTACGAATTTCCTCGATGCGCTCGAAATGTTCGAGGCCGATCCGGCCACGAAGGCGGTCGTCATGATTGGTGAAATCGGCGGCAATGACGAGGAAATGGCGGCCAAATATGTGAAAAGCAAAATGACCAAGCCGGTGGTCGGTTTTATTGCCGGACGGATGGCGCCTCCGGGAAAAAGAATGGGGCATGCCGGTGCTATTATATCGGGCGGTTCCGGGACGGCCAAAGATAAGATTGAAGCGCTCAATAAAGCGGGGATACCGGTGGCCGATTCGCCGACCCAGATACCGTTGCTGATTAAGCAGAAGATGGCCGGCGTGAAAAAGGCCGGGACAGCCAAGGCAACGGTAAAGAAAACGGGACCCGGGAAGAGTTCGAAAATGACCAATAAAAAGACAAAAAATACGGCGTCCGGGAAAAAGCCGGGTAAAACTAGAAAGGGTGGCAGTAAGAGAAGGTAGGATTAGCCTGTCCTTCTCTCAAAGGAGACCATGATATGACCGATGCCGAATCGAAACCGCAAGTTTCGGGAACAACTCCGGAAGAGACAAATAAGACGGAAGGCAATTTGCCCCCGCTCAATATATTCCTGCATTGGTGCAAGGGATGCAATATCTGCATTGCCTATTGTCCCAATAAGGTCCTTGAGCCGGATCGCGATGGCAAGCCGATTCTGGCCCATCCGGAAAAATGTACACAATGCGCAATATGCTGGCTTCATTGTCCGGATTTTGCCATAACCTCCAATTATAAATAAACGGAGGAGACAGGATAAATGACAAATATTAAACATGACAGGGCGAGGTTGTTGCAGGGAAATGAAGCCTGCGTTCAGGGAGCACTGTATGCCGGTGTCAAATTTTTCGCCGGTTATCCTATCACCCCGTCCACCGAAATCGCCGAGGGTCTGGCCCGGGAACTGCCGAAGACCGGCGGCAAATTCATACAGATGGAAGATGAAATCGGCTCGATTGCGGCCGTCATTGGGGCATCGAACGCCGGCTCCAAATCGATGACGGCCACCTCCGGCCCCGGTTTTTCGCTGATGCAGGAAAATATCGGATATGCCTATATGACCGAAACCCCGTGCGTTATCGTCAATGTCCAGCGCGGAGGACCGTCGACCGGCCTGCCGACTAAAATCAGCCAGTCCGATATCATGCAGGCCCGCTGGGGAACGCACGGCGACTATACCGCCATAACCCTGGCGCCGTCCTCGGTGAAAGAATGTTTTGAAGAGACGGTTCGGGCTTTTAATCTCTCCGAGAGGTTCCGTACTCCTGTGACGGTTTTGACCGATGAAGTCCTGGGTCATATGCGGGAAATGATGATAGTTCCGGAAGCCGGGGCGCTCGATGTTTTGGATCGGGAGAAACCGGAAGTTCCGGCGGATTGGTACAAGCATTTCGAATTGACCGCAAATTTTGTCAGTCCGATGGCGTCTTTCGGCGAGGGGTACCGCTACAATGTGTCCGGTCTCACGCACGATCAGGCCGGATTCCCCACCAATGTTCCGTCCGAAATTCGGGAGAAACTCGACAAACTTAAACTGAAAATCGAACGGTTCACGGATGAAATTATCAAGATCCGCACGGAGATGATAGATGATGCCAGAATCGCCGTGATATCGTGCGGCACCGTGGCGCGGGCCGCCATCCAGGCGGTCAAAATCGCCCGGGATAATCGTCTCAAAGTCGGCGCCATTCAGCCCCTGACGCTCTGGCCGTTCCCCGATAATCAACTGCGGCAACTTCTGACCAATGTGCGTAAAGTAATAGTCGCGGAATTGAACATGGGTCAGGTGGTGAATGAAATCAGGCGAATCGTCCCCGATCATACCGAGGTCTTCTTCCTGGGACGCTATGACGGTGAAGTGATGACCCCGCAGCAGATTTATGAGAAAATTAAGGAGGTCAAATAATGGCAACCGACTTACAACAGAAATCGGATGTAACCCATCACTATCTCCGGACAAAGAAGAAATTTCCCAATGTCTGGTGCGCCGGATGCGGCAATGGAATCGTGATGGGAGCCCTGATTCGGGCCATTGATCGCCTGCAGATCGACAAGGATGATGTGGCGGTGGTTTCCGGTATCGGCTGCTCCAGCCGTATGCCGGTCTATCTCGATTTCAATACGCTTCATACTACGCACGGCCGGGCCCTGGCCTTCGCCACCGGCGTTAAAGTGGCCAAGCCAGAGTTGAAAGTTATCGTCATTACCGGCGACGGTGACGCTCTCGCGATCGGCGGCAATCATTTCATTCATGCCTGCCGGAGGAACATCGATATCACGACCATTTTAATCAATAACAAAATCTACGGCATGACGGGCGGGCAGTTTTCTCCGACCACTACGGCGGGAGCGTATGCAACAACGGCCCCGTACGGTAATTACGAGAAGCAGTTCGATGTCACCAAACTGGCGATCGCGGCGGGCGCGTCGTATGTCGCCCGGGGGACGGTTTATCATGTACAGCAACTGGAAAAATTAATCGAGGGCGCCATAAATAAAAAGGGTTTCTCCGTGGTGGAAGCGGTCTCCAACTGTCATACCTATTACGGGCGGATGAATCGCGAAGGGGATGCCGTGGCGATGATCAGCTGGATGAAAGATCATGCGATGCCGATTCAGGCGGCGACCAAACTCCCGCCGGAAAAAATGGTCGGCAAATTCGTCACCGGTTTGCTCCATGAGACCAATGCGACGGAATTTTGCGAGGAATATCAGATGCTGGTTGACCGGCTGGCGGCCAAGGAGGTGGGTAAATGAAAGCGGTAGCAAAACGCAAAAGCGACCGTTATGAAGTCCGGTTTTCCGGATCGGGGGGGCAGGGATTGATCCTTGCCGGAGTCATGCTGGCCGAAGCGGTGGGGACCGGCGACGGTAAAAATGTTGTCCAGACTCAGTCCTATGGACCGGAGGCCCGCGGCGGCGCCAGCCGTTCCGATGTGGTTATTTCGGACGGGGAGATTTATTATCCCAAGACAATGAAACTCGATTTGCTTCTGGCTCTGACGCAGGAAGCCTGCGATAAGTACTACGGCGATCTGAAAGACGGCGGGATGCTGGTAATCGATTCCGTGCTGGTGACACAGGTTCCGACAAAATTGTACTATGGGTTCCCCTTTGTCCGCCTGGCCCGGGAGGAAATCGGGCATGTCATGGTGGCCAATGTCATCGCCCTCGGCGCGATCGCGGAACTGACCGGGATCGTTTCGCTTGAGGCGGTCGAAAGAGTGGTAAAAAAGCGGGCTCCCCGGGGTACAGAGGAGAAGAATATCAAGGCCCTGGAATTGGGGATCGCCATCGCCAAGAAGGCCAAAAAACAGAAACAATAAGGAGTTGTTCTTGGAGCAGACGCTGTTAATAATCAAACCGGATGCCACGAAACGCAATCTGATCGGCCATATCATAGGCCGGCTGGAAAGAGCCGGCTTCGAAATAGCGCAGATGCGGCTGGAACGTCTTACTCCCGAAAAGGCGCGCCGATTTTATGCCGTCCACGAGGGCAAGACGTTTCTTGATTCCCTCGTGGAATTTATGTCGTCCGGCCCGGTGGTGCCGATCCTGCTTCGTAAACAGAATGCCGTTGCCGACCTGCGGCTTTTGATTGGCGCGACCGATCCGGCCAAAGCGGCCTGTGGCACGCTCCGGCAGGAAATCGCTCTGAATATCCAGGAAAACTCCGTGCATGCTTCCGATTCGCCGGAAAATGCCGTCAAGGAAATCGCCTTTTTCTTTGAATGAGAAATGGATAAATTCATCAATTATGGTGATGAAAAGTTGCCACTGAATTTTCCCGAGAATGTATCTCTGGATGAATTCCAGTATTCTGAAAAGCATGATTCATTCGATTTCAAGGCTCTTCATCATGCCATAAATGAAGAGGGAAACGACCTCTTTCCCTTTCGTTCAGCCGATCTTTTTGTTGTCAACGACGCTTATCGCCACACACCGACGGATATTATTCTAAAGTGGTTCAATGATAACGGCTACCTGGGGGACAGATCCATTTTTATCGTCGCCACCGGCTGTCATGCGGCGCCGAACGATATGCAGATGCGCAAGATTTTCGGGGCCCTGTATGATTCATTGAAGAATCGCATTCGCGTGCATGACGCCTATGATCGGGGCAGTATGGTGAAAATAGGGGTCGATGGCGAGGGCCATCCGGTTTATATAAATAGATTGCTGCATGATGCCGGCAATATTGTCGTCATCGGCTCGGTGGAGCCGCATTATTTTGCCGGTTTTACGGGGGGACGAAAATCCATTTTCCCGGGATTGGCCGACTACGATACTACGGTTCGCAATCATGCCCGGGCGGTCAATTTCGAAGCGGCGCCGATGCGACTCGACGGCAATCCGGTGGCCGATGATTTATCCTCGCTTATGAATCTCGTCGCCGATAAAATGATTTTCAGTTTTCAGATAGTATCGATTCCATCGGGCGGTATAGTGGGGATTTTCTGCGGTGCAATGGGGAAATCTTTCGAGATGGCGGCGCAATTGGCCCGGGAGGTTTTTGGGATCACGGCCGAAAGTCATTATGATCTGATACTTGCCGAGGTTCGCCCGCCGCTCGACAGCAATCTCTATCAACTTCAAAAGTCGCTTGAAAATTGCCAGATGGCGCTTCGCGACGGCGGGAGCATGGTGCTTTTTTCGCCCTGTCACGAAGGAATCGGAAGTGAGAGTTTCTATAATTTGGCCGATATCTGGAAATCGGGGGAGAACCACGAAGATGCGGTCAATGACAAATTCGGTATTCATAAATTATATCGAGTAAAGAAAATCTCGGAGCGGATCGGGATTTATCTCCATTCGAATCTTCCGGAAGGCGTCTCTGATAAAGTCTTTTTCAGGACGGTAAAGGACTCGCAGGTCCTCATAAACGAAATATCGAAAAAAGGGAAGACAATTAAGGCCGCACTGGTCAGGGATGCCGGGCAGACGGTACTGACGGTGCGCTCGAAAAGTCAGAATTAATAAACAAAACGTGGAGGAAGAATGAACAGGAAAATCGCCGTAATCGGAGCCGGAAATGTCGGCGCCAGTGTGGCGCAGTATCTGGCCGAGGCCAATCTGGCCGATGTCGTCATGGTTGACATTCTCGAAGGGATTCCGCAGGGGAAAGCGCTGGATCTGACCCAGGCCGGCCCGGTCCGGAAGTACAATTGCCATGTTACCGGCAGTAACGATTATAAAGATATCAAGGGCGCCGATCTCGTGGTCATCACGGCCGGTCTGGCCCGCAAACCGGGCATGACCCGCGAGGATCTGCTGAAAATGAACGCCGATATCGTGGGCGGAGCCGCGGACAATATCAAAAAGCACGCTCCCAAATCATTTGTCATCGTGGTGACCAACCCGCTGGATATCATGACCTATCATGCCTTCAAGAGAACCGGTTTCCCGGCCAATCGCGTCTGCGGTCAGGCGGGAATTCTCGATTCCACGCGGTTCCGCGCTTTTGTCGCGATGGAACTGAATGTCGCCATGTCCGATATTCAGGCGATGGTGCTTGGCGGTCACGGCGATACGATGGTCCCGCTGCCGCGCTACACTACGGTCGGCGGTATCCCGATCGGGGAACTGATTCCGGCGGAGAGAATTCAGGCGATATCGGATCGGACCCGTGACGGCGGGGCGGAAATCGTGAAACTGCTCAAGTCCGGTTCCGCCTATTATGCACCGGCGGCCGCGACCGTAGAAATGGCCCGCGCCATTCTGCTTGATGAAAAGAGAGTCGTTCCGGCATCGGCCTATCTAAACGGCGAATACGGCTTGACCGACCTGTATATCGGCGTGCCGGTCATTCTCGGCGCCGGCGGAGTGGAAAAGGTACTGGAACTGAAACTGCAGAAAAAGGAACTCGATGCCCTTACCAAATCCGGGGCGACATACAAGGGATTCCTTAAGGAAATCGGTTATTAACGGAGGTTGAATTAATGTCCCCCAAATTCAAACATATTGTTATCCCCAAAGACGGGGAGAAGATTACGATCAAAAACAAGAAACTGGCCGTGCCCGACCAGCCGATCATACCGGTTATGGAAGGCGACGGCATCGGCCGGGATATCATGAGGGCCACCCGCCGGGTGGTCGATGCGGCGGTCAACAAGGCATATGGCGGCAAGCGGCGCATTGCCTGGATGGATATTTACGCCGGGGAAAAAGCCCAGGAGATATACGGCGAAATAATGCCCAAAGAGACTTTTGACGCCATCAAGCAGTACATTGTCGCCCTCAAGGGTCCTCTGACCACACCGATCGGCGGCGGCTTCCGCTCCCTCAACGTGACCCTGCGACAGGTCCTTAATCTCTACGCCTGTGTCCGCCCGGTGCGGTATTTCGAGGGTGTTCCCGCCCCGGTGAAGCATCCCGAGAAGATGAACGTGGTCATTTACCGGGAAAACACCGAGGATGTTTATGCCGGTATCGAGTGGGCCAAAGGGACCAAAGAAGTCAAGCAGGTGATTGATTTTCTGAACAAGAAATTCAAACTCTCGATTCGGACCGATTCCGGTATCGGGATCAAGCCGATATCTGTTACCGGCACCAAGCGGCTGGTGCGCAAGGCGATCCAGTACGCGATCGATAAGAAACGTAAATCGGTGACCCTGGTGCACAAAGGGAACATCATGAAGTACACCGAAGGGGCTTTCCGTGACTGGGGCTACAAACTGGCCACCACCGAATTCCGGGACAAAGTCGTGACCGAGGATGAGGTGAACAAGCAGTTTGGCGGACAGGTCCCGGCCGGCAAGATTCTGGTTAATGACCGTATCGCCGATTCGATGTTCCAGCAGATATTAACCCGCACCGGCGAATATGAGGTTCTGGCGACCCCCAATCTTAACGGCGATTACCTCTCCGACGCCTGCGCGGCGCAGGTCGGCGGACTCGGCATGGCGCCGGGCGCCAATATCGGCGATTTTGTCGGCCTGTTCGAGGCGACTCACGGGACCGCTCCGAAGTATGCCGATAAGGATGTCATCAATCCCGGTTCATTGATACTCTCTGCCGTGATGATGCTTGATTATCTCGGCTGGGGCGAGGCCGGCGAGATGATCGAACGGGCGATGGAAGCCACTATTAAGAATAAGACGGTGACCTACGATCTGGAACGTCAGATGGAAGGGGCCACGAAGGTTTCCACGTCGCAGTTCGCCACCAATATTATCAATAATATGCGTTGACCCGAAATGGCGCATTTAATTGAGATATTAATTATCTGAAATAGCCCGGCGGGTTTCCCACCCGCCGGGTTTTTAATTGAAATATTCCAAAATTTATTGCAGAGCGCCCCGGCATTTCATATCCTGACTTAAATATTTTTGATGAGGTTATTGAAATGTCCAAGACATATACGATTTGCTTTGCCATATTTATGACTTTGTCCGGGGTCGTTTTTAAAACCAATGCTCAGTCGATAAATTATCCCGATGATATTGCCGCCGTCCTTGATTCGGCGGGAGAAAATCGGGTGGCGCTGGAGGAAGTTCTGTTTCATTATCGGGACGATTCTCTTAAGTTTCAGGCCGCCTGCTTTCTTATCAGAAACATGCCGGGGCACAGTTATGTGACCTACAAACTGGTCGATACTGCCGGCAATGAGGTTCTGTTCAACGCTCTTGAATACCCGACTTATGACAGTCTGAACAGGGCCTTCGACGCCATTCAGGCAAAGACGGGCGACCTTGATTTCAGAAAGAAGGATCTATTCGACGATACAAAAACAATCAGGGCCGATTTTCTGATAAATCATATCGATTATGCCTTCCGGGCCCGGACAGAGAAGCCGTGGGCGAAGTGGCTCACCTTCGACCAGTTCTGCCAATATGTTCTTCCGTACCGCGGAAGTAACGAACCTCTGGAAGATTGGCGCCCCTATTTTTGGGAAAAATATATTAACCTCCCCAAGGAGATGAAAGATTCGACCGATCCGGTCGAAGCGGCCAGTCTTATCAATAACGATATCAGAAAATGGTTCACCTTCAGCGAAATCTATTATTATCATCCCACTGATCAGGGGTTGGAAGAAATGCGTCAATCCGGCAAGGGCCGCTGTGAAGATATGACCAACCTGGCCATTTTTGCCATGCGGGCCAATGGGCTGGCGGTCACGAGCGATTATACGCCGTTCTGGGGCAATGCCGGAAACAATCACGCCTGGAACGCTATTCTTCTGCCCGACGGCCGAGTGGTGCCGTTTATGGGCGATGAAGCCAATCCCGGCGAATACAAACTCGCCAATAAGATTGCCAAGGCGTATCGCAAGACCTATGAAGATCATCCCGAGAACCTTGTTTTTCAGGAACGAAAGCAGAAGAAGATCCCCGGCTGGCTGGCGGGGAAGAGTTATATCGATGTCACGCCGGCCTACGCCAGAGTCTCCAACCTGAATATAAATTTGGACGCACCGCTTCCCGATTCGATCGATATCGCCTATCTATGCGTTTTCAATTCCGGGGAATGGCAGGCGATCCAGTGGGGGAGAGCCGCCGACAGCACGGCACTGTTCAAAGAAATGGGACGCGATATTTTGTACCTTCCGGCGTTGTACATCAACGAAAAGATTGTCCCCGGCGGCACCCCGTTCATTCTTGATACCGTCGGAACGATGCACGCCCTTGCGCCCGATACATCGACCCGGGTTGCTCTCACTCTGATTTCGATCACCAATCCCAAACTGGAATGGTCCACCGAAGGGATCGAAAAGACGAAAGTGAAACCGGGGCAGGAATACGAGTTGTTCTACTGGAACGGGGAATGGCTATCGCTCGGAAAAGTGACATCCGACGATAGGGGAGTATCGTTCGCTAATGTCCCGTCCGGCGCCCTGTACTGGCTCCGCAAGACCGATTCCAGCAAAGAGGAGCGGGTATTCACCATGGAGAATGGCGAGCAGAAATGGTGGTGAGGAGAAGAATGAATTAATATTGAATTATATTTCCTTTCGAAAAAACAAATATTGGGGAATTTATGAAAATCCGGACATTGTTATTATTCATATTGGTTTCAATTACGATTCTTACTTTCGGCGAAGAGCAGAGTCCCGTCAAGTTTCGGAATTCTGCAAATTATCTCCCGGTCGATACAATAGCAAATTTTCATATCATTACCCGCCTTGAAAGCAGTCCTGCCTACAACCGCAACGCAACCGGGAATTTGTCATTAACAGGCGAAATTGATATTAGTTATCGCCCATCGCCGGAAGAAGCATCCCCCAATTCTATGCCGGAAATCTCGGTCGATTCTTTTCGTATTGTTTATGATGGCGACAGTGTCTTCAATTACCCGCGGCTGTCGCGGAAATCGGAGTTAGGAAATTCGGAAGGCGGAATGAGAAGAGATAGCATAGTTATCTCGCTATCTCCGCTCAATTGTCCGGCGGCAGTTGAAAAACTGCTTTTCCGATACACCGCCGTTATTTGGGATGATACAAATCGAATTGTCGGAAATTATGAGCACTTACTTTATCGTAAGTCGCGAGATAATTCCTGGATATGGATCACGGAGCCGCCCCGGTCAAATCCTTTTTCTCAGAATACGACCATTGCCTATACTGTCCCGGAGTCATCCCGGGTGATGATAGTCATTTATAATGTCAAGGGACAGATTGTCGACACTCTGGTCAACGACATGCAGGCCGAGGGGCAATATGAGATGGAATGGGTGCCGGATACTTCGCTTCCCGGAGGCGTTTATTTCTATAAAATAACCGCGGGAACAATGGCTGTGACAAAGAAAATCGTATTGGTGAAATAAGCGGTATCCGCGTCACGGCTCAACCATATCCCGCAAGAACTTAGAAGTTGGGGGAGGGAATATCCCGCCGCGGGACATCCCGGTTTTTTTAGTTGCAAATTCCAAGACAAGCAACTAAATTTAATTGGATTTTCATTCAATCATAGGCATCAAGAACTAACGGAGGGCGCATTATGCCTGCCGATAACGGCGAAGACAGGACGCGGTCGTATTCCGTCCTGAGTAAAGACACCCTCGTTGGACATTACAGGATAATAGAAAAGATCGGCTCCGGCGGAATGGGAGAGGTGTATCTGGCCGAGGATACGGCCCTCAACCGCAGGGTAGCCCTCAAGTTCCTGCCGCCCCACCTCTGCCAGGATGCCGAATGCCGGGCCCGGTTTAAGAGGGAGGCGCAGGCGGCCGCCAGGCTGGATCATCCCAATATTGCCGCGGTGTTTGAAGTGGCGGAATTTCAGGATCGTCCCTTTTTCTCCATGCAACTTGTCGAAGGGCAAACCCTGAGGGACGCCATGAAAGGCGAGATTATGCCGCTGGAGCGAATACGCGAGATCGGGATGCAGATTTGCGACGGGCTTCAGGCCGCGCACGATAGCGGCATCACTCACCGGGACATTAAGCCGTCGAATATCCTGATCGATTCCCACGGACGGGCGCGCATTGTCGATTTCGGGCTGGCATCGATAATCGGAACCGAGCAACTGACCCGGACCGGTTCGACTCTGGGCACCATCGGCTATATGTCACCGGAGCAGGTGAAGGGTGAAAAAATAGATCATCGCACCGACCTGTTTTCGTTCGGGGTGGTCCTATATGAAATGATTACCGGTCACGCACCGTTCAAAGCCGAATCGGACGCCGCCACATTTCGCGCGATTACCGGCTCCCATCCGGAACTTCTGGCGCATTTCCGCCGCGATGTCCCTTCCGAATGGCAGGCAATTATTGACAAGGCCCTGGAAAAGAATGTGACGCTCCGCTATCAACACGCCGATGATCTCCTTTTGGATTTGAAAAGACTGGCGCCGGGGCCCGTCCCTCTATCCGGCGAAAAAAAGAGCCGAATAAGGTCCGCTTATCCCTGGATGATAATAGCCGGACTGATCCTGCTGGCGCTCATTTTAAGGCCGTGGAAACTGGAATTTTCGCGGACCCAGGAAACACAAGCGGCGGCCAACTGGCTGGCGGTGATGTATTTCGACAATATTACCGATCCCTCGGATTCGAAACGGCTGGGTGAAATTGCCACCAATCTTCTGATCACCGGGCTGTCGCAATCAGAATATGTCAAGGTTCTGTCCAGCCAGCGCCTGTATGATCTCCTGAAGCAGGTGGGCAAAGAAGGTCTTCGGACCATCGATCGTGCGACGGCTTCACAGGTGGCCGAGAAGGCGCAGGCCAAATGGATGTTGACCGGGTCCATTCTGCAGAGCGATCCGGCCATCATCCTGACATCCCAGTTAGTTGATGTTTCCACCGGTGCGGTGATTGCCAGTCAGCGGGTAACAGGCAATTCGGGGGAGAATATGTTTGCCGTAATAGATCGCCTGACGGAAGAGTTGAAGAAAAGCGACGCTTTTCCGGCGGCGATTCGGACCGAGTCTCCCGTGAAAGTCTCCGATGTCACCACCCGATCGCCGGAAGCATATAGATATTACCTGGAGGGGTTGGATTACTGGAACAAACTTTATGGTGATGATTGCCGGCGTTCCATGCGAAAGGCGATTCAATTCGATTCAACTTTCGCCGACGCCTACGCCATGCTGGCCCTATCCTTGGGAGCGGGTTCTGAAGAGGCGGAAGCGGCCATCGCCAAGGCCGCCAAATATATCGATCGGGCCGATGAGCGGAATCGTCGGCGCATTATCGCCATACAGTTGTATATAAAAAAGGACTATAAAAATGCCATAGCCGCTACCCGGGAAGTTCTCCGAATCGATCCCGACGATAAACAAACCTGGGTTGGCTTGGGCGAAATTTATACCATGGACGGGTGGCAGAAAAATATTGACTCTATCATAATGTGCGCCAATCGCGCCCTGGCCCTGGACCCCAATTTTCGAATGGCTTACAATCTTCTGGCCTATTCGATGGAAAGATCCGGACGGCAAAAAGAGGCCATTGATGCCATCAACAGATACATCAAGTTAGCCCCCGGCGAGGCCAACCCCTACGATACCCGCGGGGATCTGTATGCAGAGACGGGAAATATTGATTCCGCGCTGGAATCTTACCGAAAGGCACTCGCAATTAAACCGGATTTTCTGGAATCATTGAAAAAGACCGGATTTATGTATATGTTCAAGGAGCGGTACCAGCAGGCCGAAAGTTGCTACCATGCCTATATCTCCAATCTTCCGCGTAAGCAAAGAGGCTATTGGCGCGCTTCGCTGACATATATACCGAGTTTCCGGGGACGGTTCCGCGAAGGGCTCCGCATCGCCGATGAGTGCATTTCAGCCAATAAGATCGATGGCATGGAAAATACCAATTGGGTCCTGTACACTCTCAAATCGGATATGTATAATTATCTCGGGCGGCCCGATTCGGCTCTGGCCATGATTAAGATGGCGATGGCCATAGAGGACAAAGAAAGGCAGCACGAAAGTGGTTTGGAAAGTTGGCAGGCGGTCATGTATCTGAAGACCGGCGATACGGCATCGGCGAATCTTCTTGTCGCCCGGTTGGAACGAGTGGCTCAATCGGAAAATGATTTTGATATTGAGGAATATTGGAGCGCCAGGGGAATGATAGCCCTGGAACTGGGAGACTATACTGCGGCAATTGAATATTTGGGGAAACATGACAGCCTTTCTGAGGGCATGATCGGAAACGATTTGCTGGCAAAGGCATGTTTATACGCGGGAAACTATAAGCGCGCCGCAGAGATGCTTGAGATAATGCAGACGAAATACAGCGAGAATAATGCCATAAGCGGAGCTCATTTTGTCGAAGGATATTATTGGCTCGGTCGCGCCTATGACGAGATGGGAAAAAAGGACAAGGCGCGAGCCAATTTGGAGAAATTCCTATCGATCTGGAAGGATGCCGACCCGGGACTGAAAGAAGTCGAAGACGCCGGGGCACGATTGTCAAAATTGAGAGTTGGATAATTTTCATTCCGGGATGTGGCGGCCGTTAGACATTATTCCGGAATTATTAATAAAAACCACATAAAAAGCCGTTATTGGGACAAAAGCAAAATGCATAACCCCCGCGTCGGTTTTGCGCCGAACAGCGGGGGTGGTAACATCTATGTTATTGTGACGGCTTCTGACGGCGGAAATTCCGCCCCTGTCGAAAATCACAACTTCGTCATAGTAAGACAGATATTTATACTGTGACCCAGGGCGTGGGGATTGGTCGAGGATATATCAATGATTGCATTGGCGCCCAACGCCTGGTCCAGATCCAGTTCCAGTTTCTTGGATAGATCCCATGTGACCTTTTGGCCATCGATATCGACCACAAGTTTCTGCGGCGGCTGGTCGCTTTCAATGGCGGCGGTGAATTCGAGACGGTACGACCCTGCGTCATTCCGGAACATCCAGATTATCTCTTTCTGGTTGCAGGCCAGACGGGAACAGAGCGTCAAGGGGCCATCGGGGCCCGGTTCGACAATGATGACCGTATCGACATGCCCGGTGGTATCATGCACGAAAACCGTATCGACATGAAAGGTGGTATCGACAATAATCAGCGTATCGGTTTGATTGGTCGTGTCGGTAATAATCAGGGTATCGATATGGTTGATAGTATCCACAATGATGAGGGTATCGGTGTGATTGGTGCTGTCGATGACAATGACGGTGTCGTAATAAATAATCGTATCGGTGCCGGGATTTACGGGAGTCAGGTTCCTGGAATTTATATTATCCATGGGATCGGAGCAGTTGGCGATAAATTGCAGTGCCAGGACCAGGACCGCAAAAGCCAAAAATATTATAATCCGTTTCATCTTTCGCCTCCGAAAGTTTTATGAGCCATGATTGAAAGCATAAATTGGTCGTTGTCGGTATGGGAAAATTCATTGCCGGCGAGGCGGTGCCGTGACGGGTTATAGCAACCGGTGAGGGAAAGAAATTCTACCGGCGTATAGCGCAGGCCGAAAAGAGGCCCCTCGGACATCCTTACATATTGATAGTATAACTGCGAAATCTCCTCGATTCGAACCCAGCCGCCGACAAAACCGAGCGGCAACCGGTCAAACGGATAGACGATCACATCCGCGCCGGCCAGCCGCCGCCGGGTGGAGAGGTCCGAGCCGGCGACGGAGAAGGTACTCTTCCAGAAGGTATGGCCGACCAGGGCTTCGACGAATATAATCCGTCGCCACGTTAACGATCCGGTCACCAGAGGAATCGCACCGAAGGGGGATGAGGATAATCCCCCTCCCAGGCGCAGGCCAAAATTCTCGACGAACGTGACCGTGCTTTCCGGGATTTCGACAATATGTTTTTCGAGAGGGGGTCGTTTTTCCAGATCGGCCAGCCGCGAATCAAAACTCTCCATGGTGCGATCGATGCGGATACCGGCGAAACGATATTGCTCGCCTTCAAATTTATCGTCAGTCGATTGGATAATAATCTGAGTGGAATCAACCCGGAATTCCGTTATCAGCAGATTGCGAAGAACATGGGCGCGGCCGAGCGCCAGGCCGGGATTCAGGGCATCGTTGTTCTGCCTGTACTTGGTACCGTCGGCGCCGCCGGTGACAATGGCCCGCGCCAGCGGATATTTATGCAGGGTATCGGCGATGGCTTTAATTTGCGGGAGGTATGGTTTGAACAACTCCGTTTTGACACTTCCGCCGACGCCGGTAGGGAAATCAGAAATTACCACTTCCTGCGCCATGAGACTCGATGTTAGAAGAAGAAGGCAGAAAGGGACCCAAAATATAGACTTAATCATAAGTCCTCCTGATACCATTGCCGGTCTGCCGGAAGCAGTTTTGCACGTTGCCGGCAAAGCATACTCCAATTTTTTGGCCTCATCGATTTTAGGGAGGATCGATCAGGATACTTCAAACATCAAGATGAACCACTGAAGTGTCCTTGTAAAGATGCAGGTTATTGCATCTTTTGTCCCTCCGCAATCGAAAGAAGGCATTATTTTTATTCTGTCCGTCATCTCAAGTCTTTTGAACCAAATGGCTTTGACGGACTTCAGGACTCAGTTCGTGCAAAAACCGTTCCTGATGACTCTGAAATATTTTTGACGATAATTTTGAACGGCCGCAAATAAAGATGAAAGCGCCGCTTACGACGTAAATTACATTCGGGGAGAATGTAACAGGGCCAAGAAAATTTAATTAATCAAATGGGAAATTTATTGAGATCTCCTTCTGCCGCATTTACAACCACATCATCATCTCTTCGTGATCGATGTACCGGCCGTCGGGGAGTTTGTACTCATGTAATATCAGGCCGGTCGTGAAAAAGCCGAGGGAAGTGTACAGGGTCCGGGCACCGGTCTGAGTTAACGCCACCACCAGATTCAGTATTTCCAGCCCCTCCATCCGGCGGGCCTCTTCAATCAATTTAAGCATCAATTGGCGGCTTATACCCCGGCCGCGGGCTTCCGGCCGGGTATAGACCGACCAGATCCAGCCGCGGTGTTTCTCTTTAATGCTGTCTTCACGGCGGAACGCCACCGATCCGAGCAGGCGATCGCCGTCAAAAGCCCCCAGTACGAAATTCTCGGGAAAAGTTTCTTTGGGGGTCATCCATTCCGCGAATTTCTCATCGGCCATTTCGGCGACTTCGTCGGGTGTCTGCCCGAACGCCTCGGGATGCTTGCCGCACATCTCGATCCGGAGTTCGCGAAAGGCGGAGGAATCGTCGATAGTTAGTTTGCGTATTTGCATGATGCTCATAATATGAGAATTTTTCCAAAGAAGCAATAGCCGAATTGAGGGGAGAGGGAGGGACAAAAAAGGGGTGACGCTTCGGTCACCCCGTAAAGGAAATTATAAATGGAAATCTATCATCCGGCCGCTTTGGTCGCCGCCTTTTCGCCGGCTGGGGCGGGTTGGTCGAATGGAATTCCCATCACATATTTATGCATCGCCCGGGCCGCCACTTTGCCGGCTCCGGCCGCCAAAATCACGGTGGCCCCGCCGGTTACGATATCGCCGCCGGCAAAGACGCCGGGGCGGGAGGTCATCTGGGTGTTCGGATCAACTTCGATATTGCCCCACTTATTGGTTTTCAAACCGGGAGTGGTCTGCGGAATGAGCGGATTAGACGAGTTACCGACCGCGACGACCACGGTATCGACCGGAAGGACGAAATTGGAGCCGGGGATCTCGACGGGGCGGCGGCGCCCGGAGGCATCGGGCTCGCCCAGTTCCATCTTGACGCATTCCATCGCTTTCACCCAACCGTTTTCATCGCCAATGTATTTAACGGGATTGGTCAGAAACATGAACTGAACCCCTTCCTGTTCGGCGTGATGAATTTCTTCCTTACGGGCGGGCATTTCGGTCCGGCTGCGGCGATAGACAATGTATGCGTTTTTGGCCCCGAGACGAAGCGAAGTCCTGACCGAGTCCATAGCGGTGTTACCGCCGCCAAGCACCGCGACATTCTCGCCGACAAAGATAGGGGTGTCATGATTGGGAAAATCGTACGCAGCCATCAGATTGGAGCGGGTGAGAAATTCATTGGAGGAATAAACCCCATTGAGATTCTCGCCTTCGATTTTCATGAAGTTGGGCAGGCCGGCCCCGGTGCCGATGAAGATGGCATCGAAACCCTGCTCGAAGAGTTCGTCGACCGTGTCCAGTTTGCCGATGACAAAACTGGTGTGCACATCGACGCCCATCTTCTGAAGATATTCCACTTCCGATTTTACGATCGCTTTAGGGAGGCGGAATTCCGGTATCCCGTAAATAAGCACCCCGCCCGGTTTATGGAGGGCCTCGTAAATGACGACTTTATGCCCCAATAGCGCCATATCGGCCGCTACGGTCAGTCCGGCCGGGCCGGCACCGACGACCGCGATCTTCTTTCCGGTCGCGGGAGGCATTTCGGGAACCTCGATGTCGCCGTGCTCTCTTTCGTAATCGGCCACGAATCGTTCCAGATTACCGACCGCTATCGCGCCGTATTTCTTGGTCATGACGCAGACTTTTTCGCACTGCTCTTCCTGCGGGCAGACTCGTCCGCAGATAGCCGGCAGGGCATTGGTCTTCTTAATGACTTTCGCGGCCTGGCTGAATTTGCCTTCGGTGACGAGTTTGATGAACCCCGGTATATCGACTTCCACCGGGCAGCCGTTCATGCAGAGCGGTTTCGGACAGGCCAGGCAGCGCCGGGCCTCCGTAATTGCCAGTTCCGGTGTCAGTCCGTGGGGAACTTCGCGGAAATTCTTGATTCGGGCCTTAGGATCCTGCTCCGGCATTTTCTGCCGCGGAATTTTAACTCTATCTTTTTTATCCAGGGGCTGATTCTTGTTTTCTTCTGTCATAGTGCACTCTCTTCAGTCGGCTTTTTTCTGGAGTTCGTTTATTTTTTCGCCGAGGTGGCAACCCTCGTGAAGGAACCGCTCATAAGATACTTTTTCGTAGCGGACATACATCTTCATCCGCTTGGTCATCTCTTCGAAATTGACCTCGTGACCGTCGAAATCGGGCCCATCGACACAGGCGAATTTGGTCTTGCCTCCGACCGTCACCCGGCAGGCGCCGCACATTCCGGTGCCATCGACCATAATCGGATTGAGGGAAACGAAAGTTTTGATTTTCGGTTCGCGGGTAGTGTTGACCACGGCTTTCATCATCGGGACCGGCCCGATGGCAATAACCATATCGATCTTTTCGCCGTCGTCGATCATCTTCTTCAGAATGGTGGTGACAAACCCGTGGGTTCCGAAAGAGCCGTCATCGGTCGAAATCAGCAGGCGATCCGATGCCGAGGTTAATTCGTCGCGGAATATCAGAAGACCCTCGGTGCGGGCGCCGATGATTGTGGTCACTTTGTTGCCGGCGTCTCTCAAAGTTTGCGCGATTGGATAGATGGGGGGAATACCGACCCCGCCGCCGATACAAACGCAATGGCCGAATTTCTCGACATGGGAAGGTATCCCCAGCGGGCCGACGACGTCGGCGAAATAATCGCCGGTTTTCATAGCGTTCATCGAGGCCGAAGTCTTGCCGACTTCTTGAATGACAACCGTGAGAATGCCGCGTTCCTTATCCAATCCTCCAATCGACATCGGGACGCGTTCCCCCATTTCGTCTTTGCGCAGGATAACAAACTGCCCCGCCCGGGCCTTTCGCACCACATGAGGAGCCTCGATTCGGAATTGATGAATCTTCTCGCAGAGCTCCCGTTTATCCAGAATCTTGAACAAAATACCTCCGGGTTAATCAATAATAGAAAATAATACTATTTTTGACCTATTTTTTCAACTATTTCTTTGGTATCCCTTGCGATGACCAGTTCTTCGTTAGTGGGAATGGCCAAAACCTTAAGTTTGGCGCTGTCGGTCGATATGATCATATCTTTGGAGACAGCGGCCTGGTTTCTGGAATCATCCAGTTCGACTCCAAGGAATTCCAGTCCTTTGCAGGTCAACTGCCTCACCACGGGAGAATTTTCTCCCACACCCGCGGTGAAGACTATGGCATCGATCCCTCCCATGGCGGCCGCATAGGCGCCTATATATTTCCGGAGACGGTAGCAATAGATATCGAGAGCCAGTCTGGCATTGTCATTACCCTTGCCGGCGGCATCAATGATTTCCCGCATATCAGAAGAAACACCGGAAATGCCTATCAAACCGGAATGTTTATTTAAAAGGGTATTGGCCTCGTTGAGACTCAATTCCTCCCGGCCCATGATCCAGAGGGGAATGGCCGGATCGATATCGCCGGAACGGGTTCCCATCAAGAGACCCTCAAGAGGGGTGAAGCCCATGGAGGTATCGACAGAGACCCCGCGATCGACCGCGGCGATGGAGGCGCCGTTGCCGAGATGGCAGGTGACTATTTTCAACTTATCGATCGGCTTACCGATTATTTCGGCGGCCCGATGGGAGACATAGGAATGCGATGTTCCGTGGAAACCATACCGCCGGATACCATAATTCTTGTACATGACATAAGGAATGCCGTAAACATAGGCCATAGCCGGCATCTGATGATGGAAAGCGGTATCGAATACCGCGACCTGCGGGATGCCCGGAAGCGTTTTTTCGCAGGCCTGAATGCCGCGGATATTATGGGGATTATGCAGGGGGGCAATATCGATAAGATTGCGGATTTCGGAGAGAACCTCTTTGTCGATCAGAATCGACTCCGTGAACCGCTCGCCGCCGTGGACAACGCGGTGGCCAACAGCGTGAATTTCCGACTTGTCTTTAATCACGCCATGGTTGGTCGAGAGAAGAATGGTGATTACGTAGCCGATGGCGGCGATATGGTCCAGAATTTCTCCCGAGACCTTCACTTCTTTGCGGTCATACGGTTTGTGGGTCAGGATGGCTCCCGACATTCCGATCCGCGAGACCATGCCACGGGCGAGCGTTTTTTCCTCATCCATATTGAAAAACTGATATTTGATGGATGATGAGCCGGCATTAACAACCAATATATTCATTTCTTTATCCGCCAGGTTCCGGAGGTGGTTTTATCGCAGGGAATGCGATTTCCCTCCTTATCGTATTTGAAAAAGCCCTCGCCGGTTTTGACTCCGAGATGTCCGGCGCGGACCATTTTTCGCAACAGGGGACAGGGATTATACTTGTGTTCGGAGAGTTCCTGGAGAAGATTTTCCATCCAGGACATCACGACATCGAGTCCCATCATATCGGCCAGCGCGAGCGGCCCGACATTGAACCCGTAACCGAGTTTCATGGCCGTGTCGATATCATCGGCCGAAGAAACGCCCTCCATCAGCACATGCATCGCCTCATTCAGGAGCGGTACGATGATGCGGGTGGTGACATAACCGGGATATTCATAAACCAGAATCGGGGTTTTGCCGAGAAGGTCGGCGAATTCCCGGGCCTTTTGATAGGTGCTGTCCGAGGTTTTCAATCCGCGCACCACTTCCACCAGCGGAATCTTGGGGACGGGATTGAGGAAATGCATGCCAATAACGCGATCGGGGCGGTTGGTAGCATTGGCCAATTCGCTTATGGAAATCGTGGCCGTATTGGTGACAAAAATGGTGTCTTCCGGGCAAAGAGTGTCAAGCTTTTTGAGCATGTCACTTTTCATTTCCAAATCTTCCGGAATCGCTTCTATGACAAGGGCCGCTTCTTTGACAATTTCCATGTCACCATGGGGCGTGATCCGCGCAAGAATCGCCTTCTTGTCGGACTGTGTCAGGGCCCAACGGGTGATGGCGTGATCAAGGCTGTCGTCAATTTTCTCCAAACCATATTTGGCGAGTTTTATGGTTCGGTCGAGCAGAATCACCTCGGTTCCAGTGGTGGCGATGGCTTCGGCCAACCCCTGACCCATAACTCCGGCGCCGATGATGATTATTCTATTTGCAGGCATACCGCAAATCTCCTAAGAAAGTGAAAAAAGTAACAAACAACGGTCTAATATATGCAATCGCAACATTCCCGCAAGGCTTTTTTGGCAAAGGAGATGACGGCCGATTTGGGCGACTCGCCAAATGGCGGACGGGGCGAGAGGTATAACCATCCGGCCGTCAAGGCAATTTGGTATGGGATAAGTCGTCCGGGCGGCCGCCTAATATTTTGCTTGACATAAGCGATAAATATTAATAAAATTGACAGCTTAGGATTATTTGCGAACATAGCGTAGTTCAATGAGTTGAATGGGCGATTAGCTCAGATGGTTAGAGTACTTGCTTGACATGCAAGGGGTCACTGGTTCGATTCCAGTATCGCCCACCATTTTCCGGCGGGGTATAAGCCGTATAATGGATATGGTTTATGCCCGCTTATAATTAAGAGAAGATAATGAGCGACAAAGAGGTTAAAATAAAATTTCCTGACGGATCGGAAAAGAAATATCCGTCGGGCATTACCGGTCTGGAACTGGCCCACAGCATTTCGCCGCGGCTGGCCAAGGATGCCATCGCGGTCAAATTCGACGGCACCGTGAGGGATTTGAACGGTCGGCTCGAAGCCGACGGCCCGGTTGAAATTTTGACTTTCGATTCACCGGAAGGGAAAAGCGTTTTCTGGCATTCGACCGCCCATATCATGGCGCAGGCGGTGCAGGAATTATTTCCGGGTGCACGGCTGGCGATAGGGCCGCCGATCGAAGAGGGCTTCTATTATGATTTCGAAGTCGAGAAGCCGTTTTCGCCCGAGGATTTGCAGAAAATAGAAAATAAAATGGCGGAAATAATCGGCCAGAAGGCGGCTTTCAAAAGGGAGGAAATTTCCCGCGAGGAGGCGCTCAAGGAATTTGCCGGACGCGGAGAAAATTATAAGGTTGCGCTTCTGAACGAGGATATTCTGGATGATCGTGTCACCGTGTACCGTCACTCCACTTTCGAGGATCTCTGCCGCGGTCCCCATATCCCGGACACCGGCGTGGTCAAGGCTTTCAAGTTAACTTCGTCATCGGGCGCCTACTGGCGGGGCGACGAAAAAAACAAAATGCTCCAGCGGATTTACGGTATTTCGTTCCCCAAGAAAGCGATGCTCGATGAATATTTGGCCCGTCTGGAAGAAGCCAAGAAGCGTGATCACCGGGACCTGGGGAAGCAATTAGGGCTTTTCCATATTACCAATGATGTCGGCGCCGGACTGGTTCTATGGTTGCCGAAAGGGGCTGTCATTCGGAATGAAATCGAGAATTTTTGGCGGCAGGAGCATGCCCGTTTCGGCTATAATATCGTTTTCAGCCCCCATATCGCCAATCTGGAACTGTGGCACCGTTCAGGGCACACCGGGTTCTACAAAGAAAATATGTACCATCCGATGAGCGTCGATGAGGCCCAGTACCAGATTAAGCCGATGAATTGTCCGTTCCATATCATGATGTACAAATCGCGCCGCTGGAGTTACCGGGAACTGCCGCTTCGCTGGGCCGAACTGGGGACCGTCTATCGCTATGAAATGCCGGGTGTCCTGCACGGGCTGATGCGGGTGCGGGGATTCACCCAGGACGATGCGCATCATTTTGTCGCCCCGGATCGAATGGAAGAGGAACTGGTCTGGCTCATTAAATTCTGTTTCCATATTCTTGACCCCTTCTGTTTCAAGGACTATGATATTTACCTTTCGACCCGTCCGGACGATGCCATCGGCGAACCGTCGGAATGGGAACGGGCGGAAAACGGCCTCCGCCGGGCTCTTGAGACCCTTAAATTGACCTACAAGACCGATGTCGGCGGAGGAGCCTTCTATGGGCCCAAAATCGATATCAAGATTAAGGATGCCTTAGGGCGGAGCTGGCAATGCTCGACTATTCAGTTCGACTTCAATCTCCCGGAACGGTTCGATTTGACTTTTGCCGACAAAGACGGACAATTGCGCCGTCCTTATATGATCCATCGGGCCCTTCTGGGCTCGCTGGAGAGATTTTTCGGGGTCCTGATTGAGCATTACGGCGGGAATTTCCCGCTCTGGCTGGCGCCGGTTCAGGTGCGGGTGCTTCCTATCACCGATGATTTCAACGGGTATGCGGGCGAAATCGTGGAACGTTTGAAGGGCCGGGATATCAGGGCCGAATTGGACAGCCGCTCGGAGAAAATCGGGCACAAAATTCGTGAATCGGAGTTGCAGAAAGTGCCTTATATGTTTATAATAGGGGCCAAGGAAAAAGAATCCGGTTCGGCGGCGGTGCGACTTCACGGCAAAGGCGATAAGGGCTCGTTTAAGATAGATGAATTGATTGACTTGCTCCGGGCGGAAATTGACGAAAAAGCGATTGAGTCCAAACTAGAATAAGGGAGGAAGATATAGTTCAGAAAGGAATTCGGGTCAACGAGCAGATATCAATCTCACCGGTGAGATTGATAGGCGTCAATGGCGAGCAGGTCGGTATTATCCCGATCCGCGAGGCGTTGATTCGGGCGCGTGAAGCCGGGCTGGATCTGGTGGAAGTATCACCGACCAGCCGCCCGCCGGTTTGCCGAATCATGGACTTCGGCAAATATAAATACGAATTGGCCAAGAAAGCCAAGTTGGCCCGCAAGAAGCAGCATGTAGTACAACTTAAGGAGATGCGTTATCGTCCCAAGATCGATGACCATGATTTTCAGTTCAAGACCAAGCATATCAGGGAATTTTTGATGCAGGGAAGCAAGGTCAAGGCCTATGTGATGTTCAGCGGCCGGGAAATGGCGCATACGGAATACGGATACAAACTCCTCGAGCGCGTTGCTCAGGACCTTAATGATATAAGCACGGTTGAACAGACGGCCCGCCTGGAGGGAAGGAATCTTTCGATGATTCTCAATCCCAAACCGACGGCCATGAAAGCGAAACCAAAGAGGACAGAAAATGCCCAAGATAAAAACCAACCGGTCGGCAGCCAAGCGGTTCAAGAAGACGGCGACCGGCAAGATTAAGAAGAAAAAAGCGTTTCACACGCATATCTTGACGAAAAAAACGACCAAGAGAAAACGGCAGCTCCGCAAGGCCGATTATGTCAGCAAGGCGGACCATAAACGTATAAAGAAACTGATTCCGTACTGAGACGATCACGGGATGCTTTCAGGAGAATGAATTATGCCACGCGCGAAGAATAATGTCGCTGCTCATAAGAGGCACAAAAAAGTATTAAAACGCGCCCGGGGAAATTTCGGGGCGCGCGGCAATAAATACCGCACCGCAGTGGAGACTGTCCATAAAGGGATGGCTTATGCCACCCGCGATCGCCGCGTTAAAAAACGCACTTATCGCAACCTATGGATCGCCCGGATTTCGGCGGCTACCAAAATGTGTGGAATGAATTATTCCACTTTCATAAACGGATTGAAAAAAGCCGGTGTCGGGCTGGATCGCAAGGCCCTGGCCGATATCGCTGCCCGCGATTTCGCCACGTTCGGCCGTCTGGCTGAGATGGCGAAAAACCATTAGTCCCGGAAGTTCCTATGTCCGGGACCGCGCAGGTTGAACAAATCCTGGCCGAAGCCCTTGCCGCGGTCGAGACCGCATCCTCGCTTGCCGATTTAGAGGCCATCGAAATCAAATATCTCGCTCGCAAGGGCCTTATTCCGTCTATTTTAAAATCTTTGAAAGACCTTCCTCTGGAAGAAAGAAAAGCGGTCGGGGCCGCCGGTAACGACGCCCGTATCAAACTTGAAGAGGCGATCGCCTCCGCCAAGAATAAATTTCAAGAAGCCCGGCCGATATCGACCTTTGATCCGACCCTGCCCGGCATTGCCAGGCGCATCGGGGCAAGGCATCTGGTCAATCAGGTCATCGATGACATCTGCGAATCTTTTCATGGAATGGGTTTCACGATTGCCCGGGGTCCCGATATTGAGACCGATTATTATAATTTTGAGGCCCTAAACTTCCCTCCCGATCATCCCGCCCGCGACATGCAGGATACTTTTTACCTCGAAAACGGGCTCCTTCTCCGCACTCATACCACTCCGGTGCAGGTGCGGGAGTTGGAGAGATCGAAACCGCCGGTAAAAATCATTACACCCGGACGGACCTATCGCAACGAGGCCATTTCGACCCGCTCTTATTGCGTCTTCCATCAGGTCGATGGCTTTCTGGTCGACGAAGGGGTCACCATGGCCGACCTCAAAGGGGTGCTGGTTGCCTTCTGCCGTGATTTCTACGGCGAGGGCCTGAAACTCCGCTTCCGGCCGAGTTTCTTTCCCTTCACGGAACCGTCGGCGGAAGTCGATATTTCCTGTTTTCTCTGCGGCGGCAAAGGGTGCCAACTGTGCAAATACGAAGGGTGGCTGGAAATTTTGGGGTGCGGGATGATCGATCCCAATGTCCTGAAGAATGTCGGCTATGATTCGGAAAAGTACACCGGGTATGCCTTCGGCATCGGTGTCGAAAGAACCGCCATGCTGAAATACCGCATCAATGATATCCGGCTGTTTTACGAAAACGATATTCGTTTCATAAGGCAATTTAAATAATGCAACTACCCTATGGTTGGCTGAAGGAACTGGTCGCTTTCGATTGGTCCCCGGAGGAATTGGCTTCACGTCTGACCCTTTGCGGGACAGCGGCGGCCGCCTCCCGATTCAGTGATAATGGCTACGGCAATATTGTTGTCGGTTCTATCACGGAATTGGAGACTATCAAGGGCTCGGATCATTTGAAAAAAGCGCTGGTCGATATCGGGGAGGGAAAGACCGTCCCGGTCGTCTGCGGGGCTCCCAATGCCGCTCGGGGTCAGAAAGTGGTTCTGGCGCAGGTGGGAGCGGTTCTTTCCAGCGGAATGGAAATAAAGAAAGTCACCCTGCGCGGGGTGGAATCGTACGGTATGATTTGCTCCGAGCGGGAACTTGGCCTCACCGATGATCACTCCGGCATCATGGTATTGCCCGACGATGCTCCGGTCGCAAATAAGGCGGGCGAGTATCTCGGTGTCGATGATTATGTCTTGAAATTTGACCTGACGCCAAACCGCCCCGATTCACTTTCGGCTATCGGCGTGGCCCGCGACATTGCCTGCCTGGCCGGTAATAAGATTAAAAGACCGTCATATGATTTGAAAGAGTCATCTTATAAGGCCTCCGATGCCGTCAAGATTTCTATCGCCGATCCCGGGGCCTGTCCCCGTTACGCCGCGCGCGTAATCAAGGGAGTAAAAATCGGCCCGTCGCCGTGGTGGATAAAGGCGAAACTTATTCTTTGCGGCATTCGTCCCATCTCCAATGTGGTCGATATCACCAATCTGGTCATGCTCGAACTGGGACATCCGTTGCACGCTTTTGATTATCGTCAATTCGCGAAAAAGGAAGTTCTGGTTCGTCGCGCCGCGGAGGGTGAAAAATTCACCACTCTCGACGGCAAAGAGCATACTTTGACACCTGAAGTTCTTTTAATTACCGACGGCGACAAAGGGGTGGCGGCGGCCGGTGTGATGGGCGGGCTTCATTCGGAGGTTTCCGAAAGCACGACTGATATATTGCTCGAATCGGCCTATTTCGATTCGATAACAATCCGGAAAAGCCGGATGAAACTCGGCATGACCTCGGAATCATCGCTTCGTTTCGAAAAGGGGGCGGATCCGAATATTATCCCGGAAGCGGTCAATCGCGCCGCCTATTTGATTCAAAAATATGCCGGCGGGGAGATTTATCAGGGAATAGTTGACTGCTATCCCCGAAAAATTGAACCGATGGTAATTGACCTCCGTCCGAGCCGAACCAATAAAATACTCGGGACAGAAATCGCCAGGGAGAGGATGCAATCGATACTTGAGGGATTGGAATTCCGAGTAACTGTCAAGGGTGACGATTCGTTAACGGTAGCGGTTCCGACTTTCCGCCCCGATATCACCCGCGAAATCGATCTGATCGAGGAAATTGCCCGGATCGAAGGATACGACAAAATACCGGCTGCGGATCGAAATATCGGGCCCTTGTTTACATCGATCCTTTCCGATGACCGGTTGCGGCAGGAAATCCGAAATATCATGACCGCCCAGGGTTATGATGAAATTTGCGGGTCCGGTCTGGCCGACCCGATGATGCTGGAAAAAGTTTCGCCCGGGGCCGGCCAGGTTCGCATCATTAATCCTATTGCCGAAGACTTTTCGGTTTTGCAGAATACGATTATATATTCTCTCCTGCGGGCCGTTTCCAACAATTTTGCCCAGAGAAATCTCGATATCAGAATTTTCGAAATCGGCAGAATATTTATTCCTCAGGAAAAAGGCGCGCCCCTTGAAATCGAGCAACTCGGTTTGGCGCTGTCCGGCCGGACCGACGATCAATGGTATGGCAAAGGGCGGGAACATGATTTCTACGGGATAAAAGGGGCCATTGAGGCACTCACGGAACAATTAAATATTAAGGTGGATTATCGGCCCCAGACTTATCCGATTATGGAGGACGGCGGCGCCTTTGAATTAAAAATAGGCGAAAAAGCGGTCGGTATGGCGGGTCAGATTAAGCCGCCATTGGCGCGGGCCTTTGATGTCAAGCAGGGAATATATATCGCCGTTCTTGATTTCGGCGAACTGCTGAAAAACCGTCAGCGGGGAATCGCCTATAGGCCGCTCCCGCGTTACCCGGCCGCCCCCCGGGATATCGCCATTGTGGTAGATGAAACGGTAAAAGCCGGCGATATTATTGACCTGATTAAAAAGACCGGCGGCCCTCTCTTAGAAAGGGTGGAATTATTCGACCTGTATCGAGGCAAGCAAATCGGCGAGGGGAAGAAATCGCTGGCTTTCGCCCTGTCTTATAGATCCAATGAGCGCAGTCTTGAGAGTTCCGAAGTCTCTGAATTACATGGCAAAATCGCCTCGATGCTAAAGGAACACTTTAAATCGGAAGTTCGGGAAGGTTAAGTATGGATGCCCTTGAGAAACTGGAAGAGAAAATCAATAGAGCTCTTTCCCTGATTGAAAAATTGACGGGGGATAACCGGGATTTGAAGCAGGAAAACGAGCGCCTGAAAAAGGAAATGGCCGAACTTCGGGCCAAGTCAATCGATCAGGAGAAACAGGAAAAAGAGCGCTCCGATCAGGTCCGGGAAAAGTTGGGGAGTATTCTCAATAAACTCGATAACCTGGAAAAAATTTCGTAAATATATTGTTGTTGACAAACGAGATGCTGAAGCTTAAGGTAAACTGGAATTAATCATAGATTAATGAAGATAACATGAGACTAAGCTGAGGAAACAGTTTAATTAATGCCGGATATTTCAGATAAAAAAACGACCGTAAAAGTTAATATCTACGGTGACGAATACCCGATTCGCGGATCGGGCGACCCGGAGTATATAATTCGGGTGGCCGATTATGTGGATCGGAAGATGCGTGAAATTGCTTCCCGTTCAAAATATAAATCGCCGGACAAGATTGCCATCCTCACCGCCTTAAATATTGCCGGAGAGCTGTTTGATCTGGAGGCCCAACGAAGTGACAGCCTCACTGAAGTGGAAAGCCGGACCAAAAATATTCTGGAACTCCTGGAAAGCAAACTGCCTGTTTCCGGGGAATGACAGAATTGTTTTCTCACATTCTCTCTTAATTATCTTCTTTTTTCTTAACTAGGTAACTTTAGTATAGATTGCCCCCTGCAACGGGGCGAGGAGGACCAATGAACGGCACACTTTCGATTGTGCTTTCAGCGGTGCTGGCGGCAATTGTGGGTTTCGCGGCGGCGTGGTTAATTTTGCGCCGCATCGGGGATACCAAGATTGCCAACGCCGAGGAATTTGCCCGCAAGGTCATTGCGGAGGCCGAAAAGGAATCGGAAATAAAGAAGAAAGAGGCGCTCCTTGAGGCCAAAGAGGAATGGTATAAGGTAAAAACCAATTTTGAGAGAGAACTGCAAAACCGACGGAACGAAGTTCAGAAAATTGAAAAGAGACTCCTCGAAAAAGAGGGGAATATCGATCGCAAAATTGAGTCGCTGGCCAAGCGGGAGAAAGATCTGCAGTACCGGGAACGAACTCTGGGCGGACGGGAAAAAGGGATAACGCTTCGGGAACAGGAACTGGAAAAGGCGATGCAGGTGCAGAATGAGAAACTGGAACGGATCGCCCAGATGACAGCCGAAGAAGCCAAACGCGAACTTAAAGAGAATCTAATCGGTGAAGCCAAAATAGAGGCCGCCGCAACCATAAAGGAAATCAAAGAAAGCGCCGAACGGAACGCCGAAAAGGAAGCCCGGGAAGTGATTATTTCCGCCATTTACCGGTGCGCCGCCGATCACGCGGTCGAATCGACCGTCTCGGTGGTTAATCTACCCAACGAGGAAATGAAAGGAAGGATTATCGGGCGGGAAGGGCGAAACATTCGTTCTTTCGAGACGGCGACCGGTATCGATGTGATTGTCGATGACACGCCGGAAGCGGTCATTCTGTCGGGATATGATCCGGTCCGCCGCGAGGTGGCCCGGATGTCGCTCGAAAAATTGATCACCGACGGACGAATTCATCCTACCCGCATCGAGGAAGTGGTCGAAAAAACCCAGAAAGAGATGGAGATGATCATCCGTGAAACCGGCGAGCAGGCGGCATTCGATGTCGGCGTTCAGGGGTTGCATCTCGATGTTGTCAAATTGCTGGGGAAACTGAAATATCGGACTTCCTACGGGCAGAATGTCCTTCAGCATTCCAAAGAAGTGGCCATCCTCTGCGGCCTGATGGCGGCGGAGTTGGGCCTGGATCCGAATATCGCCAAGCGTTCCGGGCTTCTGCATGATGTCGGCAAGGCAATCGACCGGGAAACCGAAGGAACCCATACCGAAATCGGCGCCACCTTCCTGAGCCGTCTCGGCGAGAATCCGATCATTGTCAACGCCGTCGCTTCGCATCACGGTGATGTCCCGCAAGAGACGCCATACTCCGTTCTGGTGCAGGCGGCCGACGCCATTTCCGGAGCGCGCCCCGGAGCCCGCCGCGAACCGCTCGAGGCCTATATCAAGAGACTGGAAAAACTCGAAGAGCTGGCGGACTCGTTCAAGGGCGTTTCCAAGGCGTTTGCCATTCAGGCCGGGCGCGAGGTTCGTGTCATTGTCGAGTGTGAAACGATCGACGATCTGGCTACGACCATTCTGGCCGGCGATATCGCCAAGAAGATTGAACATGAAATGGAATATCCGGGACAGATAAAAGTCACGGTTATTCGCGAAACCCGCGCCACCGAATTCGCCAAATAAGGGTATGTGATGGCGCAAATCAAAGTGCTTTTTTTCGCCGATGTGGTCGGCAAGCCGGGGCGGTTCATTCTTTCCCAGATGTGCAAATCGCTGAAGGAAAGATTCACGGCCGATTATGTCATCGCCAATATCGAAAACGCCGCCGGCGGTTTCGGTATCACCCCGGAAATGTCGCGCAAGATTTTCACCTATGGTGTCGATTGTCAAACCTCGGGCAATCATATCTGGGATCGTCAGGATATATTCAAATATCTCGATGAACAACCGAAACTGCTTCGCCCCGCCAATTATCCGCCCGGCGTCCCCGGCGCCGGATATTTAATTGACGACATCAACGGAGTCAAAATCGGGGTGCTGAATCTGATGGGGCGGACATACATGAAAGAGATTGATTGCCCCTTCCGGACCGCCGACCGGGAGGTGCGGAGAATGCGGGAATCGACGGAGATAATCATAATCGATTTTCACGCCGAGGTGACCTCCGAAAAGCAGGCTCTGGCGTACTATCTCGACGGCAAGGTTTCGGCCATAATCGGAACCCATACCCATGTTCAGACCGCCGATGAGACGGTATCGGAACGGGGCACCGCATTTATCAGCGATGTCGGGATGACCGGCCCGCACGACTCCATAATCGGCATGGAAAAAACGCCCTCCCTGGAGCGTTTTCTTACCGGAATGCCGCGGCGGTTCGCCTGCGCCACCGATGATCTCAAAATCTCAGGAGCCGTTGTCACTGTCAACAGCGACGACGGGAGCGCCGAGTATATCGAACGGTTTCGTATCGATTATGACGGTCAAAAACCGGAAGAACCGGATATCAAGGGGGTGTGAGGCAATTGACAGCGGTTGTTATTGACGGCAAAATGATTTCCGATCAGATCAAATCGGAGTTGAAATCAAAAGTCGAATCATTAAAAAGCGAAGGAATTATCCCCGGCCTTGCAGCGGTACTGGTGGGGAATAATCCGGCCTCGGAATCATATGTCAACGGTAAGGCCAAAGCATGCGAGAAAGTCGGGATATATTCCGAAGTCATCCGCCGTCCCGCGGAAATCACCCAGGCGGAACTGGAAAAAATTGTGACCGATTTGAACCGGAGGGGGGATATCGACGGTATTCTGGTGCAATCGCCCCTTCCCGACCATATCGATGAATTAACGGTCACTCTGACCATCAATCCTCACAAGGATGTCGATGGGTTCCACCCGCACAGTGTCGGGATGCTTCTTCTGGGCCGCCCCACCTTTCGCTCCTGTACGCCGTACGGGGTTATCGAGCTTTTGAGGCGGTACAAGATTGATACCTCGGGAAAAGAGATCGTCATCCTGGGGCGCTCCAATATTGTCGGCAAACCCCTGGCGGCGATGCTGATTCAGAAAGCGGAGACGGCCGATGCCACCGTCACGGTCTGCCATTCCCGAACGAAAAATTTGAAAGATCATTGCCGCCGGGCGGATATTCTAATCGCCGCCATGGGCCGTCCGGAATTTGTCACAGCCGATATGATTAAAGACAATGCCGTGGTTATCGATGTCGGTATAAATCGTGTCGATGACCCGGCCAAAGAAAAAGGGTATCGGTTGACCGGAGATGTCGATTATAGCGGCTGCAGGGAGAAAGCGTCATTCATTACTCCGGTTCCGGGAGGGGTCGGCCCGATGACCATCGCCATGCTTCTGACCAACACGGTCCATTCTGCCGAGCAAAGGAGGTCAAGACTAAAATAATAGAGAGCGCAAATCATTGCATATAACGAGCATCGCGATTCACGATAAAGAGACTATTAATCTTACGATCTGATTTTGCTGTTTAGGAATTACCGTCCCAGGTCCAAGTAACCCGCCCCGCCGCTGAATTATCCTACTGTGATAGAATTACTTACAAGGAAGCAATAAATTTTTATTCAACACGGTTTTACTTTTATCAAGAATGGTGGATGAGAAACAAAAAGGCATACCCTTTGCTGAGAGTAGAAATACTCGAATAATACTATGAAAAGCAAAAAGTTAACAATATTTGTATTGATTCTTCTTCTTTTGGGATTTGCCTATAGAACTTCTCATTCTCAGGTTGAATCTTCGCTTCCTGATTCCCTACAATCCCTCAATTTCTGGAGTAATTCCGGGAAGTTTGTCGGGCAAAGATCTGCGGTGTGTCCGCCGCTGGCGTCTCTTGAGGTTTTCCCGGAAACAGGGATAGTGGGTGTCCGGGAAGTTTACAGAATCAAGATGACCCTTCCGGAAGGGGGCATTCCGCGATCCGGCGGCGTGGCTTTCAATTTTCCGCCTAATTTTGATCTCGGGCATATTGCGGAAATAGATTACTCCGACGATTACTCGGAAAGTGATTTGACTATCAGGAAAATTTTTGTATTTCGCGGCACGTGCGTCATTCTTTTCAAATCGGGCCAATCGCCTCCGGCCGGGACTGTCATCACATTTACAATGCATTCTGTAGGAAATCCGACTGTTGCCGGCAATTATCAGATTTCCGGTCTGATTTTCAGCCCGCATCTTAAAGTCGTATCAGGACCGACTCTGTCACAGCCATTCCCGATTTTGCCCGGTCCGCCGGTCACGCTCGAAATTACGCCGTCGGATCCGATCACTCTGCGAGCCGGAAATAGTCAGCTGTTCCTGGCGTCCGCCCGTGACCGTTTCCAGAATGAAATTAGCAATCCGGAAGTTCTCTGGGCTTTTGCGCCCGGCTCCGATAGTCTCGGCGTCCTGAGCGGCGGCAATCTCTTCGCCACCACGGTCGGCACCGGCAAGGTTGTGGCAATTTACAATGCTCTTTCCGCCACTTCCGGCCCGATCACCGTCTTGCCGGGGATGATAGATCATTTTGAAATCAGTTCCTACCCGTTGCTGGTTGCCCCCGGAGAGCCGTTTCCGAGCGGCGTCCGGGCCGAAGCCTACGACAGGTTCGGTAATCTCAAGAATGATTATATCGAATCGGCTTATTTTATGTCATCGGATCCGAATGCCGAATTGTCGTATGATATTTCGAATCCCTATCAATTTGTGATCGCCGATTCCGGTCGGCACCTGTTTGCGGGAGATAATTTCAAACTCTTCACCCCCGGAGTTCAGACCATTTCCTTGACCGACGGTCTTCATAGCGGACGGAGCGGCATCATCACTGTCGGCGGGGCAACATCGCCGATCGTATCATTCAAAATTGCGGCTGAGCCGGCGGGGGAGATCCGCGCCGGGACCCCGCTTGCGATAAAGATTTATGATGCTGTCGATAGGGACGGCAAACCGGCCGGCGGCCTGGTAAAAATTTCTCTGGAGGGTGACGGGATATCGCCGGGAGGCTTTACGCCGATACTTAATGATGCGGTTGTCTCCGGCGGGGCCGGTTCGGCCAATCAATACTTATATCTTACCGGGGAGGCCAAAATAAGGGCCGCCGCCGATACGGTAATCCGAGAAATTGCCGTTACGGTCATGCCGGGGGATTTGGGTAATTTTAAATTAAGCATACAGCCGACCCAATTTACGGGCCACTCTCTTTTGGGTCCGGCCACTCTAACCATTTATGACAAATTCGGCAATCTCAAGACCGATTTCGATGCCGCCGTCACGCCTGTTACCATAGCGGTCGACCGGGGCGAGCTGAATCGGACCGCCCTTGCGGCCTCCGATGATTTCGTTGCCGGGGTTGCCGACCTGTCCACGAAAGATATCCGATTCGACGGCGATGCCGGTCAGGTCATCATGATATTTGCCGTCGCGAATCTCGATGCTTCCGCTCTGCTTCGCTACGACGGCCTCGATTTCAGAATTAACGAACCGATTCCCGACACCATTATGATAGGGCAGAGGTACATGCTTCGAGCCGAAGTCATAAATAACGGTTTTACATCACCCCTGTCACCGGTGACGCTGTCCGATTATTTTACCTCCTGTCCGGTGGTATGTCTCACACAAATGGATATAAGGGAGATTGAACCGGGCGAAACATATCGGTTATTGCTTGGTTTGAATACTGATCATCTTACACCCCATCCATTGGACACGGTTCATGTGACGGTCGCTTCGAAATATTTATTCGGCGGGGACACTGTGACAGTAATGCGGACACGGTCTTTCCCGGTCGCGGTGGTCGAGCCGATCAACCTTACCTATGTCCCCGGTTCGCTCACTTTTGATACCGTTCTTTCGCCGTCATTTCTTCCGAACGCCTCGTTCCAATTGACCATCGACCGGGATATTGATACCTCGTCACTAAATATAAATGCTTATCTTAATATTGACTGCGGCGGAAACGATTTTGGGGTCTATGTCAATAGCGTGACCGCAAGCCTGAACGGTCGGATTATCACTCTGGCTCTGACGGGACTGCATATTCCGGATTTGAAGCAGAGCGGTTGCTTTGAAGGCCTTAAGAAATTGACGGCCGGTATAACTCTCTATTACATGGATCAATTGCTGTACCGAAGCGATTTAATCAGTCTCGATTCGGTTTTTGTCGTATATCCCGCCGAATTAAGTTATCGAAGCGGGACATTGAGCCCCAGCATCGCCCCGGCCGGCGGATCCGTTCCTTTTGAATTCGGACTTGATTTCAGCGGCCTCACAACAATCATGCTTGACTCATCGAATTCATGGCTCGAATTGGCGTTTGACGGCGGCAGTCTAACCGGGTTCCTGACCCCGGCGGGCCTGACGCTCAAGCCGGGTGAGAACAAATTGACGACTAAAACGATGGATATCCCGTCGTCGCTTCTTAATAAGATCCTGACCCCGCATCTTTATCTTAACGGGACGGAATTGTACATGACGCGCTCGGACACGATTTCTTTCGGGTCGGATAAAATCACGGTTTCCGGTCTGCCCCAGATCAAGATCGTATCGACCGACCTGGTGACGATCAATCCGCCGTACCTGGATTACGGACAGAAATTTTCTATCAAGCTGCGAGTGCAGAATTTATCGGGGCAGGTTATTTCCAATGTCGCCGCGGTGATTACCTCGGAAAACGGGCACGACACCCTGTCTTCGGGGACGATCAGTGCCATCGCCCCTTATAATTATCAGGATATTCTTCTGCCGATGACCGCCGATACTGTATCTCAGCCGATTGTGATATTCAAATCCCTGATTTCCTCGCTCGGTGCGCTCATTTTACCTCCCGATGATAATTTTACGGCGGCGACCATTCAATCCCCGGCGGAAATTACTCTCCTGGCGAATATCACCGGGGCCTACGGGACAATTCATTATCTCGACTACGCCCAGCCCTTCACGATAACGGTGCAGATGACCAACTCCGGCGAGGCCGATGCCCGGCCGGGGCAGGTGATGCTTCTGACCGGCACCTACGATTTTGGGATACCCGATTCATCGACAATGGCGCTGGCCGTCGGCAATACCGGGCAATGGTCGCTGGTATCTCCATCGATAACCGCCCTGGTGAATCTTGTGGTAAAAATGGTGGAAATCCCCATCGATAAAAACACCGGTCTGCCGGCACGGGTCAAGACAGGCCAGGTGGCTATTCCGGTTTTGATCGAACCGAGCGCGGCCGAACTTCTGGTATCCGGGACAGTCAGTCCCGCCCCTCTGATAGTGGAGGGGACATCGCGCGAACTGCTTTCCCTGAATTTAAAAAATAATACGGAAAACAGACTTAATGTCATCTCTTTGAAAACAATCGATATCAGATTCTACGATCGTGACAAAAATCCGATTTCGCCGGCGACCGTCATTGATGCCGATTCCAGCGGCTTCTTTGCCGGTGACAGCAAATTGACTTCGTCTTTTCTTACCGACAACATCCTGCGCTTGTCGTTTGTGGATTTCACCATCCAACCGAAAGATGAGAGAACGATCTCTTTTCACGCCCATTTCCGCGATGTTATCACGCAAGCGGGTTTCAGTTTGGAGATCGCCAACAGCGATGTCAGGGCGATATTTGCCTCCGGGCCCCGCATGAATCAACCGGTTCCGATTAAGGGACGCATCGACAGTAATTTCCGGGTGGGCGGGAATTTTATCCTGACGCCGCAATCGACCGAAAAATCGCTGATGGTTCGTAATAACCCCTTCAATCCGAATTTGGAGCAGGCCGAAATCGCCTATAATCTGGAGACCGATGCCGGAGTCGATTTGAATATCTATACTTTGGCCGGAGAGAAGGTGTATGGAACAACCTATCCGGCCGGCTCGTCCGGCGGCCGGCAGGGGCCGAACTATGTCAATTGGGACGGCCGAAACTCGGACGGCAAAGTGGTCATGAACGGCGTTTATGTGATGATCATCCGCAATACTTCGAGCGGGCAATCATTCAAATTGAAACTGGCGGTGCTCAAGTGAAATCAATCCGTCAAATAGCCCTTTGGTTGGCGCTTGCCGCGACCCTTGCATCCGGAACGGCCCTTGCCTCTTCCGACGCCGGGCGGGAGTCCCAATTCAGTATCGGTTCGGGGGTACGGCCGCTGGGGATGGGCGGCGGTTTCGTGGGATTATCGGATGATGCTTCCGCCGTCTTCTGGAATCAAGCGGCCCTGTCAAGTCTGGATGGCCAGGAAATAAATTTGATGCATGTGACATTGCTGGAAGGTTCCATTTATGATGTCGTGACCTATGTTTACCCGAACCCCAAATTGGGCGGATTCGGCTTTTCATTCATGCGACTCGGGACGGGCGACATCATCCGCCGTCAGGACTGGAACGATATGGGCGAATTCTCCTACAGCACCTGGCAATTTCTGGTTGCTTACGGCCGTACCCTGGAAGGCGGCTATCAAGTCGGGACGGCCCTCAAAATCGTGAATCAGTCCCTTGACAGCAAATCGGCATACGGCGTCGGTATGGATCTTTCTTTCTACAAAAATGTCTACAAGAATTTATCGGTCGGCGTGCTGTTCCAGGACGTCATCGCACCGCACCTTCGTCTCGAAGACGCGACCGAAATCACCCCGACCACGATATCGGCCGGAATTGGCTTGAAAAAATTATCTTTCGGGCGGGGATTCGAACACAATGTCGGACTGAGCCTTGAAAAAACCGAGGACCGTTCCTTGAAGCTCCGCGTCGGTCTGGAATCGGTCTATCATAAATATCTTGCCCTCCGGGCCGGATACGACCGCGATAATATGGCCTTTGGTATAGGGATTTATTATCAAAGACTTCATTTCGATTACGCTTATAAGTTTCTGGACGGCCTGGCCGATTCTCATCGACTCGGAATGACCATTGCGGTCGGGATGCCGGTTTCAGAAAAATTGCGCCGGGAAAAAGAATTGGAAAGCGCCCGGGGCAGTTCCCTGATACTAGAAGATCGCCGCCGGCAGTTCCATTTCTTCAAGGAACTGGGCGACAAGTATTACCGCGCCAACAATCTTGATTCCGCCTATGCCTATTATCAGCGCGCCACGGCCTTTAACGAAGAGGATCATGATGTCCGCAATCGCCTGGCGCAAATCGATAACTCGCGCAATATTTTATTGGAAAAGGCCAGATTATCGGCGACCGAAAGAAAAGCTATTCCATCCTCGCTTGATGCCTATTACGCTCAGGCCGAACTCTTTTACTCCAAAGGGTCATATGCGGCGGCGCTCGATGTCATCAATGAAGCTCTCGATATGGAGCCGGATAATCAAAAATTCATCGCCCTGCGCGATCAGATATTCACGGCCCGCGACGCCGAAATTCGCAGAATGACCGATGAAGCCGTGCGCGCCGAACGGGAAGGACGGTATGCCGATGCCATTACCTCCTACAACAGAATCCTGGAATTGTCTCCGGGGAATGTGGCCGTCAAGCAGTTGGTCGCCAAGACCGGCACCGAACTTCATAATTTCCAGTTGATAAGCAAAGGGGCGGAACTTTTTTCGCTGGGGAATCTGTCCGATGCCCGGCGCCGTTTTGAAGAGGTCATCAAGACCGATCCCGACAACGTGGTGGCCCTGGAATACATGGAAAGAATCAACCGCCTCATGAAGGAATCGACCGAACTGGAAGTCCTGCAAAAGGACGAAAAGGTCTGGAAAATCTACCTGAACGCTCTCGAATATTTCCGCAACGGCGACTATGAGAAGGCGATCGAACTCTGGAACGAGGTTCTCAAATTTTACCCCGGCAACAAGAATACTCTCAATAATATCGAGCAGGCGAAATTGCGCTTGCAGTCCAAATAGCGGAATGATTAGATTTATGTTGTCTTAAGCCGCTTTCGGCGGTACCATTCAAAAATGTTTACCAGGCCCATCAGAGAAATCAGCGCCGAATATCAGGCCGACGAACAGTACCTCCCCTCGATTCAAAATCTGGTCAAAGAGACCTGCATCAACGCCGGTCTGAGCCGCCGCGATGTCGGCGCCATCACCCTGGCGATCGAAGAAGGTGTCACCAATATCATCCGCCACGCTTATCTCTATGAAAAAGGGACGGTCCGCATCCGCATTATCATTTTCAAGAAGCGGATTGTCTTCTCCCTGATCGACAGCGGACGCTCGTTCCAGCCCGAAGGGGAACAGAAACTGGACCTCAAGAAAATGGTGGAATCAGGCCGCAAGGGCGGCCTGGGATTTTATATGATCAGCAAGATCATGGATTCGGTGGAGTATTTGTCGGCGCCCGGCATCAATGAATTGCGGATGACGAAATTAATTTCCCGCCAACCGGAAAAAACCCGGCTCATGCTCGGGCGGATGTTCAATCTCCGGGTCAAATTTTCTGTTTACACCTTTCTTATCATGCTGATTATTATCGCCGGTTCGTATATTTTCATCAATAACCGCAGTGTCATCAAGACTCATGAACATTTGCATGATACGGTCAATTCGTTGTCGAAGACCGTAGCGGCGCAGGCGGCCGCTTATATTCTCAATCATCGCTCCGATGTGGAATTCGACGAACTCGCCATCAGTTATACCAAGGCCAATCCGGAACTGCTGATGCTTGTCATTACCGATTCTTTGGGAAATATTCTCGCTGATACCCGCGACATAAAAAATTTGCACAAGAAATTTATCACCCCGGTCGGAATTGACACCGCCAGAGTGGGCCGATATCAGGAATATCGGGAGAATGGGGAGGACCTGAATTACCAGATTCATTATATCCGGAGCGGGGAGCGGATCATAGGCGAGGTCGAGGTATCCTATACCGGCAAATACTACATTAAAGAAATCAATGCCGAACGCCGCAAGGTCATATTCCTGACCCTGATCGGCCTGGCCGTCGGTATCGGGGGCATTTATCTATTATCCAGCTATTTTGTCAGTCCCATTGTCCGGATCACGGAGCGGGTCCGCAAATTCAGTTCCGGCGATATGGAGACGGAACTCCCTCCCGAAGGAGTCGAGGAATATTTCGAAATTTCCAAGGCCCTGAATGAAATGATGAGCCGGCTCCGCCGCGACCGCGAAAATATCATTGAAAGAGAGAGGGTGGCCAAGGAAATCGAAGTGGCCGGTCAGATTCAAAAAACGCTTTTGCCGGCCCGCCTGCCGGATATCCCCGGCCTCCAGATGGATGCTTTCTATCGCGCCGCTTCCCGTATCGGCGGCGATCTCTATGACATTTTCAAAATCGACGAGAACAATTATTGTATGCTTGTCGCCGATGTCTCGGGAAAGGGGATTCCGGCGTCGCTCGTAATGTCGGTCTTGCGAACGATCATCAGAATCCAGGCCCGCGGAAAGGTCTCTGCGTACCGAATCCTGGTTGATGTGGACAAGTATATCCGGGACGATATCCCCCCCGGAATTTTTATCACTATCGTGCTGGCCGTTTATGATGCCTCGACCCGCCGAATGAATGTTGTTTCGGGGGGCCATAATCCCATGATACTGCTTCGGCAGAGGACCGGGAAAGCCGAACTGGTGAATCCGCCGGGAGTCCCGCTGGGGCTGCCGCTGGAGTCCGAGGATGATTTCGCGAAGAAATTGCAGGAAGAAAATCTGCAAATAGAGGATGGCGACGTTATTTTCGCATATAGCGACGGTATTACCGAAGCCATGGACCGAACCGGGGCCAAGTTCGGTTTGCCGAAACTAATCGAGCTTTTCAATGAAAAAGTCGAGGGGGTCAAGACCGGCGGACCGGCCGCGGTCTCATCGCTGATTTTATCGAGTATCGATGACCATGCCGGGATGGCGGTCCAGAATGATGATATAACTTTTATTACCATGGTCGCAGGGCCCGCTCGCAAGGCGGCTCCGGGGGCAGATATCGAAAGCCAGACCCTTCCCTGAACCGGCCGATCCGGCTTGTCGTGGAGTAATCCCGGCCAAAAATTGTTACTGCTTTTTTACCCAATTTGGTTATAATTACCTGTATGGATAATATAAAAATATCCGTTTCCGAAAGCGGCCGCGACGACAGCATCTCGATTATCCGTGTGGACGGTGTAATAGATACTTTGACGGCCACCCATTTGGAGGAAGTGCTGGACCGAATCCTCAAGCGGGAAAGATTCAAGATAGTTCTGGACCTGGCCGGCGTCGATTATATTTCATCGGCCGGGTGGGGCATATTTATTTCGCGCATACGGGAAGTCAGAGAAAACAGGGGCGATATCAAACTTGCCAACATGGTCCCCAACGTTCATGAAATATATGAACTGCTTGAATTTGATAATGTCCTCACGGCCTTTGAAAATCTAAATTCGGCCAAAGAAGCTTTTTCCGGAGCCCAGACGGACGGCGTAAAAAAAAAAGACCCCACGGTAGCGGTCCGCACAATAGTTGAGGAATTACCCGCCTTGACCGGGTCCCCAATCGCGTTGGGGGCCGGTAATCAAGTCTCTCCGGCGGTTGAAGCGGAGCGGACGGAGGCAGAAGGCATAGTTTTGCGGGCGATCCGTGAGGACCCGTTCTATACGATCGCCGAACTCCGTCTCGTCCTTGAGGAAACGGCGCCCGATCTTCGCGTTGGCTGGTGGGGGATATTCCAGATTCTCAAGAGGAATCGCCTGGTATCCCGGCGCGCCCGTTTTCGCTTTGCCCGGCAGGCTTGGAAACGCTCCTGATATTTTCGATTGACACAATTATTGAAATCTGTAATTTGGTGTTGAAAATCATAATTTAACTTTATGGCTGAAAAAGTCTTAATAACTATCCTCGCCGCCCTCGTTGCCCTTCTTTCGGGGCTGATATTGGCTCGCCGTAAAAGGGAAAAAGGAAAGATTCTGGTCAGTGAGGAAGCGGTCAACGATCTGGTAGCCGGAATTGTTAACAATATCAAAGCCGGGAAAATTCAGGATATCGCCGGCAGGGTTTCAATGACGCTCAAGAAATATCTCGGGTGCGACAAAATTGTCTTTCTCAAACAATCCCGGGGTCAGTTGGAATTGAATTATTATTATGGCATACAAAAATTTAACCGCGATGATTTTAAACTGAAATTTGGTCAAAATCTTTCCGGGCGGCTCAACTCCACATTTTCCATATCGTCGATTGAGGAATTAAAGCCGGCGGTCCCGGACAATTATCTGAGCCGATTGGTAACTCACGACTTGAAGTATTTTTTCCCGGTCTATCTCCGCAATAATCTTTATGGTGTTTATTTTATAAAAACCGCTCTTCAGCCCGACAACCCGGTTCTTCGTTTTCTCGCCACGGCTTTGGCTTTTAATCTGTCGGCGGCCTATCATATCGGTTCTCAAGAGCAGCAAATCAGGAAGTATGAGGATCGCCTCAAAATTTTGAACAATTCCAAAAACAAAGAGGGCAATCATCCCGATTCGCTTCTGGGACACGAAATGAGTCGTCTCCTGAAAATAAAGGACAGCCGGCAGTTAATTCCGGAACTATTGACCGCCCTGCGGAAGGAATGCGGTTTCTCAAAAATGGCTTTTATTGCGCCGTCGAATCGCGCCGATCAAACGGTGATCCTGATAAATTGGAATGTCGCCGAAAATTCAACCCGTCTCATTAAGGACAGTTATAGCCTGCTCGATAAGAAAATCGAGCAGGAAAATATCTGCGATCTGGGCGATTCCGAGAAACTCGGAGAGCCGTTGAGCGAAAAAATGAACCAGTTGAAGGAACTCGACCTGAGATATATGACCGCTCTCTCCTGGCCGGGGAGCCGCAAAGCCTTTCTGGCCTGGAACGGAGGCAAAGTCCCCAANGATGTCATGAATCGCCTTCAGCAATTCAAGGCCGAGGCCCTGCCGCTTATTGAAAATGTCAATAGGTATGAACGAATTGAGGAACTATCCTACACCGACGGTTTGACCGGAGCCTACAATTATCGCTATTTCCAGAGACAAATCAGAGAGGAATTCGGCCGGGCCAAACGGTACAATCGCAATCTGGCTCTTTTGATTTTCGATATCGACGACCTTAAAATGATTAACGATAAACTGGGCCATCAGGTCGGAGACGAATTATTGCGTTCGTTCGGAAAAATATTGTCCGAATCGGTCCGGGCCAATGATGTGGCGTCGCGCTACGGCGGTGATGAGTTCTGCCTGATAATGCCGGAAACCGATCGCACCAAGGTCCGCCAGTTTATGGATAGGATTCGGGACCAAATTTCCCGGAGTCCTCTGCCTCTCGAGAGCGGGGAGAAGCAGCCGTATTCGGTCTCAATCGGAGGGGCGGTTTATCCGGAAGATGCCGAGAGTGTCGACTCGCTCATAAATGCGGCCGATATGGCCCTATTGAAGGCCAAAGGGGAAGGACGGAACTGCTCGCGGCTTTATATGCCGGAATACAGTCACAGGGAATAAAGGCGGGGAGATAATAAATCCGGCAAAATGGGCCATATTGACGTATTTATCTCTCTGATGATAACTTAATGAAACCAGACAAGATGCCGATTTTATAAAATATGGCTGTCCTTGCGGACAGTCGGAACGAAAATGATAGCAAGGAATTATGAGTAAATCAAGAAAGCAGGGATGGCTCGCCCCCCTGGGGCTCGTTTTATTGATTATAACCGCGGTGCCGGCCGTAAAGGCCCAATCCGATTCTTATCTTATCGGTTCGGGCGATGTCCTGGAAATCCGTTTCTGGCAGGATCACTCCCTCGACGCTACGGTGCGCGTCCGCCAGGACGGTAAAATTTCGCTCGATGTGGCTGGCGAGATTGACGCCGCCGGAATGACCACCGCCGATCTGGAAAAGAAAATAGTTCGCCAGATTTCCCGGTACAACAGCGCCATTTCACAGGCCGTGGTCCGGGTGACGGAATACAATAATCTGAAAGTATTCCTTTCCGGGCAGATACGAAATCCCGGGAAATATACATTCGAGAAAATACCGGACCTCTGGACCATAATCAACGAAGCCGGCGGTGCGACCGAGTACGGTGATCTGTCCCGGGTGCTTATTATCAGCGGGAGCGGTGAAAAAGGCAAGGTTGATGTTGTCAATGTCTCGGCGCTGGTGACTTCGGGCAAAATGAATGAACTTCCCGAAATTCATTCCGGGGAAACTATAGAAATTCCGCGTTCCCCGGCCGGTTTGCCGGGAACCGCCATCAGCGATCAGGTTTCCCAGAAAAATCTGTTTTATGCCGTCGGAGAAATAACCCGTCCGGGGGCGGTGACGCTGGAAAAGAACACCGACCTGCTTGATGCTATCGCGCTGGCGGGCGGTCCGACCGAATATGCCAATCTCAAGAATGTAACGGTGATTTCCAAGGACGGCTATCGGACCCAGATAATGAAAGTCAATATGAAAAAATATCAGGAAAATGGCCGTCCGGGCCGCTATTTTATCCGCCCCGAAGATACCATAGTTCTTTCCCGCCGGAGCCGGGGCTTTCTCGGCATAGATTCTTTCGCCGGATGGGTCGGGGTGCTGGGTGCGGTCGGCTCGGTGGTCCTGATTGTCGATAGACTGGGAGTCTTCGGACCGGGTCACGGAGGATGATGATTTCCCCAGGGACTGTTTCTGAATTTTCACAAGGAGTCAGTGATGGAATCCTATAGATTGAACAGCCGGATAGTTGAGGACGGTAAAGAATATTTAATTCAAACCATCAATGATACCGTTCAGCGGACGGTGCGCACGTCGCTTTTCGCCGACGGCGAATTGCTTGATGCCATTGATTTGCCGCATTCCGATGATGTCAGCGAAGCCGACCTTCTGACTTTGGTGAAGACTTCTCACGACGAAAAGAAGTCCGAACTGGAGTACCTTCTCAAGAGCTATAGGGAGGTTCTTGAAGAGGGACGTCCGGAAATGATGTTTCATCTGGGCACGGCTCTCTTTTTCAAGCGGATGAATCCCGAAGCATGCCAGTTGTTCCAGGCCGCGGTCAAAGCCAAGCACGATTACCATGAGGCCTATTACTATCTGGCGCAGGTGGAATCGGCTCTCGGTCATAATGATCTGGCCATCAAGGCCGGCAACAAAGCGGTCGAATTGCGCTCCAACTTCGCCGATTATCGCAACGCTCTGGGCGAGGCCTACCTGGCGGCCGGATCCTGCCGCCGGGCCGTAATGGAGTTCGAGGAAGCAATCAAGTTGAATATTTACTACGCCGATGCCTATTTTAATCTCGCCCTCACCTATATCCTCAATGCCATCAATAAAGAGGATTTTAATATGTTTCCGGATCTGAACGCCCGGACCGGGGAATTGCTGAAAAAAGCGACCCTCATAAATCCCAATTTCCGCACCACGGCCTATTATGACGAAGCCTTGATGGCCCTGAACAAGGGGGAACTCCAGCGGGCTTATTCTCTTTTCAAAGGGGCTCGAGAGGAAAAGAAAGAGAAACTTCGCCAGGAGCGCTCCTCCCATTTCAACCGCTTTCTGATGTACACCAACTGGATTTCGCGGGACAGTATCGAAGAACGGATTGCGATGCTGGAAAAAGAAATCGGGAAGAATCCCGGGTATGTCGATCTCTATTACGAACTGGCGGTGTCATATATGCATCAGTCGCGGTACGCGTGGCAGAGGGGAATGGATTGCATGAGAAGGGCGCTGGAAATCAATCCGAACCTGTCGAAAGCCGCCAAAGCCCTTGAATACGCCGAAGAATTTTACCTCAAGTTGAATGATGCGGTTTTTGATATCACGGAAAAAAGCAATTGAAGAGGATCTCTTGGATACAAAGAACGGGCTCAATATNATCGANTATTATGACGCCGAATCTCCGGAAGCATCGGAATTCAGGCGCCTGCTTCATAATATAAACGGCAACCTCTCCGAGGGTGGGCGGAAATCGCTTCTGGTGACATCGGCCATGACATCGGAGGGGAAGTCGATAATTTCGACTTTCATCGCCCTGACATCGGCCCGGCACAAAAATAAAAAGACCCTTTTGATCGATTTTGATCTGCGCCGCCCGAGAATTCATCGTCTTTTCAATCTTCCCCGCGAAAAAGGCGTGTCCGAGATACTGGAAGAAGGAGTGCCGGTAAGAAATCTGATCAAACCGACTTCTCTGGATAAATTGGATATCCTGACGGCCGGGAAGCCGATTCCCAATCCGTCCGATCTGATTAACGGGCCCGCCGTGCATAAGATTATCGAGGAAATGAAATTTTATTATGACCTTATCGTGATCGATACTTCGCCGGTAATTCCCGTCTCCGATCCGATGCTCCTAATCGAGGAAGTCGACGCCGCTCTTTTGGTCGTGAAGGCCGGCGTCACTCCTAAAGGCGTGGTGAGCCGGGCCTGTGGCCTTTTGGCTCCGAATCGGAAGAAACTGCTGGGAGTGGTGATCAACAATCTGGAGAGCACCCTGCCATATTACTACAATTATAATTATTACGGATATCACTATAAACCATCCAAACATTGACGGCCCGAAACGGTCCGTGGCTCGAAAAGAGTGGTCATGACTACCAATATTCTCACGGTCGATCTCGAAGATTGGTTTGTCGTTGAAAACCTCAAAGGCAACATCGACTATCGCAAATGGGACGAATTGCCGTCGCGCGTCGTGGTCAATACCGACCGGCTCCTTAATCTTTTCGAAAAATTCGATGTCCGGGCGACCTTCTTCGTTCTCGGATGGATTGCGGATCGTTTCCCCAAACTGATCGAAACCGTGGCCGCCGGAGGACACGAAATAGCGTGTCATAGTTACCGTCACATAATGGTGAAGAAGGTCGATCAGGAGACTTTCCGTTCCGATACCGAAATGGCGATTCGCGTCATCCGCAATGCCTGCGGCCTGGCGCCAATCGGCTATCGCGCCCCGAGTTGGTCCATTGATTCCTCCACGCCATGGGCATTTGAGATCCTGGCCGACCTTGGATTCGTCTATGATTCTTCGCTGTTTCCGGTGAAGCACGATATTTACGGCGACCCCGGGGGGCCGAAAGAAATATTCCGCATGAAACTGGAAAGCGGGCGGAATATTTTTGAGATTCCCGCCTCGACTCTGCCCTTATGGGGCAAAAATCTTCCTGTCTGCGGCGGCGGTTATCTCCGTCATTCCCCCCTCTGGTACACGGCCGGAATTATTCGCCGGCTCAACCGGATCGGCCGTCCCGCCGTAGTTTATGTACATCCGTGGGAAGTGGATAATAAACTGCCCCGAATGAAAGGTTTGAACCTCTTGCAGAAGTACCGCCAGTACGGTTCTATCAACACGATGATGCGCAAACTGGAACGGCTCCTGCTCGAATTTCAATTTTGCCGGGCCCGCGATTATATTGAGAGTCTGGCCCGCAAACCGATAGGATTTGAACGATGAGTTATCGCAGTAAAGTCGCCGTTTTGAAAACCGATTCGACCCGGGTGGTGGCCGATTACCGCCGCCTTCTCGAACTGATCGACTATAAATCGATTATAAGCCCCGAAAAAGAGACTGTCATTAAACTTAATCTTTCCTGGACCAAGTATTTTCCGGCCTGCTCGTCGCAGCCGTGGCAACTGGAAGGTGTCGTCAGGACCCTGATAGAAGATAAATATCGCCCCGATAAATTATTCCCCCTTGAAAACAAGACCGTCGTCACCAATCCGGTCAAGGGCGCGAAGAATAACCTCTGGATGCCGGTCCTTAACCGCTACGGCTTAAACTTCACTCCGCTCCCGGACGTGGAATGGATCAAGTACCATTTCAAAGAACCGCTTTTGAGGTTGAATGAAATTTTCCCGGAGGGGATCGAAATACCCAAAATGTATGTCGGCAAGCAGATCATTCACCTGCCGACCGTCAAAACCCACGGCCACGCGGTAACAACCGGGGCGATAAAAAACGCTTTCGGGGGGCTCCTGAAAGAGGTGCGCCATTACGCCCATAAATATATGCACGAGGTTCTGGTCGACTTGATGATTATGCAGAAAGAACTTCATCCCTCGATTCTGGCCGTCATGGATGGTACCGTCTGCGGCGACGGGGCCGGGCCGCGCACCATGACACCCCGCGCCAAGAATTATATCCTGGCGTCGGGCGATTCGGTCGCTATCGATGCCGTAGCCGCCAAAATGATGGGGTTCGATCCGAAGCAGATACCGTACATCAGAATGTGCCACGAACGGGGGTTGGGGGTGGGACGAATCGATGAAATCGAATTTCTCGGCGAAAATATCACGGATATTAATTTCGGATTCAAGACGAAGAAATCGTTTGTGATCTGGGGTGACCAACTTCTGAGAAAAGGGGCGCTCCGCTCCCTGGAAAAAATCGCCCTTCATTCACCCCTGGTTTTCTGGGCCCCGATGGCGAGTAATATCTATCACGACTGGCTCTGGTATCCCACTGTGGGAAAATCGATAATCAGAAAATTCTCCGGGACCGAATGGGGCCGCCTGTTCGAGCAATATAAAAGTAAATAATTGCCCCCGATCTGCGCTTTTGGCCGTTTAACGGCCGGCGCCTCAAAAGCAAAATCGATATCGGCGTTTTTTCCGAAATATATCTTGACTACCAAGTGTATAATCTATAAATAGTTAGATATAATTTTGAGGAGGCAGAGATGAAAAGGTTTTTAATTGCATTGTTCCTGGTGGCGTTAATTTTCGATTTGGCATCAGCCAGGAAAAAGGATCTGGCCGGCTCAGTAGAAAATGCGACTTATGTCGATGATACCTATAATGTATCTATGGCGATTCCCGACGGCTGGGACTGCTCCGTAAAAAAGAGCAAGAGCCCGGTCCGCATGATACTGATTAAGAAGCAGTATGACGTCCCGATCCAGTTTCAGAACGCCCCCAATTTCACCACGATTCCCAAGGTCGTCTTATATATTGATACGACCAGCCTGACCGTGGACCAGTTCGTTGATTCCCTGCTGTCGGACCAGTACAAATCCAAGCAGAAAAACGAGGTTTTATCGCAATTCAAATCGCTTTACGGTAATACTCTGGTGAAAAGAAGAACCAAACAGTCGATCGGTGACATTACCGGGGTTAGGATAGCGACTCAATTGAGATATACGGTGGAAGTCCCCTGGGCCGGTTCGCAGTCGGATCGGGCCGATGTGGTGACCGATTTTTACGGCGGTTCCACCTTCTTCGCCAAGGACGGCAATAATATAATTATGCTCCAGTTAGTTTGTGAATGGCGATATTTTGACGTCCTTGAGCAGGATTTTGTTAAGATGTTGGACGGGTTGAAGTTTACCAGTAAGAAATAGACCTCTCCGGCGTCGCCCGCGACGCAATTTCCATTGACTGGCCCCGGCATCTTTATTATTATCAACGGACTAAATTTATGGAAATTCATTCCAAGGAGGATACATGTGGGTCTTCAGGTCGATCCTGATTCTGATAATAATCGTTATTATTATCGGATTTGCTGTTTATAACAGCGGACCGAGCCAAACCGTTGATATTGATTTGATCTGGGCCAAGCGCTTTGCCGTGCCGGTCATTACGGTAGTTTTCTGGTCCTTCATCCTCGGCTCCCTGGTTTCCCTCCTTCTCTTCATATCCGTTTACCTCAAGCAGTCGGATCAATTGCGGGAAGCCAATAAATCTATCAAGGGTCTGATTTCGGAGGTGACGCTTCTGCGCAATCGGCCGATCGAAGAGGCCAAGGATCTTCTGAAAAAACCTGGCGGGACACAGGAGTAGGCGATGGAAAGTATTGTTGTCATTTTCTTATTGGCTCTTATTTCGCTGATTTTCATCTATATCTATTATGACCGCATAAAAAAGGAAAAGAAAGTCAAGGATCCGACCACCTACATTGAGGCCCTCAAATCGCTTCTCGACGGGCAGGAAGAAACCGCGTTCGCCGGGTTCCGCGAGGTTGTCGCCGAAGACAGCACTAATGTCGACGCCTACGTCCGTATCGGGGATATCCTGCGCAAGTATGGCAAGCCGGACAAGGCCCTGCAAGTGCACAAGGATCTGACTCTCCGTCACGGACTTTCATCCGGGGAAAAATCGACCATTCTGCGCTCCCTGGCGGATGATTTCTTTGCCCTCGGGGATATGGCTTCGGCCATGGCGGCCATCAAAGAGTTGATATCGATTGACGGCAATAATAAATGGGCGACCGAAAGAATGCTTGATGTCTATGCCCAGACCGGCGACTGGGACGCGGCCTTTGAAATGAAAGAGAAATTGACCAAGATAGAAGGCGGTAAAGGGAAGAAGGAACTGGCCTTTTACAAATTTTTCCAGGGCGAGAAACTGACCGCTCAGAAAGAATATCACAAGGCCCGTTTGCATTTCAAAGAGGCGATCGGCATCGATCCCGCCTGTGTCCCGGCCTATATCTATATCGGGGATTCTTATCTTTCGGAAAACCGGGAAGAGGATGCGGTCGAATTCTGGCAGAAATTGATCAAGGTTATGCCCGATGCCTCCAAGTACGTTCTGGGCCGCCTGAAAAAGGCCCTGTTTGATCTGGGGCGGTTCGGTGAAATATCGTCGATCTGCACGGAAATACTCGAGGTCTCGCCCAAGAATCTGGAAGCGCGGATGACCCTGGCCGAGTATCACTACAAGAAAGGGGAATATTCGATCGCGTCCGAACATCTCAGCCAGGCCGCCGAGGATCATCCCGATTCCTATCTTCCCATCCTGGATCTGGCCAAACTTTATCTGACCATCGGCGACAAGCGTCATCTCGGAGAGTTAATCAATAAACTGGAAGATCGCCGCGAGTTGATTGAAAATCAATATCATTGCGATCGCTGCGGCTACAAATCGAAAACCAAAAAATGGTTCTGTCCTTCATGCAAGGCGATTGATAGTTTTGTAGTTTGATGTGCCGTTTTCTTTCTGCTCTTATCGTTACCCTGACTTTTACCGTCCCGGCCGGCGGGTCGGAATTGATCAATCTCATCAGGCAGGGCCAAATGGAAGCGGCGCGGCGTATCATGGACAGCACGGCCTCGGCGGTTCATCGCGACGGCAACCGCATATTTGCTCAGGCCATTCTGGAACCGGACGGTCCCCGGGCGATGACCCTTCTGGAGACCGCCCGGCAGGCCGGTATCGACCCGGCTGACGCGGAATATCTCTCACTGGAGAAGGCCCTTTTCTATTTCGCCGCCGGATGGCCCGATAGTGTCCTGAATGAGACTCAATCGTACCTGCGCCGGTGGGAAAACGGCCGCTACCGCGCCGAAATGATGTCTTTGGAGGCCCGCGCCGGCGAGATATTAAAGGACAGTCAGACGACCAATCGTCTGCTGGAATTAACGGCTCGAGAAAATCCTGATTCCCTGACCGGTTTGAACGCTCGACTCCAACAGGCAAGAATTATGGCGCAACAGGGGAAATATACCGAAGCACGAAAAGTACTGAAGAGACTGATTAAATCTTCATTTGACAATATTGCGTCATCCTCACTTTATCTGCTGTCGCAAATGGCGCTGGAACAAAAGAGAAATGATGATGCGCTTTTCTATTTCAATCTGCTCAAAGAGGAGTTTCCGGACGCGGTCGGCCTGGATGATTTGAGCGACCAGTTGAGCAATTTTCAAGCGAGCGGGAATGATCAGAGTGCGGAGAAGATTACCGGTACGACTTATGCCGTGCAGGTGGGGGTATTTTCGGTGAGAGATAACGCCATGAAGATGACGGATCGCATGAAAAAATATAACCAGAAAGTGGAAATTCTGGAAAAGACCATCTCCGGCAAAAAATATTATGTCGTTTGGGTGGGCAAATTTCTTTCCTCGGATCAGGCGATGGTGTTCAAAGCCCGGCTTGAAACGGCCGAAAACGAGACTTTTCAGGTTGTCGCGCGATGAAAAAAGGCTCCGGCGGACATGATGGCATCACGCCCTTGATGCGCCAATACAACAAAATCAAGGAGCAGTATCCCGACAAGATTCTCTTTTTCCGGATGGGCGATTTCTATGAGATGTTCGGCGATGACGCCGTGAAGGCGGCGCCGATTCTGAATGTTGCCTTGACCTCCCGCGGCCATATGAACGGGGCCCGCATTCCTCTGGCGGGAGTCCCGTACCATGCCATGGATAAGTACCTGGCCCGCCTCCTTGAAGCCGGGGAAAAAGTGGTCGTGGTGGAACAGGTCGAAGATCCCAAACTGGCCAAAGGGGTCGTCAAAAGAGAAGTTGTTGAGATTATTACTCCCGGTACCGCCACGATTGACGGGGTCGCCGATATCGCCAGCCCTCTTTATCTGGGGGGGATCTATCAGGATAATGACGCTTCCGCGGCCGGAATCGCCTACATCGATTTACTCAGCGGGAAATTCTATCTCGATGAAGGCACCAGCGAAAAAATGATTGAGAAATTGCGGGTGCTCTCTCCTCAGGAAATAATCTTTCCTTCGGGCGAAAGTGTTCCGGATTTGATCGAGGTCCTGAAACGGAGCGGCGAGCGCCGCCTGACTCCGTTCGACGGCTGGAATTTTGACTATCAAACGGCCGTCCGCGAATTAACCGCTTTTTTTGGGGTTGGGACTCTCGACGGATTCGGCGTTGCCCCATTTCATCGCGGCCTGACCGCGGCCGGCGCCATATATCGATATCTCCGGGAGGCCAACCGCAATCATCTTGACCATGTCACCAAAATTACCGTAGCCGCCTCCGATGATTATATGGCTCTGGATTACAGCACGGTCAGGAATCTCGAACTGGTCAAGAATCTCTCCGAAAGCACCGAAAAAGATTCCCTCTTTTCCGCTGTCAATTTGACCCTAACCGCGGGGGGAGCGCGACTCCTGAAAGAAAATATTCTTCATCCTTTTTGCCGTCCGGAGCCGATTTTGCACCGCCAGAAAGGCGTGAAGGAATTATTTCTTCAGAGAGAAATATCACTCCGTCTGCCGCCGCTTCTAAGAAAATTTCCCGATCTGGAGCGACTGGCCGGCCGGCTGGGGATGAGAAAACTCAATCCCCGTCAACTGGCTTCCCTTCGCGAGGGCCTTCTAGTGGCCGACGAATTAATGACTATCGTCAGGGATTTGCGGAGCCCGGTATTTCAGGATATGGTACAATCTTATCCCGCGACGATGGAACTATCACGTTTGATAGAAAAAGCGCTCACCGACGAACCGCCCCTGGTTTCCAACAAGGGTAATGTCATAAGAGCCGGCTACTCGGCCGAACTTGACAACCTCAAAGATTCGATCAAATCGGCCCGTGTCTTTATCGCATCGTTACAGCAGAAAGAGCGGGAACGTACCGGCATCCCGTCGCTGAAAGTGGGATACAATCAGGTCTTCGGGTATTATATCGAAATTACCCGCACTCATCTGGAAAAGACTCCGTCCGATTATATCCGCAAGCAGACGCTGGTCAATGCCGAACGGTTCATCACCCAGGAATTAAAGGAAAAAGAAGAACTGATCGCGGCGGCCGAAGAGAAAATTTTCGCCCTCGAAGAACGTCTCTATAACGAGTTAGTGGAAAATGCGGCCGAATCTCTGAAAGATATTATAGCCGTCGCCGAAATTATTTCTGAGTTCGATTTAATCGCCGCGCTGGCCGATCTGGCGTCGGCAAGAATGTACTGTTGCCCCGATATCGACGAAAACACCGCTCTGGAAATAATCGGCGGGCGCCATCCGGTCATCGAAAATATTCTCCCGGCGGGAAATTTTATCGCCAACGACCTCTCTTTGGCGGCTGATACCGACCGGATTATGATTCTGACCGGCCCCAATATGTCGGGCAAATCGACTTATTTAAGACAAATCGGATTGATAGTGATTCTGGCACAGATCGGTTCTTTCGTACCGGCCGAGTCGGCCCGGATCGGTCTGGTCGATCGTGTGTTCACCCGTGTCGGGGCCATCGATAATCTGGCCCGCGGACAATCGACTTTTTTGGTCGAAATGATTGAAACTTCAAATATTCTCCACAACGCCACGGAAAAATCGCTACTTCTCCTGGATGAGGTTGGACGAGGGACGTCCACTTTCGACGGGCTTTCCATTGCCTGGGCGGTGGTCGAATTTATCAACGAAAATATCAGGGCGCGGACCGTTTTCGCCACCCATTATCATGAATTGACCGGCCTGGCGGCGTTGTATGATCGGGTCAGAAATTACCAGGTCTCGGTCAAAAGATGGGAAGACACCATTATTTTCCTGCACAAAATCATTCCCGGGGGATGTGACGATTCCTACGGCATCGAAGTGGCTCGTCTCGCCGGGGTGCCGCGATCCATTGTCGGCCGCTCACGGGAACTTCTGCACCTTCTGGAGTCGGGGAAATTCTCGCAGTCGGAACTGGCCCGGGGGATCCATAAAAATATGAATCAGCGATCCCTTTTCGATAGTCCGCCCTCGCCAGTGGAGGAGGAATTGCGCGAGATGAATATTGATTCTCTTACTCCTCTGGAGGCCTTGCGTATATTGAGTGAGATGAAAAGGAAACTCGATGACAAATAGCCGTAGTCCCGAAGTCTCGCAGAGATGGATTAAACCGCTGCCGGAAAGGTTAATCAATAAAATTGCGGCCGGCGAGGTAATCGAGCGCCCCGCGGCGGTGCTCAAGGAACTGGTCGAAAACTCTCTTGATGCCGGGGCGACAAAGATCGACATAATTGTCGAGAAATCCGGGACCAAATCGATAACCATCCTCGATAACGGCTGCGGTATCCCGGCCGAGCAAATGGAAATCGCCTTTTCCCGCCACGCCACCAGCAAAATCAGAGACTTTTCGGATTTGGAAAATTTGACCAGTTTCGGGTTTCGGGGCGAGGCCCTGCCATCGATAGCGTCGATATCGAAAACCCGTATGGTGTCCCGGACCGCCGAAGCCGACAGCGGGACGGAAATAATTATTGAGGGAGGGGTCGTCCAAAGTCTCAAGCCGGTGGCCGCCCCGCCTGGAACCAAAATTGAGGTGGGAGAACTTTTTTTCAATACCCCTGCGCGGCGCAAATTCCTGAAAGCCGAAGTGACCGAAGCGCGGCATTTGACCCGCAACGCGGTCGCCCTCGCCCTGAGCGCGCCCTCGGCCCGTTTCTCCTACTCCTTGAACGGCCGGGCGATTTATTCTGTCGATGATGATTCTAACAATATGAAACGCCGCGCCGGACGGCTCCTTCTCGGCGAAAAATATGAGCGCCTTCTCGAGATAACATCTATCGGCGAAAATATTGAAATCACCGGCTTTGTCAGTTATCCCGATCAGGGCCGCCAGAATCAGTACGGGCTGTTTCTTTTTATTAATAATCGATATATCAAATCCCAGAGTCTGACTCATGCCGTTATCTCCGGTTATGGGGAACTCCTGCCGCGCGGCAATTATCCCCTCGGGGCGGTATTTCTGAAAATCGACCCGGTCCGGGTTGATGTCAACGTGCATCCCACCAAGGCCGAAGTGCGACTGTCCGAAGAAACGCTGGTGCATGATATTCTGCATCATGCCGTCAAGCAGGCCCTGCGGCAGTCGGGGGCTCTTGGGCCGGCCGTCATTACTTCAACCGCGGCCCGGCCGGAAAGTCAATGGAGTGCCCGAGAGGCGATCCGCCGAATTGTCGATTTTAGCCCCCACCCGCCGATTCCCTCGCAGACAGCATTGAACGAATTGTACGGCAGGCAGGAATCCGGAATGCCCCCAAAGCCAAATCCTATCGAGGACGAGAATCCGCTATCCGGAATCGACTTAATTACTGAAAAACCGCCGGTCGAGTATCCGGGCGGAGTCAGTTTTCTGGGGCAATTTGCCGAACTGTATCTGGTCTTTCGGGATCTTGATACTATAACCATTATGGATCAGCACGCCGCGCATGAACGAATTCTCTATGAAGAAAATCTTCGCCTGATGAACTCCGGCGGTGGGATATCGCAAAGCCTGCTTTTTCCCGTTACGGTTGAATTATCACCGGAACGATATCTTCTCTTTGAAGAATCCGCCAATTATCTAAATAAAGTCGGTTTTCTCGCTGAACCGTTCGGAGCCAACGCTGTTTTGATTTCGACCGTCCCGGTCGCCCTGTCACGCAAATCGCCGGAAAAGATATTTGAGTCGGTTCTTGATGATATAGATTCAATACGGGCCGCCGGGGCCGATTTAATCAAGGCCGTGGCGCAATCTTTGGCCTGCCGGTCGGCGGTGATGGCGGGGGACCGCCTTGGCCCCGACGAAGCCATGGCCCTGTGGCGGCAGTTGATGAACACCGAAAATAAACATTGCTGTCCCCACGGCCGGCCGACCTTTTTGACAATTTCCCGGAACGAACTGGATGTCAAATTCGGCCGCAAATAGACCGGTGATTCCGATTTTGACCGGCCCCACGGGGGCGGGAAAAAGCGCCGCGCTTTTGCCGTTTTTGGAAAAATGTCCGTCGCTTGAAATTATCTCCGCCGACTCGCGGCAGATTTATAAATACCTCGACATCGGCACCGATAAGCCGTCGCAGGAGTTAAGGTCAAAATACAAATTTCATTTTATCGACCGGGTGGAACCGGGGGAGAGGTTCACCGCTTTTGATTTTGTCCGGGAATCGGAAATGATTATCGCCGAGAATTTGGCCAAAGGGCGGAGGCCTCTTATCTGCGGCGGGACCGGCTTATATATAAAGGCCCTTGTTGAAGGGATTGTCGAGATACCGGAAGACGACCTGCAGGTGCGGAGTCGTCTGGAAAGTGATGTCCTCGAAAAAGGACCGCAATATCTATTTGAAAGGCTCCAGGCCATAGACCCGATAGAAGCCGAAAAGACGCATCCTCACAATATCAGGAGGATAATCAGGGCTCTGGAAATTTTTGAAGTCTCGGGCAAAACCAAATCCGAGTTTATGAAGGAAGGGCAGGAGGCTCTTCCAAAATATAATTATGAAATTATCTGCCTGTTGCCGCCCCGGGAATTACTCTATAAACAGATTAATGACCGGGTCGATAAGATGATGGAGGGCGGCCTTCTGGCCGAAGTGGAAGACTTACGCGACCGGGGACTCGAAGAAAAAGTGATTGCCGTGAACGTAATCGGGTATAATGAATTGTTTGATTATTTAAATGACCGGATTTCGCTGGCGGGAGCGGTCAATTTGATTAAGCAGAATTCGAGGCGTTTCGCCAAAAGGCAGATTACCTGGTTTCGCGGCATGGAGGAGTTGAAATTTGCAGAATCGGGCCAAATGGCCGAAAATTATCTTAATGATTTGCTAAACGGGGAAATTAAATCTTGACACCGTTTGAGGCAGTTTTATATATATATATCAATGAGTTAGGCTGATAGGGCGGTTAAGACTTTGACTGTTCCGGCCGATAATGTATTTATGGGTTTGAATCCCTCAATTTTTGGTGGAAGGTTATGTATAGAAAAGTATTAGCGGGATTGCTGGTGGTGGTGTTAGCGGCGATATTTCTATCGTGTGCTGGTCCATTCACAAAGAAGCCGGCCACGGAGGCCAATTCGGGATATGATTATGAATCTGACTCGGCGTATGCAGATAATATCAGTATCGATTCTTTGATAGCCCTGGACCGGGTAGGTCAATCAGTCTATGATGATGCCCAAGCCGCCGACAGTGGCGGCGATTCCGCGGCCGATATCGATGACTATATCTGGCGCGAATTGAAAGTCGCCGAGGAATATTGTACGATGGGGGTTCTCGCCAATCGGGAGACGGCATGGGAAGAGGCCGCCTATTATTTTGAAAAAAGTCTGGCCATTTTGGGCGATCTCGATATTGACACGGAAAGTGATTCCCTGACCGATTCGGCCGTCAAATACAACCGCATTCTGGCCGAAGTTGCCGCCAATTATCGTTCTACTCTGGTGTCCTTGGGACAATTATCCGGCGATGTCTCCCCGGATATTCTTATCTCGCGCTTTTCCGAAATAAATCATATCAAGGTCGATTCCTCCGAAATGAAGCGCCTCGAGGCCTTTGCCCAGGAAAAAAACTCATACAATGTCCCGATCGTGATGAACGACCGGGTCAAGACTTGTATTGTCTACTACCAGACGGTTGCCCGCGACGCCATTGTCCGTTATCTGTCGCGCATGACCCGGTACCTGCCGATGATCCAGAAAATATTTCAGGAGTACGGATTGCCGACCGATCTCGCTTATCTGGCGATGGTCGAATCCGGTTTCAATAACCATGCTTATTCCTGGGCACGCGCCATGGGGATGTGGCAATTTATCGCGGAGACCGGCCGTCTTTACGGGATGAACCGCACCTGGTGGTACGACGAGCGCAAGGACCCGGTCAAATCGACCCATGCGGCCGCCCGATTTCTGAAGGACCTTTATAATGAATTCGGGAGTTGGGAACTGGCCCTGGCGGCCTATAATGGCGGCCCGCAGCGGGTACGTAATGTTACCAAGAAGCAGAAAACCAACGACTTCTGGAAACTGAAACTTAAAAAACAGACCATGGATTATGTCCCATTTTTCATGGCCGCCACGATGATCTGCAAGAACCCCGAAAAATTCGGCTTTGCCAATATTGATTATCAGCCGGAGGTTTCTTACGACGAGGTGCGTATTAACAAGAGCCTCGACCTGAAAGTGGTGGCCGATGCCATCGGATGCAGTCTGACCGAATTGCAGGACCTGAATCCGGAACTTCTGCGCCGCTATACGCCGCCCAATATCAGCCAGTACGTTTTAAGAATTCCCGGCGGGCGACAGGAGGCATTTCTGGCCTCCTATAGCGATATGCCGGTGGCGCAGCAGACCAGCTGGGTTCAGCACAAGATTCGGCGCGGCGAAAATATCGCCTCCATCGCCCGGAAATACGGTATCTCACAGTACGCTCTCATGGAAGCCAATAATCTGAATCGCCGTTCCCGGATCATCGCCGGGCGCAACCTGATTATTCCGGTTCCGGGCGGAAGCGCCCCGACCCGGGAAAGCCGGAGAAGAGCGTCATCGTATGACAGTGATGACGGCGTCTATGTTGTCCGGTCGGGGGACACGGTTTCCGATATCGCCCGGGCCTTCGGAGTCTCCGCGGATCAGATCCGCCGTCTCAACAATCTGGGACGAAGTTCCCGCATCTATGTCGGTCAGCGGCTGAAAATCCGCCACGAAGCCGATCAGCAGAGCCGTATCGACTCTTCCAAAAAATCGAATAAATCTTCCGGTCAGTCACGGACTTCATACATCGTCAAAAAAGGCGATTCAATTTGGGACATAGCGCGCCGCTTCGGAATCACCACACAGGCCCTTCAGGAATTGAACGGGCTGAACCGGCGCAGCCGCATATATCCCGGACAGAAGTTGCTTATCAATAGTCTGGAAGCGGATCGGGGCCGTTTTAAAACATACACGGTTCGGCGGGGTGACACCATTTACGGCATCGCCGGACAATTCAATACGACCATGTCCCAACTGGTTTCGTGGAATGATCTGGATAATCCGGAGATACTTCACGTGGGACAGAAAATCAGGATCTACTCCGATTGAGGTAAAAGAACTTGGCAACCAAAAAAGATATTGCGATCGGAATAATCATCGCCTTTTCCTTTGTCATCGCTATCGGCTTTTTCGGTCTTATGCTGGTCGGGGCATTTTCCGCCGAATCCGATTTTTCCCTGAGCGGTTTCGGCTCCCGGATAGCGGTTGTTGATGTTGTAGGCACCATAACCGATGCCGAACCGGTGGTCAAGCAGATCAAGAAATGGGGGAAATCGCCGAGTATCAAGGCGATTGTCGTGCATGTCGATTCTCCCGGCGGTGGCGTGGCCGCATCGCAGGAAATATATGATGAGATAAAACGGGTCAGGGAAGAGGACGGGAAACTGGTGGTCGTGTCGATGGGTTCGATGGCGGCCTCCGGCGGATATTATATCTCCTGTGCGGCCGATAAAATTATGGCCGATCCCGGAACTCTCACCGGCTCAATAGGTGTTATAATTCAATTTTATAATGCCGGACAACTTCTGGACAAAATCGGGATTCAAATCGAGAAGGTTAAATCGGGGGAATTGAAGGATGTCGGATCGTTCGACCGCCGTATGACCGACCGGGAGCGGCAGATGCTGTCGGCGGTCATTATGGATACTTACGAGCAGTTTGTTGAGGTTGTCTCCCAGGGACGGAATTTGGACAAGGAAAAAGTCTATCCTCTGGCCGACGGCTCTATATTTACGGGGCGCCAGGCGGAACGTCTGGGGCTGGTTGATACCCTCGGCGGTTTTGAAGATGCCGTCCGGTACGCCGCCCAACTGGCGGGACTGACCGGCGAACCGCATCTGGTTAAGGATGTGAAGCCCAAAGCCGGCCTTTTGGACTTGCTCGGCTCGGCCTCGGGGAAAATTAAAGAAGTCACATCCGGCGATATGGGCGGCCCGAGAGTCATGTATTTATATTGAGGGATAATAAAAATTCTTGATTTAACAAAGGCAATATTATACCTTAATGCGATTTATAGCAAAGGCTTAAATGAATTGGAGCGGTTTTGGACCGGCTGACGAGTACGATTGATTTATATATACTGTAACACGGGAAAAAATGAAATTAAACATCTATAAACCAGAAGTTACCGAGGGAGGATGAGATGACCAAGGCGGATCTGGTAGAAAAAGTCGCCGAGAAAACCGGACTGACCAGAACTGATGTGGCTGTGGTTGTTGATGCATTCCTGGAGACGGTCAAGAAAGCCATGGAGACGGGCAATAATATCGAAATCCGTGGCTTTGGGACCTTTAAGGTAAAATTGCGCAAGTCAAGGAAGGCCCGCAATCCCAGGACCGGCGATGTCGTTCCGGTGCCCGGTCGGAAAGTTCCGGTGTTTAAACCCTCTAACGAGTTCAAGAATCTGATAACCAAGCTCCCTGTCTGAGGCGGACAGAAAGCGATGATGGAGGATTAATGCCCAGCGGTAAGAAAAGAAAACGGCAGAAGATTAAAACTCACAAGCGGAAAAAACGTAGAAGAGCGGACCGTCACAAAAAGAAACTCAGATAATCTCTCGGTATAAAAGATTGTCTTATAAGAAACGGAAAGTCGTTCCTGATAGAAAGGAACGCCTTTCCGTTTTAATTTTCAAACCGCTTTCCCGACATTTCCTTTCTTGTTTTCACGTCATCTAAATAATTACATTACATTAGTTTGCCGGGGGCAAGATTAAATAAACGCCGGTGCCGAAATGGCATCGCTCTTGCTTTCAATTGGGAGCGGAGTCATGCTAAAAATGCGTTCGGTAATTTATTTAATATTATTTCTGGCCAGCACGGTGTTGGCCGGCGATAAATATGATATTCAGGTAAACGACGACCGGACCTCCACCGATCAACTTTACCCGCGAGTCGCCGCCGGAGATAACGGCCGCTGGGCGGTCCTTTGGGTCGATAAGCGAAACGGCACCAATGACATTTACTGCCAGTTTCTTGACAGTACCGGCAATCGCCTGGGACAAAATTTTAAAGTAAATGACAATGATAATGGCGTCCCCCAATTTGAGTCCGCGATCGACGGCAACCGTTCCGGACAATTTTCCTCGGTCTGGCAGGATTACCGCAACGGCAGCTACCCTTTTCACCCTGACATTTATTTTTCGAGAATAGATACTCTCACGAACTATAGTGATCATAATGTCACCTCCGAACAACCGGATACCTCGGTGGAATCGCCCGATATCGGCATCTTCTTCGATGGTTCAGCGGTGGTGGTCTGGGCCGATTACCGCAACAGCAATTGGGATATCTACGGCCAGCGCATAAGTTCTGCCGGAGAACCGGTCGGAGCCAATTTCAAAATTAACGATGAGGCCGGCGCTTATCAGCAGCATTCTCCCCGGGTCGCTTCATTCCCAAACGGCGGATTTATTGTCGTCTGGTACGACAACAGGTTCGGCAACGATGACATTTTCGGGCAGAGGTACGATGCCTCGTTCAATCGTGTCGGGACCAATCTTAGAATAAGCGATGACGCCCTTTCGTCGCGCCAGGCCTTTCCGGTTGTCGCCGGCGATAACAACAATCGCTTCTTTGTCGCCTGGGTCGATTGGCGCAACGGCACCTATCCCCAGAATCCCGACATCTATATGCGGCGCTTCAAGGCCGACGGTTCACCCTATGCGCCGTCGATGAGGATAAATCTTAATGACGGCGGACGGGCCCAAAAAGATGTTTCCATCTGTGCCGACCTCCTGGGGGATCTTTGTATTGCCTGGGCCGATTCTGTCTCCAGCGGTCAGTGGGACGCGTTGGCGCAAATCGTGACCGAGAACGGACAGCTATCGGGCTCAAATTTTAAAATCCACCAGTTGGACGACGGCAAGCAACTTCAGCCCGATGTCGCCACCGACGGATATAAGTTATTTTTTGTCTGGGCCGATTCGCGCGCCGGAAATTTCGATATTTACGCCACCGTGAAACAATATAACAGCCCGGCTTTGATCCCATCGCCGGCACGGCTCGATTTTACTATGGAAGCAGGCGGTGCTGTCCCTTCTCCGCAAACGGTGGAACTGCTCAATGCCGGTTACGGCTCACTGGCCTGGACCGTAAATCCGGGGGTCGATTGGATAACGGTGTCACCCTCGAGCGGCGGTACACCCGATACTCTGACCGTTTCCATCACAACCGATACTCTGACATACGGCAGTTATTACGTCGGACTGCGTTTCATCCGAACCGACAACGGCGATTCATCACTTTTAGTTCCGGTTTATCTCAACGTGACCGCTCCGTTAATCAAAATTGAACCCGATTCTCTTTTTTTCAGAGTCTTTGCGGCTCTGGGAAATCCGCTTCCGCGGGCATTTCAAATAGAAAACGCCGGCACCGGCAATTTCACCTGGACGGCGGCCGAAAACAGCGCTTGGCTGACCCTTGATAGGTCCTCGGGAGATTCTCCCGATACAGTTTTCATCCAACCCGATATTGGCGGCCTCTCCTTCGGCGATTATCGGGACCCGGTAATATGGGAATCACCCGAAGCCGCCAATTCTCCGGAGACCGCCTGGGTACATCTGGAATTGGTCGGCAATATGCCCTTTATTTCCGCTCAGCCGGAGACCCTCAGCCTGACAGGGGATGTCGGCGACAATCTTCAGACCCGCATAAAAATAATCAATCTCGGTGAAGGGGTCCTGAATTGGCAAGCCGCACCGTCGGACGCGGCGCTTTATCTCGATAAAACATCCGGAACTGATGATGACAGCATCACCATCGGTCTGGCCACTGCCGCGATGGTTCCCGGCCTTTATAATTACTCCGTTACCGTCTGGGACAGCGCTTCCTTCAACCAATCGATAAATATGCCGGTGACCGTCCGTCTGCTTTCATCCGATACGGTTCAATTTTTAAACACCAATCTGCTTCCGAATGAAAGCGGTGTCATGCCGATATCGCTTCGATTGACCGGACCATCCAAAGGCGGGTATATCCCGTTCGCCTTTGATTCCTCTTATATTAGACTCGATTCGATCACCTTTGACTCCGCCAACATGCCCTCCTGCATGGAATATTATACTGCATCGGCAACAACCGGTCGGGGTGAACTGGGCTTCAGAATCAATACCGCTCATTTTGACGACAGTCTCATTTCTCCCGGCGAATATCCATTTGCCCGGTTTTATTTCACCGCCAATTCGGCCGAGGCCGTGATTGCGGTCGATACCGCTTCGTCCGACAGTTCCGGTGCTTATCTTTTGGATAGTCTGGGAAATCGCTATGTCCCGGTCATCATTCCGGGTCTGCTTTCTGTTGGCAATCATACCGGAATAAATGACCCAGTCGATGATCGGCTCCCGCGCGAAATTTTTCTCAGCCAGAATTTCCCCAATCCCTTCAATTCCGAAACCGTTATCGAGATCGCTCTTCCGCGCGCTGGGAATGCCCGCCTTGAACTATATAATATTCTGGGACAGACGATATCGGTTCTGCATGACGGCATTTTACCGGCCGGCCGGTGGCGGTTCCGCTGGAACGGCTCGATAACCGACGGCCGTCCCGCCCCGAGCGGCATCTATTTCTATCGCCTGGATATTTCCGGTACGAGCCGCACCAAAAAACTTGTCCTGCTTAAATAACCATCACAATTTCCGCCTATACCTTTATCGCGGGCCTGAAACTTATTCCCCTCTGATTACGTCAAATATTCAGGAGCAACCAAAATTTCGGGAGACCGCGCATGAAGAGTTTATTAATTGGGCTTTTAATCGGAATCGGGGCGGCCTTTCTGACGGCCCCGGTCTTCGCCAGGCAGGGGGAAATCTACGGAAAGATTTATACGGTTGATAACGATGTCCTGGAGGGGTTCATTCGCTGGGACAAAAATGAAGCGTCATGGACCGATGTCTTCGACGGCCTGAAAGATCGCGGCTCGGAACGGGTTAATCGGACCCGGGAAGATCGCCGCAAAGAATATGACCGTACCGTCAAAATATTCGGAATCTCCATTTTCCGGGAAACGGGCGACAACACCAAACTTTTCGACAGCGATCAATCCCAGTCAGGAATACGATTCGGTCAGATCAGGAGCATTATCCCTGATGGGGATGATGCTGTCAGGTTAATCCTGAAATCGGGGGAGAAGGTGGAATTTCGGAACGGTTCGACCGATTTCGGCAGTGGCATTCGAGGGGTCGTCATTGACGATAAAAAGGACGGGCCGACCGAGTTATACTGGGAAGATATTGATAAAATCGATTTGGAGGAAGCACCGAAAGTTGAGTCGAAAATGGGGAAACGGCTCTATGGCAAAGTGATCACGCGGCAGGGGGCCGAATTCACCGGTTTTGTGGCCTGGGATTCGGATGAAGTTTATGATACCGATATCCTTGACGGTCGTGACCGTCACCGGGGACGCAAGATCGAGTTCGCGAATCTGAAGTCGATAGAAAGAAATTCCTCGCGGTCATCGATGGTCGCTCTGAAAGACGGACGGGAACTGCGGCTCGAAGATTCAAACGATATCGATTCCGGCAATCGCGGTATTTGCGTCTCCGACCCCAAATTGGGACGGATCGAAATCAGCTGGGACGAATTCGATATGATTGACTTCATGGATCCCCCGCCGGGAATGCCCTATGCGGCTTTTGACGGCGGAAAAAGACTTCACGGCACGGTTTATACCGATGGGGGTGAAAAGTATACCGGCGACATCAGGTGGGATGACGACGAAGAAAGCACCTGGGAACTGCTGAACGGGATTTACGAAGATGTCGATATGGCGATTGAATTCGGCGAGGTCAAGTCGATCGAGAAAATTTCATCGCGGACCAGCCTTGTGACTCTAAAAGATGGCCGCTCTTTCCGGCTCAAGGGTTCCAATGATATCGACAGCGGTAACCGCGGCATTTTTGTCGATAGCGGAAAAGATAAAACCTGGATCAATTGGGACGAGTTTGAGAAGGCGGAATTTACGAACTGAAAACATTATCTCCTCCATTCTGATAAAAGGCCGCCGGGTGCCGCAATCCGGCGGTCTTTTCATTGCTAAAAAAAAAGGGAGCCAACTTAGCGATTGGCTCCCTTGATTAATTCCAGGACCGACTAAAGCAATATACTAATTGGCGCCCTTAGCGGCCTGAAGGTCTTTAACGTGGGCCTCGGCTTCCTGTACCAGGTTTTTTGCCCGCGGATTATTCCGAGCGGCCTTGATGAATTTGTTCCAGTAGGCCACGACCTGATCGGTCTTGTCCTGATTGATCTGCTCGAAGGAAATGGCCAGATCCCGGGCCGCCAGATAATTGTCCGGTTTAATTCTCGTGGCTTCTTCGAACATCTTGACGGCGCCGGCATAATTTTCCTGAACCTGATAAATCTTACCGATAGCGCTATAGGCGAAGAAATTGTCCTTATTCAATTCGATCGCCTTATTATAGGCCGCAATCGCTTCAGGATACTTTTTCAGGCTCTGATATCCTTTCCCCAAGAGATAAAATCCCATATCATCGGTCGGAACCTTTTCGGTGTAAATTTTCATATTGTCGACCAATCCCGGCCAATTTCCCTGGGCATGATACAAGAGACCGATATCCTTATAAACATCGTAATAATCGGGCTTATTTTTAAGAGCGGCCTTGTAGGCGGCGTCGGCTTCGGCATTTTTGTCGAGTTTGAAATAGGTCCGCCCCAGATTGGCCCAGGCATCGCCGCTGTTGGGATTCAATTCCGTGGCTTTTTTGAAATTTGTCAAAGCGTCATTGTACTTCTCACTCTTGAAATATAACGAACCCAGATTGATATAGGCGTCGGTATACTGGGGATCCTCCTTAATGGCGGCATCGTATTCCGAGATGGCGAGAGAATCCTTATTCTCATTGCTGTAATTGATGGCGTTGTTGAAATGCTCCTTCGCCTTTTCCGCATCACCCGAGAAGGCCGTTCCGGCCATCAGGATGACGCCGGCCAGTATCATAGGAATGATGATAAAAGCCTTGGAGAGGTGAAATCGATCTGACATTTGTTACTCCTTTCTTTTATTATTTATTCTACACTTATTTCAATCCAAAATTCCCGCTAATTATCAATTTTCATAGCGGGGTAACCGGGCCCGGATCCGGTCATCCTTGAGAGCCAGAATACGGGCCGCAAGATAGGCGGCATTTTTGGCGCCGGCCGTACCGATACTCATGGTCGCCACGGGAACTCCCGAGGGCATCTGGGCGATAGCCAGAAGGGAATCTAGGCCGTTCAGCGATGCCGGGAGGGGAACACCGATAACCGGCAGGGAGGTCTGGGCCGCCACTACGCCGGGCAATGCCGCCGCCATTCCGGCCATGCAGATTATCACTTCAAATCCGTTTTGAGCCGCCCTTCCCGCCAGTTCGCCGGTCCTTTGAGGCTGCCGATGCGCCGAAGATACCTCAATTACCCCTTCAATACCGAGCTCCGTGAGGACCGTCCGGCATTCCTCCGCGTATTGCATGTCCGATTTCGAGCCGATCATAATTAAAACTCTGGCCATAATTAAAATCCAAATCCTTTCATCCGCGCCAATCCCTTGGAAGCGATATCGCTTCTGTAAATCATGCCGTCGAATTTAATCCCCTCTATAATTTCATACGCCTTGGCCACCGCCGAGTGAAGATCTTTATCCACCGATGTTACGCCGACTACCCGTCCCCCGGCGCTTATCCAATCCTTATTATCCCGCCTCGTGCCGGAATGGAACAACTGCACATTTCTGGCGCCATAGTTCCTTAAACCGAAAATTCTCTTTCCGGTTTCCGGTTTATCGGGGTAACCTTTGGACGCCAGAACCACGCAGGCCGCCGCCCCGGTATCCCATTCCAGTTCATCGATAATCGAGAGGTTGCCGTCGACAATGGCAATGAAAATATCCGCCAGATCCGATTTCAGAAGCGGCAGGACAACCTGTGTCTCCGGGTCCCCGAATCGGCAGTTGAATTCCATGACTTTCGGCCCCGCCGGCGTCATCATGAGTCCCGCGTAAAGAACGCCCTTGTAATTTCGCCCTTCTTTCTCCAGGCCGAGAATGGTCGGTTCAAGTATATGCTCCTTAATCAGAGTTAGGGTTTGCTCGTCGATGATCGGCACGGGACTATAAGCGCCCATGCCGCCGGTATTCGGCCCGGTATCCCCGTCGCCGACCCGTTTATGATCCTGCGACGGCAGCATTACCTTAACGGTCTTGCCGTCGGTGAACGCCATGACCGAAACTTCCTCGCCTTCGAGAAAATTTTCCACCACGACACTGCTGCCGGCTTCGCCGAAAACTTTTTGGGCCATGATCATCTCGACCGCTTTCGTGGCTTCCTCGGTCGTATGGGCCACTACCACCCCTTTGCCGGCCGCCAGTCCGCTGGCTTTTATCACCACCGGCAGGGCGGCGTCGCGAACAAACGCCATCGCTTCCGACAATTCCGAAAAAATCTGAAACGGAGCCGTCGGGATATGATACTTCCTCATGAATTCCTTGGAGAAGGCCTTGGAACCCTCGATTTCCGCCGCAGTTTGAGTCGGGCCGAAAATTCTCAGGCCCCGCTGGTTGAATTCATCGACAATCCCCAGTGTCAGGGGGAGTTCCGGGCCGACCACTGTCAAATCAATATTGTGCTTCTGGGCGAAATCGGCCAGGCCGGTAATATCATCGGCTTTGATTTCGACTGTTTCGGCGATAAGGGCTATCCCGGCGTTGCCCGGAGCGGCGTAGATTTTGCTTATCAGGGGAGATTGTTTTAACTTCCAGATAATAGCATGTTCCCGGCCGCCGGAGCCGACCACTAATATTTTCATAACATTGTGTCCTTAAAAAATATAAACCACAATTATAAGCGATTGACTCGATTTTTCAATACTTTTTTTGCCGGGTAGGCCGTCCCGGCAATATCACATTTTTAATATCACATCTTAAGTTTCAAATGGTCCGGGTCGAGAATTATTATTGACATCTGAACATCTGTGCAGTAGTTTGTGTTGGGTAAATAAGGACAGGTTTTGAAGATTCGGCGGGCAAAGCCCTTCGGATTTAACGGTTGAAATGAAAGTTGAGATAATACAGGAGGTAATGTGACGGTCAGGGAACGGTTAACCAGGCGGCAGAAAGAGATACTCGAATATATCGAGAGTATGATTACCGAGCACGGCAAGTCGCCGACCATCCGGGAGATCGGCGAGAAATTCGACATCAGTTCCACCAACGGGGTCCGGGCTCATCTGGAGGTGCTGATGAAAAAAGGGTATATCCGGCGGGAGAAATTGATTTCGCGCGGGATTGAACTGGTGCGCTCCCTGGCCGGGCCGGTTCGGCGGATTCCTCTGGTCGGCGCGGTTCCGGCCGGTAATCCGATTACGGCGGTGGAAAATATCGAGGGGGAGATCGCGGTTGATACCAGTTTCCTCCCCTCGGGGGATACTTTCACGCTCCGGGTCACGGGGGAGTCGATGATTAACGCCGGGATATACGATGGCGATCTGGTGCTGGTGAAACGGCAGAAATCGGCCGAGCCGGGCGATATTGTCGTGGCGGTGATCGGTGATGAAGCGACCGTAAAAAGATATTTCCCCGAAGAGGGGAGAGTGCGCCTTCAGCCGGAAAACGAGACTTTCAAGCCGATTATGGTCGATAAACGTTCCCCCGATTTTTATATCGCCGGGAAAGTGGTCGGGCTGATGCGGAGGATTCAATGAGTTTGAGAAAAATTCTGTCGATGGTGCTGATCCTGCTCCTGATGCCGGTCGGCTTCGAGCCGGTGATGGAACTCTTGCGAAGGATATTGTAAATGGTAGTTTGGCTGGGTTGGTGATTGAAACTATGTACCAGGATATGGATGAACCGGTCGAAGTGGTCGCCCTCTTCGAAAAACATAAAATGAAACCGGTCCGGTTTCGCTGGAACGGCCGTATCTATAAAATCAGCGAGGTCACCGGCGACTGGCTGACCGATATCGGCAATTACAAGATTCATCATTACGCGGTGGTCGACAGTTCCTCCAATTTTTTCCAGTTGACCTACGATGAACGTCAGACCATCTGGATAATAAGCAAAATATGGGTGGAATAGACCGAACTCGCGAGTGGGAAAAAGTAATCGCCCATGTTGATATGGACGCCTTTTTCGCCGCTTTCGAAATTCGCAACGCCCCCCACCTGAAAGGGAAACCGGTTATTGTCGGGGGCGACCCCCGGCACCGCAGTGTGGTCACCACCTGTTCCTACGAAGCCCGCAAGTTTGGGGTCAAATCGGCCATGCCGATGGCCCAGGCCCTGCGCCTCTGCCCGCAGGCAATTGTCATTTCGGGGAACCTGAGCGGCTATGTCTATACCGCGTCGGTCCTGATGGAAATTTTCGAGCATTACTCCCCGATAGTCGAACCGTTCTCGGTCGATGAGGCCTTTCTCGATATCACCGGCTGTCACAAAATTTACGGCTCCGTGGAGAATCTGGTCAAGACCATGAAAGAGGAGATCCATCAGAAACTGGCCCTGACCTGCTCGGTCGGCATTGCACCGTGCAAATGGCTGGCCAAAATGACCTCGGGGGAGAATAAACCCGACGGGCTGACCATTGTCGACCGCGATGATTTCAAAACCATGTTCTATTCCCGTCCCGTCAATGCCCTCTGGGGCGTGGGGGAGGCCACGCAGGAAGCGATGAATAAAATCGGCATTATTACCGTGGGGGAACTGGCCCAAAAAGATTTAAAAGAACTGAAACGATATTTTGGTAAGGGCGGGGAGTATCTCTACAATATTTGCCGGGGCATTGACCCCTCCGAGGTCTGTTCGTTCGAAGATCGTCCCCTCGATAAATCGATGTCCCACGAAACCACTCTGTCAGCGGATCTGTCCGACATTGACAAAATATATTCCACCATCCTCTGGCTCTCCGATAAAGTTGCCCGACGGTTGCGTCAGGATAATTATCAAGGGAGGACGGTCTCGGTTAAGATCCGCTCCTCCGATTTTAAAACCATAACCCGGGATAAGACCTTGGTTTTGCCCACCGACCAGGGGAAAGTCATTTTTGAAACCGCGCGGAAATTGATTCCCCGGGATTATGGCCCGCGCCTCCGGGTTCGCCTTCTAGGGGTACGGGTCTCGAATCTGGAGAAAAATAAGATTGATTCCCAATTGCCATTATTGGATGACCGGGAAAAAGATAAACTTCAAAAAAGCAATCAGGCCGTCGATAAAATTCGCGACCGCTTCGGCGAAAGTGCCATCAAATTGGCCGGAACCCAAATCTGAATTACACCGTTGACTTTCCTATCCTTTTTGCTATTTTCACTTATAGATATGACTTAACTTAAATACATATAGGGACGACGGTATGAGTAAAGAATTATTTGCGGCCGTTATCAAGGCCGATCCCGAAAAATGGCACTATGCCCCTCATGTTCTTTCCCTCGAAAGTTCCATCATTCGTGAAATCCTGAAAATTTCCTCAAAACCGGGTGTTATTTCTTTTGCCGGCGGCTATCCCGGCCCGGAGATGTTTCCCACCGAAGAGATGAAAAAAGCGGCGGCGGAGATGATCGACGAATACAAATCGACCGCTTTGCAGTATTCTCTTTCCATGGGAATAAATCAACTCCGGGAAGCGATCGCGGCTCGTGAGACACGTCTCGGCTCGCCCACCAAAATGGAAAATATCATCGTGACTTCCGGCTCCCAGCAGGGAATCGATGTCTGTGCCCGGACCTTTATCGACCCCGGCGATTACATCATCACGGAATATCCCACTTATGTCGGGGCCCTGCAGGCCTTCAACTTCTATCAGGCCCGCTACGCCACTGTGGATATGGATCATGACGGTATGCTGGTCGATCAGGTTGAAGCCGCCATCAAGAAATATAACCCCAAGATGATTTACACTGTCTCCAATTTCCAGAATCCGACCGGTATCACTATGTCGCTGGAACGGCGCCGCGCTTTGGTTGATATTGCTCTCAAATACAATGTCCCGATTATCGACGACAACCCCTACGGGGAACTGCGCTACGCCGGTGAGGATGTCCCCTCGATGAAATCAATCGGCGGCGATATCGTTATATCGCTGGGAACATTTTCAAAAATTCTGGCCCCGGGGCTCCGGATCGCCTGGATGAATGCCTCCGAAAAGGTCCTTCCGACATTTGAACGGGTCAAGCAATCCGGCGATTTGCACACCAATACCTTCACCCAGTTCATGGTCTACGCGTTCTTGAAATCGGGCAAACTCGAAGGACATATCCAGAAATTGATCAAAGGTTACGGCGAGAAGCGCAATACCATGCTCCGTGAAATGGAGAAAAATTTCCCGGCCGAACTGAGTTGGACCAAACCCGACGGCGGTTTGTTCCTCTGGGTCGATATGCCCAAGCATATCTCCGGCTCCAAGATGCTTCCTCTGGCCATCGAAGAGAAAGTAGTTTATGTCTATGGCGCCCCGTTCTATCCCGACGGCCGCTATGACAACAACATGCGCCTGAATTTCTCTCATGCCACCCCCGAGACCATAGTCGAGGGCATAAAGCGGCTGGGCATTGTTATCAAGAAATTCATGACGTGATCGGATCTGAAAATTATATCGAAACCCCGCCCCAAAGCGGGGTTTTTTATGCCGATGAGTTTCTTTGACTTTGGACGGCATTTCTATTATAATCTTCGGCTATGGCAGTCTACTTTTTTTCCGATGTTCATCTCGGGGCCGCCGACAGAGCCGGTGAGCAACTCAAAATTGAGAAATTGAATCTTCTTTTGGAAAAGATACGTCAGGATGCCACCAAGATTTTCATCCTCGGCGACCTTTTTGATTTCTGGTTCGAATACAAGCACGCCATTCCCAAGGATCATTTGAAAATCATTTTCCAATTGGCCGCCCTGGTCGATAAGGGAAAAGAGGTGCATTATATAAGCGGCAATCACGATTTCTGGCTGGGTGAATTCCTGAGCCGCGAGGCCGGGATAATTATCCATCGTGATTTCTATGAACTGACTGAACAGAACAAGGGAATTTACTTGATTCACGGCGACGGCATCTCGCCTTCGGACTGGGGCTACCGCATCCTCAAAAAAATCCTGCGCAACCGCGTCAATATCTGGCTGTATCGCAAGATTCCTCCCGACTGGGGTATCCCTCTGGCCAAGTATGTTTCCAGTTCCTCACGTGGATATACGGCGGGACGCGAACCGAAATTTATCCGTGATTACGAAATATTTGCCGCCGCGAAAATAAAGGATGGCTATGATATCGTGGCGATCGGCCATCTCCATTTGCCGGTGATGAAAGAAATTGACGGCGGAATCTATTTGAACACCGGTGATTTCATCAATCATTTCAGTTACGGCAAATTGGATAACGGCACCTTGACCCTTGAGTACATCAAATAGGTAATATGGAAATCATCAGAAATATCAAGCGGATGCAATCCTCCTGCCGGAAACTGGCGGCGCGGGGTAAGACTATCGGACTGGTCCCAACCATGGGATTTTTGCATGACGGCCACTTGTCGCTGGTTAAAATTGCCCGACGGCACGCTGATATTGTCATCGCCACCATTTTCGTAAATCCGGCCCAGTTTGCCCCAAACGAAGATTTCAGCCGCTATCCCCGCGACGAGAAAGGGGATCTGGAAAAATTGCGCCGGGCCGGCACCGATTTCGTTTTTATCCCGAAAGCGTCTGATATCTATCCCGAGGATTTTGAATCGGCGGTGAGCGTCGAAAAAATCACCGGGGTGCTGGAAGGGGAATCGCGCCCCGGGCATTTCCGGGGGGTCACGACCATTGTCGCCAAATTGTTCAATATCACCCGTCCCGATGCGGCGGTTTTCGGAATGAAAGATTTTCAGCAGGCGGCGGTTCTCAAACGGATGGTTATCGATCTCAATTATCCCATCAAAATTATTATCACTCCGACCGTCAGGGAGAAAAGCGGGTTGGCGATGTCATCGCGAAATAAATATTTCAATACTGAACAAAAAAAAGAAGCCGTGTGTCTGTATCAGGCGTTGACGACCGCAAAAAAGATGATCAAACGTGAGAAAATTCTGCGATCCGGAATTTTGAAAAAACGGATGATTCATATCATTAAAGAAATCTGCCCGACCGCTGAGATTGACTATATTGCCTTCACCGATATGAATACTCTGGCGCCAATGAAATCCGTGCAACCGGGCTGTGTCAGCTCGCTGGCGGTCCGGGTTCATGGGGTCCGACTGATTGACAATATGAGACTTTTATAGCGGGCCGGGGAAAATGCTGATGGAGACAAATTGTACGCTATAGCAAGAACCGTCCCATTTCTCGCGGGGATATCCTCCGGAGTCGCGGCCCAGAGCGGCGCCGTATCCTATTTCCGCATGGAGCGTCTGCCGATTCTGATATTTGTTCTTGTTTTCTCTATCGTCATTCTCGTTTACACCAGAATGGCCAAAAAAGGGAAGTCACTTTTCATTCGGAAAATAGCCGGGCTGGATGCGGTCGAAGAGGCCGTCGGCCGCGCCACCGAAATGGGCCGTCCGGTCTTATTTGTCCCCGGAATTCAGGAATTGGATGATATTCAAACTATTGCGGGGGTTTCCATTCTCGGCCGAGTCGCCAAAATTACGGCGCAATATGATACACCCTTAATTGTCCCCGTCAATTATCCTCTTGTGCTCGCGGCCGGTCAGGAAATCGTGGAGCAGGCCTATACCGAGATGGGGAAGAAGGATGCTTATAACCGGGATATCGTTCGCTATGTGGCCGGAGAGCAGTTCGCCCTGGCGGCCGCCATCAACGGTATCATGATGCGGGATCGGCCTGCCACTAATATCTTCATGGGAGCCTTCTTCGCCGAATCGTTGCTTCTCACCGAGACCGGCAACGCCGCCGGCTCGATTCAGATTTCAGGCACCGCCGAGCCGGAACAACTGCCGTTTTTTATCGCCTCGTGCGACTATACCCTCATGGGCGAGGAATTATACGCCGCCTCGAGTTATCTGAGTCACGAGCCGAAACTTCTCGGGGGCCTCAAAGGTCAGGATTTCATAAAATTAATTTTGATTATTTTAATAATTATCGGCGTTATTATGGCCACTTTCGGCGCCGGTGATTGGTTTCATTCTCTCTTTTCAACCGGCTGATAGATTTTATATTCTTGGTATTTGGGAAACTTTTAACTATTTTTGATTTGTGAAAGCCAGACTCCGTTCGATCATATTCTCCCTTGCATCCCTCACGGCAATGGTAATCTTGTTTCTTCCGTCTTCGGCGGGTGCCGAGCCGGACGGCGGCCTATTCCGGGTGGAAAGAACCTCGGTATTGATTTTTGTCATACTTTTCTCGGCGGTAATTCTCACCTATACCCGCTGGGCCAAGCAGGGGAAGAAGTTATTTATCCGGAAAATCGCCGGTCTTGACGCGGTCGAAGAGGCCGTCGGACGGGCCACGGAGATGGGTAAGCCGGTCCTTTTTATCCCCGGTATTTCCGAAATCGATGAAATTGAAACGATCGCCGGGGTCTCCATCCTCGGCCGGGTTGCCCGGATTACGGCCCAGTACGATACCCCTTTGATTGTGCCGGTCAGATACCCCATGATTCTGGCCGCCGGTCAGGAAGTGGTCGAGCAGGCCTATACCGAAATGGGAAAGAAGGACTCTTACAATCAGGATATAGTTCGCTATGTCGCCGGTGAGCAGTTCGCTTTCACTGCTACTGTCAATGGTATCATGATGCGCGATAAACCGGCCGCCAATATTTATATGGGGGCCTTTTTTGCCGAATCGCTCCTTCTGGCCGAAACCGGCAACGCCGCCGGATCGATTCAGATTGCCGGAACCGCCCGTCCCGAGCAGTTGCCCTTCTTTGTCGCCGCCTGCGACTATACCCTGATGGGTGAGGAGTTATTTGCGGCCTCCAGTTATCTGAGTCACGAGCCGTTGCTTCTCGGCGGCCTTAAGGGCCAGGATTTTATCAAGGTCCTGTTGGTGGCGGCCGTGGCGATCGGCACTATTTTAATGACTTTCGAGGCCGGTGAAACCTTTAAAAAATTATTCACCGCGGGATAAGATGCGTAATACTCTGCCCATAATAATCGCATTTCTGTCCGGCCTTATCATGGTGGTCGGCTTCTTTCTCAATCCGGCGACCACCTTTCTGGGCAACACCGAAGAGGAAGTCCTTCAGTGGGCCTCCATTGTTGGCGGTTTTACCCTGCTTTTGGGAGTCGTCTCCATAGTCCGGGTGAATGCCAAAACGGTAAGTCAGAAAAAAAAGGGGTGGCTCTTCAATCTGGCGACTCTGATTTCGATTTTTGCCATGGCCATTCCCTCCGTTGTGCCCTTCACTACGACATCGAATTTCGGGAAGGTCCTATATAAAATTTTCCCTGAAAGTTGGGCCTCGCTTTTCGGAACCGCTCCCGGTTCCATTTATGACTGGCTGTTCAATTATATGGATTCGCCGATGATGGCGACCATGTTTGCCATGCTGGCCTTCTATATCGCCTCCGCCGCCTACCGGGCTTTCCGCGCCCGTAATGCCGAGGCAACGCTACTGCTTCTGACCGCTGTATTGGTTATGCTCTGGCGCATTCCAATGGGAGAGGCCTTCCTGAAATTGTTCAGCGACAATATTCCGGTGTATATAAATACCTATATCATGAATGGCGCCAATGCCGCCGTCCAGCGCGGCATTGTAATTGGGGCCGCTCTGGGTGCCGCCTCCATGTCGCTTCGCATCATGCTCGGTATTGAGCGTACCTATATGGGGAAATGACAAAATGGGCTTTTGGGAAAAATTGTCTAACATGGATCGCCGCTGGATTTATCTGCTGGTGGCCATTTCCGTGATAATCCCCATGCTGGTCGTCATTAAATTCCCCATCGAGATTTCCCCCGAGGCCCGCCAGTTGTATAATGCCGTCGAGTCCCTGCCGGACAGTTCCGTGGTTTTTCTGACTTTCGATTATTATCCGTCGACACTGGCCGAAACCGAGCCGATGTCGATCGCCGCCCTGAACCAGATGTTCCGAAAAAATATGAAAGTGATTACGATGACTACCATTCCCCTGGGGGGCCCATCGATTGCCGAAAGGGTGACCCGTATGGTGGCCCAAAAATATAATAAAGTCTACGGTGTTGATTACGTGAATCTCGGCTACAAGGCCAATTATGTCGCCGTCCTTAAGGGCATGGGAAGTTCCATCGAATCGATTTATCCTTCGGACAATACCGGGACTCCTCTCGCGGACCTGCCTCTTATGAGAAATGTGAAAAATTATGCTGATATAAAATTCATTTTTGTCGTCGCCGATAACGCCATTGTCGATTACTGGATTTCGATTGTCAATGCCCAGTACAAAACCCCGGTCGGGGCCGGCATGACCGCTGTCATGGCGCCAAAAATGTATTCTTTCGTCCAGGCGGGCCAATTGACCGGACTACTGGGGGGAATGAAAGGGGCGGCCGAGTACGAGGAACTGGTCGGGGTTAAAGGAAACGCCACCCGCGGAATGGACGCCCAGTCGCTGGTTCATCTTTTGATTATCGGTTTCGTGATTCTCGGGAATATAAGTTATTTTGTCACCAAAAAGAAAACCGAACGGAGAAAGACCCCATGACCCTTTTCCAGCAGTTCCAGATCTGGCTCGGGGCTTTCCTGGTTCTATCGCTCTTTTCGTTTCTTTACAAGGATAATCCCTTTTACAAACTGGCCGAGCATATTTTCGCCGGGCTTTCGGCCGGTTACTATATCGGGCTCATCTGGCAGAATGTCATCATCCAGCAGTTAATCGATCCGATGTTCGATCAGGGCCGCTGGTGGCTGGTTTTTCCCGGCATTCTGGGACTTTTGATGTTCACCCGCTTCTTCCCCAAATGGTCCTGGGTCAGCCGGATATCATTGGCTTTTATCATGGGCAACACCGCCGGTGTCTTTCTTATTTCGCAATTGCACGGCATAGTCCTTCCCCAGACCGTCGCCACCATGCTGTCTCTAAATCCCCGCAACGGTTTCGGAGCCGTTCTTCTCGCCCTGGTTATTTTCTGCGGGGTCATCTCGACTTTAATTTACTTTTACTTCTCCAAGGAACACAAGGGTGTTCTCGGGGCGACTGCCAAAGTCGGCATCTGGTTCATTATGATTTCCTTCGGCGCCCACTTCGGCTATACCGTCATGGCCCGTATTTCCCTTCTTATCGGTCAGGTCCGCTTTCTTCTCTTTGATTGGGGCGGCGCCATCAAACAACTTTTCTGATTTTCATTCTCATCGGCATCTCCGAAATAATTTTCCTGCAAAAATCGATTGAAATTATCGTTTAATTGTATCTATATTGACGCCACAGCTATGTCAAACGGACTTAAAGTTATAATTCCGGTGGCCGGAATCGGCACCAGGATGCGGCCGCATACATATTCTATCCCCAAACCGCTCCTGCCGGTGGCCGGCAAACCGGTGCTGGCCCACGTGATCGACCCGCTTCTCCCGCTGGAGCCGGAGGAAGTGGTCTTTGTTATCGGGCATCTCGGTATTCAGATTGTCGATTTTGTTCAATCCAATTACTCTTTCAAGGCCGTTTTCGTGGAGCAGGAGCATCTTCTTGGGCTCGGTTATGCCATTCATCTGGCCGTGGAAAAAATCACCGACGGCCCCGTCATGGTGGTCCTTGGTGATACCATCGCCCGCACCGATTTCCCGGCCTTTGTCCGCCACGGCGGCAATGTGGTCGGCCTCAAAGAAGTTGCCGATCCCCGGCGGTTCGGGGTCGCCGTCGTCGCGGACGGCCACCTGATCTCGCTCGAAGAAAAACCGAAAAAACCGAAATCGACTCTGGCCTTAATGGGGCTCTATTATTTTGAACAGCTCGAACCCCTCAAATCGCAGTTGGCCCGCCTGGTTTCGCTCGGACAGAAAACCAGCGGGGAGATTCAATTGACTGATGCTCTTCAGTTCATGATTCAGGACGGCGCGATTCTGAAACCGTTCCTGGTCGATGGCTGGTACGATTGCGGCAAACTGGAAACTTTTCTCGAAACCAACCGCCGCCTGCTTGATCTTACCGCGCCGCCGACCGTATATCCCGGCTCGGTCATAATTCCGCCGGTCAGTATCGCCCCGTCGGCGGTAGTCGAAGAATCAATCATCGGGCCGTATGTTTCCATTTCCGACGGCGCCAGAGTGCGGCGATCCATCGTTCGTGATACCATCATTGCCGGCGATGCCGTGGTGGAGACAAGTTTGCTGGAATCATCGATCATCGGCGAGAAGACCGCTGTCCGCGGCAAACACGGGCGGCTCAATATTGCCGGCTCAACCGAATTTGGAATTTAATAATTATAGTCATACAGGAGAAATTTAATGGCTGAAGGGAACTTTCTTTTTACTTCGGAATCGGTCACGGAGGGACACCCCGATAAGGTCTGCGATCAGATTTCTGACGCGGTTTTGGACGGAGTTCTCAAAGAGGACAAGAAAGGACGCGTCGCCTGTGAATCGTTTGTCACGGTCGGTCTTCTTATAGTCGGCGGCGAAATAACTACCGACGCTTATGTCGATATTCCCAAACTGGTCCGCGGTCTGGTCAAAGATATCGGTTACACCGACCCGGAATTCGGCTTTGCCTATAATTCTATCGGTATCCTGAACGCTATCGGCTCCCAGTCACCCGATATCAAGCAGGGAGTCGATACCGGCGGCGCCGGCGACCAGGGGCTTATGTCCGGCTACGCCTGCCGGGAAACCAAGGAATTGATGCCGATGCCGATCATGCTGGCCCATAAACTGACCAAACGTCTCGCCGAGGTTCGCAAGAAAAAAATCCTGCCGTATCTCGGTCCCGACGGCAAATCGCAGGTGACGGTCGAGTACCGCAATGGCAAGCCGCACCGGATCGATGCCGTCGTCGTCTCCGCCCAGCATACCACCGCCATTCTCGACAGGACCGGCAAAAAAATCACCAAGCAGGCCCGCGAGGAGATAATCGAGACGGTTGTCAGGCCGATTATCCCCAAAGCGATGCTCGATAATAAAACCAAGTACTTTGTCAACCCCACCGGCAAATTTGTCATCGGCGGACCGCAGTCCGATACCGGCATGACCGGCCGCAAAATCATTGTCGATACCTACGGCGGCATGGCCAGCCACGGCGGCGGCGCTTTCTCCGGCAAGGATCCGACCAAGGTTGACCGCAGCGCCTCATACATGGCCCGCTATATCGCCAAAAACGTGGTCGCGGCGGGACTAGCCGACAAATGCACCATCCAGTTGGCTTACGCCATTGGCGTGGCCGAACCGGTCTCGGTCATGGTGTTTACCGACAAAACCGATAAAATCGGTGAGAAGAAACTGATGCAGATTATCCGCAAGAATTTCGACCTGACCCCGAGAGGCATCATCAAGTCGCTCGATCTCCTTCGCCCCATTTACCGCAAAACCGCTACTTATGGCCATTTCGGCTGGAGCGACCCCGATTACACCTGGGAAAAGACCGACAAAGTCAAAGCCCTTCAGAAGGACGCCTGATCATGGCCAGGGTCAATTGCGATATCGCCGATCCCAAACTCGCGCCGGCGGGGAAACTCCGGATCGAATGGGCCGAGCGCAATATGCCGGTACTGCGGCTCATCCGCGAGCGGTTCACCAAAGAGAAACCGCTCAAGGGCGTCAACATGGCCTGCTGTCTGCATGTCACCACCGAGACCGCCAACCTGATGATTACCCTCAAGGCCGGCGGCGCTAATATCGCCCTCTGCGCCTCCAATCCGCTTTCCACGCAGGATGATGCCGCCGCTTCGCTCGTTGAGGATTTCGGCGTCCCGGTTTTTGCCATCAATGCCGAAGATAAGAAAACCTACTACAAGCATATCCATCAGGCCCTCGATTTCAAGCCGCAGATCACTATGGATGACGGTGCCGATCTGGTTTCCACTCTTCATTCCGACCGTCAGGAACTGATTCCGAATATCATCGGCGGAACCGAAGAGACCACCACCGGCGTCATTCGTCTCAAAGCGATGGCGCAGGACGGCGCGCTCAAATATCCGATTATTGCCGTCAACGATTCCAAGACCAAGCATTTCTTCGATAACCGCTATGGCACCGGGCAGTCGACGGTCGACGGCATCCTCCGCGCCACCAACGCCCTGATCGCCGGGGCCAAAGTGATTGTCGCCGGCTACGGATGGTGCGGGCGCGGATTCGCTTCGCGGGCGCAGGGGATAGGCGGGCATGTTATTGTCACCGAGGTTGACCCGACCAAGGCCATCGAGGCTGTCATGGATGGTTTCGAAGTTCTGCCGATGTCCGAAGCGGCTCGTATCGGCGATATTTTTGTTACCCTCACCGGCGATATCAATGTCATCCGCGAGGAGCATTTTGCCAGAATGAAAGACGGTGCTATTGTCTGCAACTCCGGCCATTTCAATGTCGAAATCGATATCCCGGCGCTCGAAAAAATGAAAACCAAAAAACGCAAAGTGCGCGAATTTGTCGAAGAGTACACTCTGAAAGACGGCCGGAAAATCAATATCCTCGGCGAGGGGCGTCTGATCAATCTGGCGGCGGCGGAAGGGCATCCGGCGATGGTAATGGATATGTCATTCGCCAATCAGGCCCTCGGCGCCGAGTATCTGCTGGCGCACGGGAAGAAACTCGATAAGAAGGTTTATGTCGTTCCGGAGAAGATTGATAACAGCATCGCCGCCCTGAAACTCAAATCGATGGGTGTCAAAATTGATCGCCTGACCCCGGAGCAGAAGAAGTATCTGACCTCTTGGGAAATGGGGACTTGATGGTTCATAAAGACCATAATGAGACGCAGACATTCATTATTACTACAATGCCCTTTTGGATTCAAAATTCTAATAATGTTGTCTTTGGAATTATGCAAGTTTAATTGATCAAAAATAAAATGGATGACGAATTATTAAAAATCTGGCCAAAAGAGAAATTTTATAATCGTGTTGAATTTATTGGCCGATTGGAGGCTGCTGGTAAATCATTGGACAAACTGCATATCATAATTCAATATTCACAATTAACTAGCAAGCCCATAAGAGGGATTATTATAGGAAATATTGCAACGTTTGGCAATTTGATAGATTTTATGAAATTGCCAACGCGAAAATTTATACTTAAATCATCTGATGATAGTGGCAATAGAATTTTCAGCGATGCTGTTTATATATCTCGCGCCCACTCGTCCGGATCAAGTGAAAACCTCAGGTTCGTTGCCGGTGAATTAATTCTCGATAATCTGCAAATTCGGAATGAGATTAGAGCAAATCAAACTGGAGAGCGCCATCTAACTTTCTACATTTCTGGACCGCGACAGTTATGGCCTTCTTATGGTATATTGTCCACTTCATTTCTGGGCAATATGAATTATGACGTGCATGAGACTCTCCTCGAAGTTGCCCCGGATCTGCCATGTTCAATAGAGGCAAGGCCGGTATTTAAGTTTGAGCAAGATGTGCGCGAGGACATTAATGTAAGCGTTAAGGATGTATATGCATTACACTTGACCACAGCCGAACCTATCAATAATTTGACAAATGAACAATATATTGATTTGGGTAAGGCGTTGGCCGATGACCTAACCCTTCTTCTTTCTTTCATTGCTCGGGAATGGATATCATGGTTCTCGTATGCATTTGAAGGCGCTGGTGAGATTTCTGAATATATAAGGGAGTCCAGAGAACGTAAGGAATCAAAAATTGATATAAATAATATAGCAGTCCCATTGCATAGAATTCGAGAATTTCTGAAAATAGGATTAGGAAATTTGCGATTACTGCGAGAAAGCGGGATTGATCTTAGCACTGCAATTGCGTATTTGATTAACGGAAACCAACTCTATTATGTTCAAGAGAGATTTAGCGCATTCTTTATGTCCTTGGAAATTATTAAAGATTACTTTGCATCGGAAAAAAATCTCTACAATGTACTACCTAATAAGGAATTCAATAAATTAAAGGTAAAATTAAAAGAATTTATAAGGCAGGAAGTGCCCAGCGAATCCGCGGCCAAGAAAATGCAAGGGAAAATTAACGAGTTGAATAGAGTTTCATTTCGCGCTCTTTTTGACGCGATGTGTGAGCATTATGATGTAATTTGGCAGGATTTATATCCTGACGGAAGCAGCCTGAGCGTTATTGAGACGCGCAATATCCTTTTCCATACAGGTAAGAAGATTGACATTGAATTGCTTTATAAAGACGAAATTAGAATACATTCCTTTGTTGAGCGGTTGATTTTGAAAATACTTGGTTGGAACGAAAAAGTGAGCGTTCCTAACGAGGCTATTAGGATGTGGCTAAGTTCCTGATTGGCCCAGGGTAGATCAAGACTCCGATTGGTGCGGTTGGGTGAATTGAAGGGGGCGGTTTTGAATTTTCTTATTGTATCCCCTCAAAGCCGCTTTCCATTGGGCCGGCTCGGTGCCTGACTATTTCCCCATCCCAATCCCTCTACTAATCTCGACCCGTCCCTCGTATATCATACCAAAAGGAATTATCATGTCTCGATGGGCTCCCTATTTGTTGAGCATCCTCCGCATCACCTCGGCCTTCATGTTTATTCAGCCGGGGATGATGAAACTCTTCGCTTTCCCGATCGGCATTCCGCCCAACGGCGGCACCGTCCCTCTGGTATCGGAACTGGGACTGGCCGGCATTCTCGAAGTTTTTGGCGGGGCGTTGCTTCTGGTTGGTCTCTTCACGCGCCCCGTGGCCTTCATTCTATCGGGCGAAATGGCCGTGGCCTACTTCCAGGGGCATTTCCCGCAAAGTTTCTGGACAGTCGTGAATAACGGCTTCGCGGCGGTCCTATTTTGCTTTGTCTGGCTGTACATCTCCGCCGCCGGCCCCGGTCCCTGGAGTCTTGATGCCTGGCGCGAAAAAAGAAGGAGACGTCCGCGATATTTCTGATTGCGAAAAATTTGTAGGTCGGCGTTCCGAATCCGGCAATTGCCGGATGAGAAACCCGACGCCTTTCCTTGATTCGTGCGCGGCAGGTATCTTACCTGCCCGCCTGCCCAATCCCTTTCTTTTGTCCCCATTAACCCTTTCCTGTGCCCGGCAGACGTCCCCGTCTGCCGCCTCGCAATTTTAATACTTCATGCCTTGCGCCGCCGGGAGTCCCTCCTGACGGAAAAGTCCCGCAGGGTCTGAGACGCCCGCGGGCGACGTGACCCTGCGACCGGCGTTCCCATCTGCAGCCTCGCAATTTCCACAACTTTTTGATATTGATTTCATACCGCGCTATTATAGGAGGAGATATCATGCCTACGAGGTTTTATAATATTGCCTATTTCGAGACCAACCGATCAAAACGCGCCCAAACATTCCCGCAATTTCATCTGTTCCATATTATTGCAAAAAAAGCATCAAAAAATGGGGCCCCCGATTTTTTTTCACAAAATGAACCCAAATTCCTCGCATCCAATTACTCCACAATCGCTTTCCCCGAATTTCGTTCGGTTTCGTTTTCCACCGCCTGTTACAGCCCAAGAACTTATCCCGGCTATTCGGAGACTTTGTGGGAGTATAATGCACCTTACGCGTGTGATCGGTCGGTTATCAGATCGACCGCAGATCTTAAATATTCAAAATGTGATAACAAATTCGTTCTGCGCCGTCAGGAGTCTCTCCTGACGGAAAAAGCTTTTGAGGGATTTTCCGATCCTTGGCAAGGCCAAAATCCCGCGCAACCTAAATGTGATACTGATAATGAATTTAAAATTGCCTTAAAAACGCAATTTGCGTAAATAAATTAAATGACTATGGAAGCAATCAATCCAAAATCTGTCAAATTTCGGCCCCTGGATAACTCCACCTGGAAAGATTTCGAGAAACTTATGGGGGAGAAGGGGGGATGCGGAGGATGCTGGTGCATGAGTTGGCGAGTGGTGCCGAAAGTTTTCCGCGCCCAATCCGGCGGCGGCAACAAAAAGGCGATACGCAAATTAGTCAGAGCCGGCGAACCGATCGGCGTCATCGGCTATTTCAAAAATGACCCGATCGGCTGGTGCGCGGTGGCCCCGCGCGAAAAATACCCCCGGCTGGAAAACTCCAAAGTTCTCGCGCCAATAGATGACAAGCCGGTCTGGTCGGTCTCCTGTCTCCTCATCAAAAAAGAGTATCGCCGTAAGGGCGTTTCCTCTTTGATTATCAGGGCCGCGGTGGATTACGCTAAAAAAATGAAGGCTCAAATTGTCGAAGGGTATCCGTCGGTACCGTATGCCGAAAATATTCCGGCCGCTTTCGCCTGGACCGGGATTCCCTCGGCCTTCGAAAAAGCCGGGTTTGCCGAAGCCGCCCGGCGCTCCAAATCCCGCCCGATTATGAGAGTCTATCTCAAGAAGAAATAAATCCCCAATTCCCTGAATCAATCCGGCTGAATAGCCAATTTCCCCGGATGATTAGTTTCTATCTTCCCACATCTCAGGCGATGGTTTAGATAATCTGCGTAATATATTGCATAATAACATATTATAGTCGTATATGCTTTTCTGACAAATTCGGCATCCTAAATGCCTTACCGGTTCTTGAAGGCATCTTAAACAGCCAGATAGAGAGGTGAAATTATGGTAAAGCATTGGCGACTGCAATCAGCCGGCCATATAATTGCCGGTTCAATACTGTCCTTATTGCTTCTGATGAATTTAGGCGGATGCACCGCCGTTGGTCTTGGCATCGGGTCGCTCATCGATAATGGCAGGCCGGACTATTCACCGGTTCGCGACGGCAGACTGGGTGAGGTCGGTCACGGCAGCAAAATCACCGTGGAACTTGCCGACAGTTCCAAAATTCAGGGAGAATTTTCCGGCCTTGTCATTGATACCGGTTCGGATTATAGGAAAAAGTATGCGGAGGCCAGACTGGCCGCGGAATCAAGTATTGTCCTTCCGCAGATTGGTGAAAGCGTCGATTTCAGTTATGTATCCGGGGTACGCCTGAAAGGCAATTTTGAGGGATTTGACCAGAGATTCCCGTCTCTGCCATGTTCAAGTCTTGTGGTCGTCAAACCGGCGATAAATGAGAGCATTTCCCGCGAGAAGTTGTGTTTCCTGCCATATTTGCATACTTCCGCGGGCGATAGTGTCGGGACCGGCGCCATCTGCGAATTAATCGGGAAACGGCAAATCCCCTTGATGTCTCAAATGGTCATAAATCACGGCGGACGTCTTGATAATGTCCCGCTCGAAAAAATACGAGAAGTGCAGGTAAAAAATCGGAAAAGCGCCAAATGGGTAGGATTGGGATTGGGGTTTGCCATCGATGTCACTTTGGTCATTTTCATGATCAGTCTGAATGATATGGCAATTATGGGTGACGCCAGTTGGGGAGGCTGACTATGAAATATTTTCTATGGAGCCTGGCCATTTTCTGCGCCGTTTCAAGCAGTTTTGCCGGCGACAAAACCTGTGAAGAAAAATTGGCCGACAGTTCCCTTATCGGGCGGACTATTACCCTGAGAGATCTTGACGGGCTTACTATCAAGGGCAAGTTACTGGGATTTGACAGTCAAAATTCGACGCTCCTTTTCGCCTCGCCCATTCGAGGACGGGGACAAGATTCAGCGATCGGCCTGAGGGAAATTACATCAATTAGCTACAGTCGGTTTGGGAAATTCAACGGCTATGGGGCGCTTCTCGGAATGGCTCTGGGAGCCACAGTCTTCGGAATTGCGAGTATGGATGAAAGCGGGCTACAAGTCATAAGCCCTGGCGAAATGATCCTGACTGGAGCGATTTTTGGATTTGTCGTCGGGGCGATATTTTCGCCTTTGATTCCGACCAATGAGGAAATTAAGTGTCGCTGACAATAGCGCTATTTTTTGGCGCGGAGAATTATGACTAGACCTATAAGCAGAAAAATTCCATTTATCAGCCAGGCCGCCAGGTCGGGGGAGAGTTTGCCGTTATATCCGAAGGACTGGGTAATCTTGAAGGCCACAAAATAGGTCAGGGCGATTCCCGCGCCGACCGCGAAAGAAACCGCAATCCCCCCGCGCTTGGGATTCGAGGCAATCGGGACACAAATGAGTATGACAATAAATGACGAGAAAGGATATGCCAGTTTTATTTTCAAATCGACCGTTTCGCGCAAAAATGGCCCGCCCGTCCGTTTCATCACCTCAATATAATGGGCCAGTTCTCGATATCCCATATCTTCGGGATTTCCGATCGGCTTATTGAAATCGGACGGCTTGTCTTTTATGTATCCAACCACCAGAGAATCGAATTTTGAAAAAGACTCCGTGGAATCCTGAAAGACCCTGTCGATACCATCATACAGAACCCAGCCGCGTTCCGTGTAGGCAATCTTGCGGGCGGTAACGAGTTCGGCCAATTTGTCATTTTTGGAATGATATATTTTAATGTCGTTGCCGTCCCGTCGAGCAATATTATAGGAGCCGATGACAAAATACAATTGGGGGGATACCTGGCGATAGACATTGGAGACGACCGCATCGGCATCCTTGGGCCGGCCTTTGAAAGAATATTGCTTCATCTCAACCCTTTTGCGATTCGGTTCCGGGAATAATTCTTCGTTGTAATAAATGTGGGCGAGACTCAGTAAGAATGAAAAAATGAGAAATGGCGCGGTGATNCGATAAAGAGATATGCCGTTGGTCTTCATCGCCAGAAGTTCGTTGCGGCGGGCCAGTAAGCCGACCGAAATCAGCACTGCCAGAAGCACAAAAACCGGCAGGAATGATTTGAATATCCAGCCGCTAAAATATATATAATATGTCAGGATCTGTCCGGCGGATACATGATTTTCGATAAAACCGCGCAGTTCCTCGACCATATTGATGATCACAATCAGCACGCCGAACGATATTGAAATCATCAGAAGCCAGGTGATAAAATTCCGTAAGAGGTAGCGATCAAGAACCTTGATCATATCATTTCCTGAAGAAGGCGAAGAGAGGTTTTTCTGTAATTACTTTCACCAGCAGGTAAAGTCCGATGGCGCCCACCAGAAAATTGGCCGACCACATGGCCATGAATGGCGAGACTATATCGTTGTCGGCAAGGTCTTCCCCGCCGATCAGGAACGCCCAATAAAGAGTGAAAATAAAGATTGAAATGGTGGCCGAGATTCCCATTCCGCCGCGCCTGGAAAGAATTGCCAGCGGCGCCCCGATCAGAATGAAAGCAAAAGAGGCGGCCGGGATGGAATATTTTTTGTAGATTTCAATCTCATATTTATCGACAATCATATTTTGTTCTTCTATCTGCTCTGATTCCCGCTTCACTTTTATATATAGATTCTTCATATCGGCTTTCAAGAGCAACATTGAAGCGGAATCTTTTACCAGAGAGGCTCCGGGGTAATTCAGACTGTCAGAGAAAAGGAAGGCCATTTTGTTTTCAACGGTATTCTCGATATGTTCCCTGAAGGGCGGAATTACGGAACGGGCCTGATGGACGGTTTCCTTCATCATGGCGATATCCATTTCTCGATCCGTCCGCAAAGATGATTCGGAACGTTTTAATTGGGACCCGACACCGCCTACGTTAATAACTTGCTCTTTAAAATCGACTTTACGGTAGTTGGCCGGGTCTTTTGTATCGAGCATGTGAAGTTCCCCGTCATAGAGGGTAAATTGAATGGTTGCGCCGTTGTCGATATATTTCATTTTTCCCGATTTGGCAATTACGATTCGAGGGTGAGCGGGGTCTTTGGTTTCATTTATACGGACTCCTTCGACTTCGGATGTTTGATAATCGATTTTATTCAGAAGGATAATATATCCTGAGACGTCGGTAATGAAAACTCCCGGACGAAAAATCAGGGTCGGCCGCATAGAACGGATATCCCCTTCCAGAACTCGCGCTTGATGGTTCAGATCGGGCAGGATTTTATCATTAAATTCGATCATACCGACAGTTAATATACCAGCGGCGACCATCAGGGGGACCAGAACCCTCAAGAGGTTTACGCCGGAGGCTTTTATGGCAAGAATTTCCGAATCGGAGGTCATTCTTCCGAAGGCCAGAAGGGTGGCCACCAACACGCCCATCGGGACGGCCAGCGCCAGCATCCAGGCCAGGTTGAGAAAAATGAGTTCCATGACAATAAATACCGAAAGGTTCTTGTCAATCACCAATTCCACGATTTTCGGAATGGTTTCCAGGATTAGAATGAAGGTTATTATAAAGACCGAAAACAGAAACGGGGGGATATGCTCCAGTAATATGTATCGATTTAGAATTTTCATAGCCAGCCAAATATATAATATGATTATCGGCAGATAAAGAAAAATCACTTTGCGGCCCTCGGAATTATGATTATCTTCATTTTATCCGTTACGGCTTATGATTAAAGATTTTATTGCCAATGAAGTTGCCACCGCGTACTTGTGCGTGCGCAGGCGGGAAGTAAAAGAATATTCCGGGAGCAATTTTATCTCTTTTGAATTCGGAGATGCGTCCGGCCGAATAGCCGGGGTTTGGTGGGAACCGGACCGCAACGCTTTGGAGGAACTTCAGGAAGGCGATGTAGTAAAGGTTAAAGGTCTGGTCAGCGATTATAAGGGAAAACCGCAACTTAAGGTGGAGAAAATGCGGGTGGCCAAAGAAGAAGAATATTCGCTGGAAGATATCCTGCCGCGCTCCAAGTTCAGCGATGATGAATTGCGCGGAAAAATCATCGGACTGGTGGCGCGGATAGAAAATGGTTATGTCAGGAAACTGGTGGAGTCATTCTGGAATGACGCGCCATTTCGTGATGAATATATGAAGGCCGCGGCGGGAAAACTTTGGCATCATGCCTGTATCGGCGGGCTGGCGGAACATTCTATCAATGTTACGGAAATTTGCCTGGATATGGCGCGCAAATACCTTTTCCTGGACCGGGATCTTCTTATTTTCGGGGGGCTGTTTCATGATATGGGCAAAATTTCGCAGTATGCAATCAAGTCGTTTATAGATTATTCCGATGAGGGTCGATTAATCGGGCATATTTGCTGGGCCGACCATTTGATTGCCAAGAAAGCCGAGGAAATTGATTCCTATCCGCCTAAGCTATTGATGAAGCTTCGCCATTTAATAATTTCGCATCAGGGGCAGCTTGACTATGCTTCGCCTATAGTGCCCCAGATACCGGAGGCGTTTGTCTTGTTCTATGCCGACGAAATCGACTCCAAAATGGGAGCGATTGAGAGAATCAGGGAAAAGAGCGGGCCCGGCTGGTCGGAATATGTCAAGCTTCTGGACAGATTTTTATATTTTGGCTAAATGAATTGTTCTTACCCTATGTCAGATTCCCAATCTACCGTTATTCTTGAAACTCGCGGTGTGAGCCGATATGTCGGCAAGAATCAAGATTCTGTAAAGGCGGTTGATAATATCACTTATTCCTTTAGAAAAGGGGAAATTTACAATATAATCGGCCCATCGGGGGCAGGAAAATCGTCGTACTTAAGACTCCTTAATCGTCTTGATGATCCGACGGAAGGGGAGATTGAATTTCGCGGGCGATCCCACAAATCATACCCGCCGACTGAACTGCGGCAGAAAATTGGAATGATTTTTCAGGTTCCATACCTGTTTCCGGGAACGGTAATGGGAAATCTGGAGTACTGCTGTCCGGTCAAAGGGCGCGGCAATTACGAGACCGGAGTATTAATCGATGCTTTGGGGCGAGCTGGTCTCGGAACGGAATTCCTCGAACGCGATGTAAGCGGATTATCGCTGGGAGAGCAGCAAAGAGTGGCCGTTGCCAGGGTGCTAGTAATGGCACCGGAAGTGCTATTGCTTGACGAGCCGACATCATCACTGGATCCGACATCAGCCAGGAAAATCGAGCAATTGATTCTGTCTCTGAGCCAAGATTTGGAATTGACGGCGATAATCGTAACGCATAATCCGGAACAGGCTCTGCACATGGGGGGTGAAACCCTTCTATTGGTGCGAGGAAAATTGATTGAATCCGGTTGCACGGAACAGGTTTTGAGAAATCCCCGGAGCGATTTGGGACGGAAATATATTGACAGAGAATTGGTATGATGGCAACGAATTATTTTCAGGTTTTAATGGCTCTCCTTTTGGCGGTCCTGGCCCTAATCCTAATTTTCCTAAAGAAGATACCGATTTTGGGAGACGCCGCCTTGGGCACAGTTCGTTCGTTTGTTCAGCTGGTCGCGGTAGGTTATATATTGGAATTTATTTTTAATTCCAAATCGATTTGGCTGACTGTTCTTTCAGTCCTCATAATGTTGATCGTCGCGGCATATACGTCAAGCAAGAGAGCCGAAAAGTTCAAATCCGGCTTTAGGATAGCTTTTATTTCCCAGAGTACCGGATCACTCATAACAATTGGACTTATGTTGATTTTAGGAATTATATCACCGGACGCCCGGTATATAATCCCGCTGGCCGGTATGATTATCTCCAATTCCATGAATGCTTCGGCAATTACTTTCAACCGAATCGGATCGGATCTGACCGGACACAGATTAGCGGTAGAGACATCACTTTCCCTGGGAAAATCGTGGCAGGAAGCGGCGCGTCCTTTCTATAAGGATGCGGTTAAAGCAGGCATGATATCAATTCTGAATTTCATGGAGACGGTCGGCATCGTGGCCCTTCCGGGGGCGATGACCGGCATGATTCTGGCGGGAATCTCTCCCTTAAAGGCGGTTTTATTTCAGATAATCGTGGCATATATGCTTTTATCCGCCACTACCATCACCACCATCTTGTCGGCCCAGATGTCAGTACGACGGTTTTTCAGTGCCGCCGACCAGCTGATACAGTAGTTCTGAGTATTATCTTTCTTCTTGATTTTCAATCATTTTTGACTAAATTAGCCAATCCGGTTTCACCGGGTTTTTATTCGCCAGGAGAGGTGTCCGAGCTGGTCGAAGGAGCATGCCTGGAGAGCATGTAAACGAGTAATCGTTTCCTGGGTTCGAATCCCAGCCTCTCCGCTTTATTTTGCGCAGACAATATTTAGATGTTAAGGAAGGAGATTTTTATAAATGCCCCAGCCCAATCTTTCGGCGGTAAGACTAAAATGGCTTTTTTCTTTACAACCGTCTTCAAATGAATATCTTGACGACCATGAAAAGATTACCCTTTTTTAAATATCAATGTCTTGGCAACGACTTCATAGTAATCGATCAAATCAGAAAGATCAGGTCGATTTCCAAGCCGGAAAAGCTGGCTATCGAGATTTGTTCAAGGAATTTCGGCGTGGGAGCCGACGGTATTCTGCTATTATCTCGTTCAAAGAAGGCCGACTGCAGGATGGAGATATACAATTCTGACGGAAGTTGGGCTGAAAAATCGGGAAATGGTTTGCGGATAGCGGGTGCCTATTATTATTCGAGTTATTTTCGTAAGAAGAAGATCTCCATTGAGACGGCCACAGATATTGCCGGAATCGAGATCAAGCGGGCAGATGGCAATGAATTCGGCATCAAGGTATCACTGGGGCGGCCCAAATTCGAAGCGAACAATGTTCCGGTAAAATCGAAATATAAATTTCATATCAGCAGACCGGCGAAAATTCAGGGGAGAAATATTGAAATCACGGCACTTTCGGTCGGGAATCCCCATGCGGTGATCTTTGTTGAAGACTTTGACTTTGAATGGAAAGTGATTGGGCGGGAAATTGAAAATGCCTCGATTTTCCCCCAGCGTACCAATGTAGAATTTGCCAGGGTGATCAACAGGAAAAAGGTAGAGCTCAATGACTGGGAAAGGGGCGCCGGGGCGACCGGATCATCCGGTACCGGAGCGGCGGCAGCGGTGGTGGCCGGAGCCATAAAGGGCTTGACGGAGCGCAAAGCAGAAGTGGTATTTCCGACCGGTTCACTCTATATCGATTGGTCAATCGATAACGATCAAATATATTTGACCGGACCGGTAAAATTTATCTGCCGGGGTGAATGCCTATCCTCCGTAATGTAAAATTTATTGCTTCTTACATGTCTCCAGTCCCCAAAAAATTGAATAAGCCCTTGAATACTTTCTTATTTCGTCGGTTTTCTCGGACATTTTTGGACTATTGGTGGCACATTCGTCTATTCTCGAAGAATGTCCGGCTCTTCCTGTTGGGGACCTTCCTGGTGGCGATGACGACGGCCTGCGGTCAATTGCTGTTCAATCTGTATCTAAAGGAACGTGGCGCTGATGAGTCTTTTATTGGGACATTTTTATCGGCGGGGGCGCTGGGAACAGCGATCGTTGCGATACCGGCGGCTTTTGTTATGAGGCGAATCAGGCTTAAAATGATTCTGATTTTTTCTACGGTTATTTATGCTATGACCGTTTTCCTCATTTCACGCTTCACAATAGGCAATTTTATTATCTTAATATCGCTTATTTCAGGTATGGCCTTGACCTTTAATCGGATTGCGGCCGCGCCTTTTTTTATGAGAAATTCCAGTCCCCGAGAAAGGACCTATATTTTTTCCTTTAATTTCGGGGTGACTCTGATCGCGGGGATGATCGGCTCACTGGCATCGGGATGGATGGTAGAGCAGTTGTCGAAGCGTCTGCCGGAGATAATTAAGGCATATCAGTGGACTTTCATTGCCGCGGTTTCTCTGGGGCTCTTGGCACTTATCCCTTTTTCACTTCTGAGCCCGGCAAGCCCGGGCCGAGAGGATAAGGAAGCCGATTTTTCCTGGACTCACATGAAGAAAAAAGCCAGGCTATATGCCAAGATTCTTACCCCGCAATTTATGGTGGGAATGGGCGCGGGACTAATTATTCCTTTTTTAAATTTATATTTTCGTGACCGATTCGGCCAACCGCCGGACAAAATCGGCCTGTTCTTTTTTGCCGTAAATGCCACCATGCTAATCGGAATCTTGGCCGGGCCGCTCATGGCCAGGAAATTGGGAATGGTCCGAACCATTGTTCTGACAGAGCTTTTGTCTATACCATTCATGATGATTCTGGCCTTTACATATTCTCTTCCGCTGGCATTCATGGCGTTCCTGATGAGAGGAGCGCTTATGAATATGGCCCAGCCGCTCGGCTCCAATCTGAGCATGGAACTGGTAAGCAAAGCGGAGCACGCCCTCGTAAATGCTCTATTGACACTGGCTTGGACAGGGTCATGGATGATTTCGACGGCCATAGGGGGACATCTGATCGACCGGTATGGATACACCCTGCCGTTACTAATAGCTGTTGGTCTATATATAATTTCTGCTATATTGTATTATTTATTTTTCCGGGGAACGGAAAGGAATGCCGGTAGAGGATATATGGTGGAGATGAATTAGTATGTCTAGAGAGAACTTTAAATTATCGCGAGATGATATTGCCCGCCAAATACATTATGCCATCAGGGAACTTCACCCTGATCACCAGTTGGACGGCAATATTGTTCACAAGATGATAATTGAGTCTGGGGATAAGGGTACGGCCCTGATATTTCCCGCCGGAAATTTCGCCGAGATAAATGGTTTTGAGCCGAAGAAATTTGTGCGCGATCTCTATAGGACGCTCAATCTTGAAATGGAAAAGAATCTTCACGACAAGTTCCTTTTTGAGATACTTGTCGATGACAATTTCATTCACTTCAAACTGATGGATTAAAATAGTTCATGGCAGACAATTTGAGGCAGACGGCCGCCAAAATTACGGCCGAGGCATTTATGATTTTATTTCCCGACCTGAAGGATGCCTTGCCACATCTTTTTGCTTTTCACGCCGGCCAGATATATGACAGAATGGAAGCTCCCAAGAATCCCAAAATGGGGAATTATGCCTTGCCCCTTTTTGAAATTGCCAAAAGCCTTAAAAAAAACCCGGTAGAACTCAATAAAGAACTGGTGGAGAAACAGACTCTGATTGTGCAGAATCATTCCGACTATTCTCATTTTAATTTCGAGGCAGTCGGGGGGTTTAACAATGTTCGAGTCCGGGTGGATATGTTGGCCGAATACACTTTGGGTGAAATTATCAACCAAGGCCGGGAATATGGGTCATCGGAACAAGGGAAGGGCAAAACCGTTGTAATCGATTTTTCCTCGCCCAATATTGCCAAGCCATTTGGTGTGGGTCATCTGCGTTCGACAGCAATCGGCAACGCCCTTTACAGGATTTATAAGAAACTCGGCCATGAGGTTATTGGCATTAACCATCTCGGTGACTGGGGAACCCAATTCGGGAAAATGATTGTGGCCTATAGAAAATGGGGCAACGAGAGCCAATTGAAAAATGACCCTGTCCGCAATTTGTATGAGTTATATGTTCGATTTCATAGGGAAGAAAAGGGAAATCCGGCCCTGGCCGACGAGGGGCGCGAAGCCTTTAAGGCCCTGGAAGAGGGCCAATCGTCGGCAGTTGCCCTGTGGCAGAAATTCAAAGATTATTCCCTCGAATATTTTCAAAAAATTTACGCCATGCTGGGGGTTCATTTTGACTTCAACACGGGAGAATCCTTCTATAACGACAAAATGGAGCCGGTTATTGAGCGGCTGCAGAAGGCCGGACTCACGACAGTATCTGAAGGGGCCCTTATTGTCCCTTTGGAGGAGTATGGATTACCACCCTGCTTACTGAAACGCGCCGATGGCGCCACTCTATATGCCACCCGGGATCTGGCAGGCATATTATATCGCTCTGAAAATTTCCATTTTGATAAAGCCCTTTATGTTGTCAATACCGGGCAAAGGATTCATTTCAGGCAGGTCTTTACGGTAATTGAACTTCTGGAAGAAGCCGAACGTATCCCTCTTGAAAAACGGATCGCTCATCGCCTAATACACGTTGAATTCGGCTGGATAAAATTTGATGATGCCGTGATGTCGACTCGTGAAGGCAATATAATCTTTCTGGAAGAAGTTTTGGACAAAGCAACTCGTCTGGCCAAAGAGAAAATCCTGGAAAAGAATCCCGATCTCAAAGAGGTGGAAAAGACTGCCCGGCAGATTGGCAACGGCGCCGTGATTTTTGCCGATTTGTCGACCCGAAAGGAAAAGGATGTTAATTTTGACTGGGACAAGGTGCTGAGTTTTGAGGGCGAGACAGGGCCATATTTGCAGTATACTCACGCCCGTTTATCATCGCTCTTACGGCACTACGGTAAGAACATAACCGGCAAAATTGATTATTCACGACTGAATTTTCCCGAAGAAGGGCGGGTTATTGAACTTATTTATAAATTTCCCGAGACGATTGCGGAGGCCGCCTCCGGATTCGAGCCGTTTATCATTGTTTCCTATCTCCTGGAGTTGGCCGCGGCCTTTAATAAAATTTATCAGCGGAAAGATGAACAGGGACGAATCGATAAGATCATATCGGATGATATAAAATTGACCGAAGCCAGAATGGCCCTGGTGCATTCGGTGCGAATCGTCATAGAAGAAGGCCTTTATTTATTGGGCCTGGAAGCACCTCATGAAATGTAAGATGGAAAGGAACAATGGATAAAACGATAACGACGATTAGGCACCTGCCTGAAACGCTTTCAGGGGGAAACGATTATTATTTGACCCAAGGTGCCATAATTCTGTCTCTTTTCTGCGACGGGGAGACAATCATAAGCGACTATGACGACAGCGGCGCGACCGATTCCACGTTGGAATTTCTCAGGGAATTCGGATTGAATTATGAAAAGTCATGGTCGCAGATAGGCATAAGGATGCCCAATGGCTTTGCACCTTCGCCAAAGCGAGAGTATGAATTTGAAGGGGGGGCCTACCCGCTTGGCCTCATTCTGGCCGTCCTGGCCGGGAAAAATATTGAGAGCCAGATTCATTATACGGAAAAAGTCGGCGGACATTATATAGATACAATTCTACGATCGATGGTCAATTTCGGCATCGGGTTGAAGCACGACCTGAAGGAGCGAATCATCACCATTTCTCCATCGGTCCTGGAACCGATCGAACAGAAGATTTCATCGCCATTTCCCCATTTGAAGGACATGCTCTTAGTCCTGGGCATCAGTTCCGGGAAATCCGTCGCCATCCGCGAGGAGTATTTGACCAGCAACAGTCTGGAAAACCTCATCTTGGGGTTAGGCGGGAAAGTTACGGAGCGAGAATCCAAGCGGGAAATCATGGATGATCCGGATGATCCGAGAAGGCGTTTCCGTCGCGAACGGCCGGGCTACCGCAGGGAAATTATGCTTCATCCGTCGGCGAAATTACGGGGTACAAGTGTGAAAATACCCCAGAGCCAATTTATGATGATTCATTTATTGACACTGGCGGCCTTGAAGCGAGGGCATCATCATTTTTCCGAGATTCCATATAGCCCGGAAATAATCCGCTGGATGAATTACCTGAAGTCGGTCGGGATCGAAATAACGGAACATCGGAAAAAGACCGAGGACGGTCTCAAGGTGGTTGACCTGGAAATAAAATCACGGGAGTTCAAGGCCCGGAGAGCATCGGGCGAGACGGTCGCAGGGCTCATAGAATATATTCCTTTGATGGCACTTTTGGCCGCATTAAGTCCCGAAACCAGTCTGATCCGCGGCATCAGGGAGTATGATCTTATTTATACCGGGGCTTTGGGAAGAGTCGCCGAAAATTTGGGTAAGATGGGTGTCAAGTGCGGTGTTTTTGAAGATGGTCTGGTGATTGAGGGAACCAAGGAATTAAACGGCGCGGATTTCGGTCCCTTTATCAGTCCAGGAGTCGCTCTGGCCTTCTATATCGCGGCATTGGCGGGGCATGGGCAATCGCACTTTGCCGGATTTGATATTGTCAAAAATAATTACGGCAGGTTTGTAGAAGCTTTGGAAAAGAGTTCATTGTACAAGGTCAAGTTATCGGATCAATCAGAATAAGACCGCCTGATACAACTAATTTCGTAAAATCCTCCAATAGAGTCTATGGCGAAAGTTGAGCATATCACCGAAGGCCCCATATACCCGACAATTTTGCGTCTGGCCTGGCCAATTCTGGCGGCGATGTTTCTTGAGTTCGCACTGTCATTGGCGAATTATTTCTGGGTCGGCTTTCTGGGGACGGCGGAGCAGGATGCGGTGACCTCATCAATGGTGGTCACCTGGACTGTCTATGCGACAATTTCCATAATTGTGATCGGAATTACGGCGCTCGTTTCCCGGGCAATCGGGGCGGGCGAAAAGGAACGCGCCGCCTATGTTTCCAAGCAGGGATTATTGATGGCAATCGGGGCGGGAGTGTTTTTTTCCACGCTTGGCATAATTGCATCCCCTCACATAATGCAGTTTCTCAAGGCCGGTCCCACGGTTATGAAAATAGGGACGCCATATTTAAGAATATTCTTCATAGGCGTTGGGTTCTTTTACATAAATGATGCTTTCGGCGCCATTTTCCGCGCCTCCGGCGATACCCGATCGCCGATGTACTCTTATATCAGCGCCACCATACTTAATATAATACTGGATCCGCTTCTAATTTTTGGCATAGGGCCGTTTCCGAAGATGGGCGTGCCGGGAGCGGCTATTGCCACGGTCATTTCAATCTTTGCCGGTTTTCTCATTTTTATCGGACTGATTCTGAAGAAAAAATTGGAGTTTTCGCTGGGAGGGTGGTATCGGATCAAGCCGGATTTCAAAATGATGGCCAAAATATTTAAGATAGGCATCCCGATTTCGATACAAAATATCATCTTTACCTGCGTCTACTGGTTCATTATTCAGATCGTTCATCGCTTCGGCTCGCCGGCCGGCGCCGCCATGGGGATAGGCAATCGAATGGAATCCTTGTCATTCCTGATTTCATTCGGTTTCTCAGTGGCGGCCTCAACTCTGGTAGGGCAGAACCTTGGGGCAGAGAAGCCGGATCGGGCCGCTAAATGTGCCTGGGCGACGGTAAAATTGATTGCTCTGGAGACGGGATTAGTTTCAACGATATTCCTGACCATTCCGGGGGTGATAACGGGGGCGTTCACATCAGATCCCGCTGTTCATGTTATTGCGCGCGACTATCTGATCATTCTTGGTTTATCGCAAGTATTCATGGGTATTGAAATCGTTCTCGAAGGCTCGTTTTCCGGCGCCGGGAACACCTTGCCGCCGATGATAGTTTCCATCCCCTTTTCAATAGCCCGCCTGCCGTTGGCCTATTTTTTATGTTTTTCGCTCAATATTGGCATCAATGGGGTGTGGTGGACATTGACAATTACGTCATTTTTTAAGGCCATCATACTTTTCTTCTGGTTTCGGAAAGGGAACTGGAAAAAGAAGAAATTGTAGATTATATTATGGAAATATGAAGGCGAGAATTCAGAGTTAATATGCAAATCGGGTTGGCGGAATTGGTTCAGGAAAAAAAACACGCCGCACCGGCCGGTCATCCTGAGAACGCGCACAGGGTTTCGTTCGCTCTGGATCATGTACGCAAATCCGATCTGGGATCGAAATTAGTCTTCTGGCGGCCCACAGGTACGGATCCAAGTTCTATCATTGACAGAGTACACGACCCCAAATATATTTCATTTCTGA